>JAFNIV010000010.1 GCA_017601145.1 Candidatus Brockarchaeota archaeon
CATGCAATTCCTATAGATACCCTTCTGTCTTAGCAAAGATTGTATCGACTGTAGACAACATAAGTAATGGAAGAGTACACTTTATGATAGGTGCAGGGTGGTATGAGCAAGAGTATATTGGCTATGGCATACCATTCGAAAATGCAAAAGAAAGAATTCTTAAGTTAAGGGAAGCAGTAATAATATTAAAAAAGATGTGGACAGAAGAAAAACCAACTTTTAAAGGAAAGTATTACTCAGTAAATGATGCTATTAATTTTCCAAAACCAATTCAAAAGCCATACCCAAAGATATGGATAGGAGGTTCAGGAGAAAAGTTAATGTTAAGAGTTATTGCAGAAGTTTCGGATGGATGGGATACTGTAGGAGTAAGAATAGAAGATTATAGAAGAAAACTTTCTATCCTTGAAAGTTATGCTACAAAATTTAAAAGAAATGTTAGTTTGATATCGCTTTCTTGGTCAGGCCAAGTTATTATTGGATATTCTAAAGAGGATGTTAAGAGGAAAATCGAGAAATACAAACCAGAAAATGTAAGTTATGAAGATTACGTAGCGGGAAGAATCGTTGGAGTACCAGAAGAATGCATTGAACGAATTGAAGAGTATAGAAAGCTTGGGGTTGTTCAGATAAATGCTATATTTCCAGAAGTTAAAAGTAAGGAAGATATGAGTTTATTTGCAGAGAAAGTGATAAGATATTATAACAGCACTAAAACCTAATTTAAAGATTTCCTTTTTATTCCACTAATGTAAAAATTAATGAAAGTTAAAACTGAAACAAAATTCAACTAGTTGGACTCACAGTAAAAGCTTCTTAAACTTCAACATTTTGCAGTAAAGTCAAAAGTAAGTGTTTCAATCTAGTTTAGGATAAATTTCTTTTTCTGCTTTTTATTATAAAAATTAAACACCTAATTTTGAGCTTTGTTTCATTGAATACTAAAAATTTATCAACTGTGTTTTTTGATATTCTAGTGAATAAACTTGATCACAAGAGAAAAGGTAGAAGAAGTAGTAAAAAGTTATGATTTGAAAAACGTCCACATAGGAACTCTTGGAAGTCACTCTGCTTTAGATATTGCGGATGGTGCAAAAGATGAATGGTTTAAAACAGTGGTCGTTTGTCAAAAAGGTAGGGAAAGACCATATTTTATGTTCAAAAGATTGTTTGATGAGATAATTGTATTGGATAGATTCTCAGATGTATTAAATGAAGAGGTTCAAGAAAAACTTAGAACTCTGAACACAATATTTGTACCACACCGTTCGTTTACAACTTACGTACCTTATGATGGTATTGAAAATAATTTTAAAGTTCCAATCTTTGGAAATAGAGCTTTACTTAGAAGCGAAGAAAGGAATGCTCAAAAAAATCAATACTATCTTCTTGAAAAAGCAGGAATTAGACAACCTAAGAGATTTAGTTCTCCCAATGAAATAGATAGGCTAGTAATAGTAAAGGTTCAAGAAGCAAAAAGAAAAATTGAAAGGGCATTTTTTACTGCTTCTAGTCCAGAAGACTTTTGGAAAAAGGCAAGAGAAAGAATCGAGAATGGAATAATAACTGAAGAAAGCCTTAAGACAGCAATCATCGAAGAATTTGTAGTAGGAACTTACTTTAACTTCAATTATTTCTATTCTAATATCAACAATGAACTTGAATTTTTAGGAGTTGATAGAAGACTTCAAACCAACCTTTACGATTTTGTAAATTTACCAGCAAGACAACAACTCGATGTTGAAATACCTTTACAAAACATCGAAGTTGGACACATTCCTGCTACGATCAGAGAATCCTTACTTGAAAAAGTTTTTGAGATTGGAATTAAATTTGTTGAAGCTTGTAAAAAAGAATATCCTCCTGGCATAATTGGACCATTTGCACTTCAAAGTGCAATTACTAAAGATCTAGAAGTAGTTGTATTTGACGTTTCTCCAAGAGTTCCTGGAAGTCCAGTTCTAGTAACAACTTCGCCTTATACTAAGTTTAAACATGGATTTGTAATGGGAACAGGAAGAAGAATTGCGATAGAAATAAAGAATGCAATTGACTTAAACAAAGTTAGTAAAATTGTAACTTAGGTGAAAAAGATGAACACAGAAGTTACTATAGCAACTTTGGGTTCACATTCAGCGCTTCAAATACTTAAGGGAGCAAAGGACGAAGGGTTTAGAACAGTTTTAATCTGTTTAAGAAAGAGATTGAAGCTTTATAGTAGATTTAAGAAACTTATCGATGAAATGATTATTGTAGATAGTTTTTCAGAAGTAATTTTTAAAGAAGTTCAAAATAAGCTTTTAAACTTAAATTCAATATTGATACCTCATGGATCTCTAGTTGAGTATGTTAGCCTAGAAGATATTGAAAATAATTTTAAAGTTCCAATCTTTGGAAATAAGTACATTCTAAGGTGGGAATCTGATAGGAAATTGAAAGATAAACTATTAAGAGAAGCTGGAGTAAGAACTCCAGAAGTCTATTCTTCTTTAGATGAAGTTAATGATATTGTCATAGTTAAGCTTCCTGGAGCAAAAGGAGGGAAAGGGTACTTTTTAGCTTCTAGCCCAGAAGAAATAAGAAAGAAAGTTAAGTCTCTTAAAATAGATGAAAAAGATATCTTTATTCAAAAGTATATAGTTGGAACACCTACTTATATCCACTTTTTCTATTCTCCACTCTCAGATGAGCTTGAAGTTATAAGCATGGATAGACGATATGAAACTAACTCAGATGGACTAGGAAGAATACCTGCAGATGTACAACTAAAATCAAAAATCGATCTATCGTACTTAGTCATAGGGAACTTTCCAATAGTACTTAGAGAATCTTTACTTGAAGAAATCTTTGAAATAGGGGATGATCTTATTAAAGCTTCTAAAAAACTCGTATCTCCTGGATTCATAGGTCCGTTTTGCATTGAAGGAACTTATGATGGAACTGGAAGTTTTTATGTCTTTGAATTTTCCGCAAGGATTGTGGCTGGAACAAATGTTTTTATCAATGGCTCTCCATATACTTGGCTTCTTTATGATGAACCAATGAGTATGGGTAAACGAATTGCAAAGGAAATAAAGAAAGCTTTAGAGGAAGGAAAGATTAAAGAGCTAATAACCTAAAAGTTTCTGGATTTTTGTTATTACATTTTTCTTAGTGAAAACTCAATTCTTTTAACTTATTCAACACTTATAGCCCTACCTGTTCTTGCGGCTTCGTTTGCCGCTAT
The DNA here is from genome assembly GCA_017601145.1 of Candidatus Brockarchaeota archaeon. GTDB lineage: Archaea > Thermoproteota > EX4484-205 > EX4484-205 > JAAOZO01 > JAAOZO01. The sequence continues at coordinate 3,227 of JAFNIV010000010.1, forward strand.
TGTTACCCCTAAAGTTTTTGTAGCATCTTCAAAATCTGATTTTATATTGTTTATATCTCCAGTTCTTACTGCTTCTATGAAAACCTTATCTTCCTCAAAGTAAGGATCTACATTTGACCTAATTTCCTGAATTCTATTATTCCCATAAATTCTTAACGTCTTGGCATGGCAAAAATGTTCTACAACAGCCTCCCTTGTTATAAACCTTAGAAATGTACCAGAAAATGTATTTTGACTTACGCATGAACTTACAATTACTCCTATAGCCTTCGACTTAAATCTTAGCACTACTGCTGAACTATCTTCTGAAGTCATATCTTGGTATATAAAGTTCTTAGCTATCAGATTATCTATTTCTGCGTAAACCCAAGAAACATCTCCTTCTAAGTATCTGGCTAGATCAAATACATGAGTTGATTGTTCGACTACTTGTCCGCCTCCTTTGTCTTTATAGAGCCACCAGTGTTTTGGAGGAAACCAAAACGGATCAATATATTGCCCAATTACAAGGGCAGTAGGACCATTCTTTCTTATTTCTTCTTTAGCTATAGAAGAAGTATCAAGGTACCTCCACATATAGCCTACACTGTTAATTATTCCGCTTTTCCTAACTACAGAAAGTATCTCTTTAGCCTTTTCCATAGTTAAAGCAACAGGTTTTTCAAAGAATGTTGCTATTCCTTTTTCTATTGCGATTATTTCCTCACCTCTTGCAAAAGGTGGAGTAGTTACGTAGATTGCATCGATACTTTCGTTTTTTAACAGAGATTCTACAGTATTGTAGTGTTTTCCACCAAATCTTTCTACGAAAGATTTCGCTCTAGATTCATCAATATCAACAAATGCCTTTAATGTTACACCTTCGATCTTTCTTAATCTTTCTGCATGAGCCGAAGCTATTCCTCCACATCCAACTATTGCAACTTTTACTTCTCTTGGCATACTCTTTAGTTGTATGGTAAATTTATAAGTTTTATGTCTTTGATTTTTTTGTTAATTGCTATCGAACTAGTGTTATGAAATTTCATTTGAAAGATATTTGTGATCTAATGTATTCTAGCACAAGGAACCATTTTGTGAAAAGAATTACTCCCTCGTTTTTATTCTACTTTCTAGAAAAATTTTGTTAAGTAACGATTATGTATAGTGCAGAATATAATTTTCAAGGTTTTGTTGCAAGTACAAATTTAGATTACATTGAAGTACTTCCATTTAAATTAGGCTTAAGAACGTTCATGCTTGTTGATAAGCTAAAAAATTTATTATTATATTGAAAAGTTGCTTCACCAAATACTGCAGTATAAGCCCTCTCCCTTTCTAAGTAAGAAATATAATAACTGTCTTTCTCTATGCTAGGTAAAGATTCCCATTTCGAACTTCTAAAATCCATTGTGTTAGAAGAAGTCTTCCAAAAATCAACGTACAATGGAGGAGAACTTGAAGTTAGGATAACAGTTTTACCTTCTAGTGTAAGCTTTATCAAAGGTAAGCTTTGATCTAAAGCTACAGAAGATGCAAAGGCCATTATTGTATTAACTACTCTTCTTCTGTCTTCTAGGCCATGGCCTGCGTTTGGAACATATAGTATATATTTTTCTCCTAAAAGGTCATCAATGTAAAGGTTAAGCGAGTCTATAGTCCAGTAAGGATCATTTGTTCCGTTTATTATAAGTTTTGGAATCTTTATCTCATGTCTGTAGCTGTAAGGGTCAACTATTTGAAGTAACTTTATGCCTCTTTCTGTTTTTAGATTTTCTTGAAGTCTAAACTTAGTGTAGTCAGAAATTTGTTCACTGTATGAACCATAGCACTCAACTTGGTGCTCCATCTGTTTCTGAAAGTTAAGGTTATCAAAGACCATTGGGGCTATGCCCTTTACTCTTCTATCAATAGCTGAAATAAGCCAAGTGGTCCATCCCCGCTTCGAAGCGCCAGTCACTATGAAGCCTTTTGGTGTTTCACCAAACTTCTCAAGAACTTCTTCTGTGGCATCTATTGCTCTTTTTGCCCCTTTAGTCATTGGAAGTAACAATGGCCACTCTTCATCGTTGCTTTCTAAGAATTTTTGGAAAGTTAGTGCAATTATTGCATCTTCGTATAAGCCGTTAAAAAGCGGCTGATTTGGAATATCAAAAAGTATTGCACAGGGCAATCCTAAATTGTCTGAGAACATCTTACAGATTGCCAGTTCTTCAAATCCCTGGCCAGAACCTGTTATAAGTAGCAACACAAAGTTATGCTTCAAATTTTTAGGAAGTATTACTTTTAACCTATGGCTCCAAACAATTTCCTTCCACTTTTGAGACTGAAAGCTTATATTCAAAATTTGAGATCCAAAGAAATCATCTCTTGAAGTAAGTTCCCACCTATAGTATGGGTCTTCCTTTTCAACATACGTGCGTAGCACATTTGCCATACTTTATTATAAGAGGACAAATATTTATTTCTTTTAGTAAACGAATAAAAAGAGTACTTCTTACATTAAGTAGGGAATGAGCGAGCTACGATACTATAGAGATTTCTCTATTATTGTAATGAGTAGGATTTTAGAAAAAGAGTTTGGGGAAGAAGCCTTAAACCTCTTGGTTGAATGGAAGAATAAGAAAATAGAAGAAGAATGGAAAAGACGCGGGCAAGAAGTAAAAGACAAAGGACCAAGAAACTTTTTAAGTCTATTTAGTAAGGAAGCTCATGACTTCGAAGTAGTTAGAGCAGATGAAGAAACTCTAGAAGTTGTAGTAAAGAAGTGTGTGCATGCTGAAATTTTTAAAAAGTTTAATGCAACTGACATTGGAAAGAAATTAATTTGCGATGGGGATTACTATGTTGTAAAAGGTTTTGATCATGGAATAGAATTAAAGAGGGAAAAGCTCTTGATGCTAGGAGATGATTGTTGTCATTTTATTTTTAAGTTAAAGAAGTAGCTTATTTTCAGAAGATTACTAAAAACATTTTGAATACTTTTATTGGGCTTGATTATCAAAAATTAGCTTAAAAGCAAAGTCTTTTTTAAACTTTGGAATATCGATAATAACTTCGCCACCAACTACTTTTACTTTAGAAACGCTTGTAACTTTTCCTTCATAAGTATTCCAAAGCTCAAGAGTATAGTTTCCGTCCTTTAAGTTGGAAAGCCTAACTTTTATATCTCCAACTTCTTCTAGTGTTACATTGTTTATTACATTGAACCAATTGTACATGTTGCTCTTTACCCAACCCATTGCAAAAGTAGCATTTTGTAAGCCATAGATCTTAAAGTTATAAGAAGCTTTACTTAAATTTTTGTTAATGACATCGTAACTTAGTATTGAAAAGTTAGAATTGTAGAAGCTTATTCCATCTAAAAATTCTTTTAAAGCTTTGTAGTGGTAATATAAATTAAATGGATCAATATAGTTGTCCCACCACCAAAGCATAGCTGTGCCAAATGACCCACACATTGTTGATGACCAAATTCCTTCATGAATTTCTACACCCTCTTTATCCTTATAGTAGTAAGGAGAGTTAAACCATCTCCAATCTGAAGCAAATTCTCCAACTAAGACTGGTAAATTGTAACTAGACTTCATAAAACTTACTTGGTTGCATATTGCTTCAGATAGATCCTTTGGACCATATATATGAAGTTGGGTAAAGTCTAAATTAGATTGCCTCCAAATTAAATCTCCAGCTGATAAAGAAGAAAAACTTGTAGTGACTAAGTGCTTATAAGGGTCAATACTTCTTATATAACTTGCCATTTCAGTATGCCAATTTGCTACACTAGTTGGATTGTAGTTATCAGTTAAATCAACTTCATTAAAAAGTTCCCAAGCTAAAAGGTTAGTATAGCCAGAGTACCTTGCAACCATGTATCTCAAAAATTTTTTAAAATACTCTTTAGCTTCAGTATTGGTAAAGAATTGATAAGGATATGATATTGGACCTCCATTTTTTGAATTGTAAGGGTTGTCGTTCCAGTTATCTTGAGCAATCAGCTGTCCATGATTCACTAGACATAACATTACATAGATTCCGTTTCTTTTAGCTAAGTTCATAACGTAGTCGAGCTTCCATGCTTCTTCTAAGTTATAGTGTCCTACTTTCCTACTCCATCCTATTCCAAATGCCCAAGGCGCAAGCCATATCCTTGCATAGTTTTCTCCATTGTCTTTCATCTTACTAAACCAATTGTCATAATCATAAGTTCCGTTACTTGAGTACCAACATAGATTCTCACCGATTAAGAAAAGACCACTACCGTTTTCTAGGTACAAATATCCTGTTTTGCTCATACGAACAAAACCAAGGTCATGAGAATATCCTTTAACAAAGAAGTTAACAAATGAATAGTTTTCAAGCTTCTTGTTTTTGTACAAGTTAATCTTTACTAAGTAATTTCCTTCTAGAAATGGAGTAAACCTTACCTTCCAGTATGGGTCTCCTATTGGTGTTAAAACTTCTTTTCCATTTACTAAACTTCTGTTATAGTCTTGGTGGTAAAATGCAGGAAATGCAACAACCCTTTTGTCTGGAAGAGTTATTTCAGAAGTTACATTTATCTCGTCTTCATTGAATGGATCCTCTATTCTCCCAGAAATTTTTATGTTTATGTCTACTGTATCATAAACCTTTGGATTCTTATTAGAAACTTCAACGCTTTCTAGTTTTAATGATTCTTCTTTTCGTTTGGGAACGTTCGAATAAAAATAGTATCCAATCACGAATATAACAACCAATAATAGAACTAGCAAAACTAGAATATAACTCTTCATGCTTTTAGTAATTACAAAGAAATTTTTAAACTTTTTATTTTTGAAAAAAACATTTAAGTAAATCAGTTAAACAAAGTAAAACTTGATGTTACAAAAAGTATACAAAAACTTAAAGTTTCCAGTATGTAAAAAGAGGAAATGGAAAGCTTTTTTATTACAGAACTAGAACTCTATATAATGGAATTTTGCCTAAAGGACGAGAATCATTCAGTTTCAGCCAAGGCAATGCTAACAACGGAGTCGAAGCTTAATTCTGTTAACTCGAAGTGAACTACCCCTCGCTATCGCAAGGAGCTTCCTGCTTCAACGATGGAGCTTGCTGGTATTTCTACCAGTAGAGGCTTCGTCTCAGCAGGCGAATCAGGGCTATCCCATCCCCTCATTTTTATTCGGCAAGCAGATATCCAATCCCTATAGGGATTTTCATAGCCTAGCCCTTCAGATGTACCTCTTGGGTTCACCTTCACCACTCGAACAGCAGCTCTTTCAGCCTTCTGCTCGAGTAGTTGAAGGAATTTTCCCCAAGAAGCATCAAGTATCTTCTGGGCTAAGTTGTGTTTTCTAACCATATTTTTTATGTCCAAGTTTTCAACACATATTACATCGTAATTGTTCACATAGAATCTTGAAAGTTTATGCAGAAAGTCGTTTCTCTGGTTCGTGAGCCTTTCATAAGCTTTAGCAAGCTTTATTTTTTGTTTCTCATAATTTTTTGAACCTTTCTTTTTCCTTGAAAGCCAATGATGTAGAACTCTTATTCTTCTAATTGTTTTCTCATAGAATCTCGGATTCTCTATTTGTCTTCCGTCACTATCTGTGAGAAAGTGTTTTACTCCAACATCTAAGCCTACAACATTTTTAGGCTCTCTTTGAACAACGTTCACTTCTTTCTCAACGAAAACACAGGCAAACCATTTGCCAGAATTATGCCTCTTCACTATGACTTGTTTTATTCTTCCTTCAATGGTTCTATGAACTCTTATGGGTATGTCACCTATTTTAGATAGGTGAAGCAGGTCAAGCCTCTTCCCCGTTTTGGTAAGCTTGAAGCCGCTCTGGTTGTAAACAAAGGTTTTGAACCAGCCTTTGCTTTTGAGCCTTAACCTTCCAACCTTCTTTCTATTTTTCTTCAACTGTGATAAGGCTTTTAGGTTTGAGTATAGCTGATAAAGCACCATCTGCAAAACTTTAGAGTAGACTCTGCCCAACTCAGGCTTTTCCTTCTTCAGTTTAGGTAGCTGAGACTGAAGCTTAATTCTGCTTGGTATCTTGCTCTTTCCATTCCATTCAGCCAAGAAATAGTTGTAAGTTTGCCTACACAACTCTAAAGTTTCAAACAATCTTCCCTCTTGTTCCTTGCTTGGATAAATCCTGAACTTGTAGCTAAGCATTCCCTTGCTCCTCAACATACTTTTTCAAAACACCCAAAGTCACTTGCCCGGTTGTGGCGAGGAAATACGATGGAGACCAGAAAACCCCTTTCCAAAGCTTTTCCTTCACTTCAGGGAAGTTTCTCTGGATTTCTCTCGACGTTATGGTTTTTATCGCATTGATGTATTTTGGCATATCTAATGTCGGCTTCGCCTTGAAAAGCATGTGGAAATGGTCTTTATCATACTCAAGGTTTAGAACATCTACATCAAAGCTTTCGCTTATTTCTCTTATTTTTTGCTTCAGAAAATCCACAATCTTCTCATTTTCGAACACCTGTCTGTGATATTTCACTACTTGAACGAGATGGTATTGAAGAGCATAAACTGAATGAGCGCCCTTATCAAGCTTATAAACTATAAATATTTTTCGGCTTTCATCCCCCAGCTTTCGCAGGGGGACTTCCCGCCATCAAAGTTAAAGTCTCTAAGGAACTCTTAGTAAAATGCAAGACAAGTAGCTATCATGTTTTCATGACTTATGACTTATATTTAACTAAAATTAGAGTATGAAAATTTAGCTTTCAAGGAAATATTTTATGTTACAAATTAAGAAAAATGACTTTAATAGCAAAAGAATAAAAAGAACTTCTTTTAGAGTAAGGAACAGAAAATTGGAGGAGAAATAAAAACGTATGAGTGGAAAACCAATTGTTGTACCCGGAGAAATACTAACTTCGGGATACTATAGGGTAGGAGAAAACACAATAAAGTTAGACAATTCAATAATTGCAACAAAAGTAGGAATACCTCAAACTAAAGGAAATACTATAAGGGTTATAGCACTAAAAAGCTTCTACATACCAAAGATTCATGACTTAATAATAGGCGTAGTTAGTGAAGTATATTACAACATGTGGAGAGTAAACATTTTTTCTCCTTATGTTGCAGTACTTCCTGCTGTAGATGTTTTTGGTAGGAGATTTGATCCTACGAAAGACAACACATTGAAGAAAATGGATGCAGGAACTGTACTAAAAGCAAGAATAACGTTCTTTGACAGAACACAAGATCCAGTAATAACGATTAGAGGCGAAGGCTTAGGAGTTATAGAGAAGGGCTTTATAACTTATGTGAATCCATCAAAAATTGCGAAACTTATTGGCAAAAAAGGAAACATGCTACAGAAAATCGAACAACTTACGAATACGAAGATTACAGTTGGGCAAAATGGAGTAATATTAATTGAAACACAAAGCATTAGTGCAAAGGACAAAGTTATTAAGACAATAAAGTTAATTGAAAGAGAAGCACACTTATCTAATTTAGGGGATAGAGTTACGAAAATTTTAAAAGAGGATGAAGAAAATGAGCTTGAAAAAACAACTAATTAATGAGCAAGGTATAAGGACGGATGGAAGAGGCATAGACGACCTTAGACCAATAAAGATAACTCTAGGGTATTTAGCACATGCAAATGGTTCAGTCTTATACGAGCAAGGAAAAAACAAAATCTTAGCCGCAGTTTTTGGGCCTAGCGAAGTTCATCCAAAGCATGCAGAACTTCCAGATAGGGCAATACTGAGAGTAAGGTATAGAATGGCTCCCTTTTCAACTGAAGAAAGAAAATCTCCAGCACCAACTAGGAGGGAAATTGAACTTTCAATGGTAATTAGAAACGCTCTAGAGTCTGTAGTGCTGACAGAACTATTTCCAAGAACAGCGATAGACATATTTATTGAAGTACTGCAAGCAGATGCGGGTACAAGAGTAGCAGGTGTTACTGCAGCAGCGTTAGCACTCGCAGATGCAGGAATCCCAATGAAAGGAATAACTGCTGGCTGTGCTGTAGGAAAAGTAGATGGAAAAATTGTTTGCGACTTGAACGACATTGAAGACAAGGAAGGAGAAGCAGATATGCCAATTGTATACATTCCAACATTAGGCAAGATATCTTTGTTGCAAATGGATGGATTAATGACTCAAGAAGAATTTAAACAAGCACTTTCGAAAGCAATAAATAGTGCGATGAAAGTTTACCAATTACAAGTTAATGCGTTAAAAACGAAATACATCAAGGTAGAAAGGTGAAAAAATAGAATGTCTGTTACAAGAGAAAAGCCTGTTGTATCAAAAATTCTGCAAAAGAATATGCTTGAGCTACTATCTAACGGAATAAGGATAGATAAAAGAAAGCTTGATGAATATAGAAAAATAAGCTACCAAGTAGGGATAATTGAAAAAGCAGATGGATCAGCACTACTTAGCTTAGGTGAAACTATGGTTCTTGTTGGAGTAAAAGTTGAGTTAGGGCAACCTTTTGAAGATACCCCAGATCAAGGAGTTTTAGTTGTTAATGCAGAACTTCTTCCTTTAGCTTCTCAAACTTTTGAGCCTGGACCACCTGATGAAAGAGCAATAGCATTGGCAAGGTACGTCGATAGAAGCATAAGAGAGTCGAATACTGTTGACTTAAAATCACTGACAATAGTCCAAGGAAAGATTTGCTATGTAGTTTATGTAGACGTCTATGTGTTAGATTATGGAGGGAACTTAGTAGATGCATCAGTTCTGGCAGCCGTGAAAGCCCTAGAGAATACAAAAATTAAGAAATATGAACTAGATGAAAATGGAAAAATTATGAAAACTGAGAAAGTCGAAAGTCTAAAACTCAATGATTTTCCAGTTTCCATAACCTTTGGGATAATAAACAATAAATATTTTGTAGATCCAAGCTTGGAAGAAGAGCAAGCTTGTGATACTTTTCTAACTTTTACCTATACGAAGTCTGGAAACATATGTGCTGTTATGAAAAATGAGCAAGGCTTAATTGCCCCTGCTCAAGTAATCGAGATGATGGAACTTGGATGGAAGAAAGCGAAAGAAATAAGTAGCCTTATGTTAGGAGGACAGAAAGGAAATGACTAAGAAAATTTCAGGAATGTTGGGAGCTAAGTATGGATTCACTCTAAGAAGAAGGTATGCAGAAGTTATTCTAAGAAGGAGAGCAAAATACTATTGCCCAAAATGCCAAACAGGAGTTTTAAAGAGGGTTAGCGTGGGTATTTGGCAGTGTAGAAAGTGTGGCTTCAAGTTTGCGGGAGGAGCTTACGAGCCATTTACTAAGACAGGAAGAGCAACACTTAGAATTTCTAAGATTATGTGAAAAACATCGGCTAATTATATTAAGCTTATAAACTCTTCTTTTATAGAGAAGAAAACATAATGAGTGCTCCAGAACAAGAGAAGCTTCTAAAGCTACAGGACATGCAAGAAAAAATAGAAAGTCTTAGGATTCAAATAGAAAGGGTAAAGGGCGAACTTGAAGATGTAGAAAAGGCAATTGAAGCTTTAAGTTCAGAGGAGCAAAAGGATGTTTACCAGTTTTTAGGAAAAATAATGATAAAAAGAGAAAAAGATGCAGTCTTAACAGAGTTAAAAGAGAGACAAGAATTCCTGAAGTTAAGGCAATCTGGCTTACAAAAGCAACTTGAAAAATTAGAAGAAAAAGCTAAAGAACTAGAAAGTGAAATAAGGGAGACAATAAGATAGTTTTTAACTTTCGTTAAAAGTTTAACTCTGCCCGCATTTATGGGTAATTTAACTTATACTTAGCTTTCCTCAATTCTTCCCATTGTTAAATAAGGCTTTCTTGCCAAGTTTAATGTGAGTTTCTTTAAAGAAATTTAACGTAAGGAATAAAACCCAAGTAAGAAGGGTTTTACGCGAGAGAATAAAAAGGAAATGAACCCTGAAGAAAGCAAAAAAATAATAAAAGTAAGAAACCTAAAATTTAAGTACAAAAACGCTGAGAAAAATGCACTAAACAATATAAACTTTGAGGTAAGAGAAGGGGAGTTCGTCCTCATCACCGGGCCTTCTGGGAGTGGTAAATCAACACTGGCGAAGATACTTACTGGGCTTATACCTAATAGCTATCCTGGTGAGCTTGATGGAGAGATCTCAATTATGGGATTTGATCCAAGAAAGAATAAGATCTACGAAATTGCTCAAAATGTTGGGTTAGTTCTCCAAAATCCTGAAAATCAATTGTTTGCGCTTACTGTTGAAGATGATGTAGCTTTTGGACCAGAGAATCTTGGTCTTGGGAGAGAAGAAATAAGGAAAAGAGTAGAGTGGAGCTTAGACGTTGTAAACATGCAAAAGGAAAGACATAAAGCACCTTTTGAACTCTCTGGAGGCCTTCAACAGAGAGCAGCAATAGCAGCTGTTCTTGCTATGAAACCAAAGGTTTTAATACTTGATGAGCCGACTTCTTATTTAGATACGTTATCAGCTGTAAAATTCTCTTATTTTTTAGATAACTTAAGGAGAGATCTAAATTTGACAGTCATTTTAATAGAACAAAATGTAGATCTATTCTTTAAATTTTTAAGTAGAATTGTAGTTATGAGCGAAGGAAAAATTTTAATTGATGATAAACCTGATGTTGTTATAAGCTTTTGCATAAGAAATAAAATCCCAATAAATATTCCACTTCAATTTTTAATAATAAACAAGGTTTTTGGAAAAAATTGTAATGAAAAAATGCTTCAGGATTATCAGGTTGAAGATTATGAGCTGCTTCTTGAAAAAATAATTGATGGGTGAACAAATAGGATGGCAGAAATATCAATAGAAGACGTTAGTTTTTCATATGAACAAGATAGGGAAAACAACTTTGTACTAAAAAACATAAACTACTCTATTTTACCTGGAGATTCAGTGCTACTTTTAGGACCAAATGGCTCTGGAAAAACAACCTTACTAAAGTTAATTATGGGATTACTGAAACCAACAAAAGGAAAAATTAAGATAGATAATATCGACACTAATAAATTAAGTGTCTTTGAAATTTCGAAAAAGGTAAGCATGATATTTCAGAATCCTGAAAAACAATTCTTTGCTGAAACTGTAAGAGAAGAACTTTCATTTGGATTAAAAAATCGAGGATTACGAGAAGAAGAAATAAAAATGTTAGTTGATGAAGTATCAAAAAAATTTGGATTGTTCGAATACCTTGATAGAAGCCCATTTGATTTAAGTGGTGGCGAAAAAAGAAGACTGTCTATAGCAAGTATAGCAATATTGGACCCCGAGGTTCTAATAGTTGATGAACCTACAGCGGGACTTGACTTTCAATATAGGAATTTAATGGTAGGTATTCTAAGAGAGTTCTTAAAAACAAAAAATAAGTCACTTATAATTGCAACACACGATATTGATTTCGGACTGAGAATAGCAAACAAAGCTGCAGTAATAGATGAAGGAAAACTTATTTGGAATGGCGATATAGTAAGTTTACTTAAAGAAGAAGAGATTTTTTCTAAAGGAATACTAACTCATACTTTTGCATCAAGCCTTATATCAAAATTAATTCTTCAAAGCAACGTAGACTTTCAAAAAGTAGTAAAAGGCTTGGAAGAACTAGCGGAGGGATTAATGTAAGTTGGCAATGAGTTTTATAAAAGCATACCAATTTTCAAGAAAGAGAACAATAATTCATGCTTTAGACCCACGAGTGAAGTTGCTTGTTTCAACTGGAGTAGCTATTGTTGGAATAATAACTTTAGATCCTGTTGAAATTGCATTTCTAACAACAATTCAACTTATAATTTTAGCGCTAAGTAAGTCTATAAAACTTTGGTTTAGGTCTCTTAAAGCATTATTATTTTTCATATTTTTAATAGCAACAAGTCAATACTTAACTACGCAAAGCTTGGCTCAAGCTATAATCTTCTCAGCTCGTTTCATCTTAATAACTTCGGCAACCTCATGGTTTTTTTATACAACTTCTCCAGAAGATTTAGGAAGAGCACTTGAACAAATTGGTGTTCCTTCTGATTTTTCTCTTGCATTCACACTTTCAATGCGCTTCATTCCAGTAATTGCAAACGAGTTTCAGGATGTATACGACGCTCAAAGAGTTAGAGGCTTAAACTTAGAAAAAGGAAACTTAATTGAAAGAACAAAGGCCTTTCTCCCTATACTTATTCCACTGTTTGTTGAAGTTATAAGGAGAACATATGAAATTTCTGATGCCTTAGAGTTAAGAGGTTATGGGTTTAGAGAAAAAAGAAGTCATTGGAAGGAATTAAAGTTAACTACTAACGATTATATTTTTTTAGTTTTCTTCCTACTGATTATTTTAGTTATAATTTTACATAGAATTTACTATTTCTCTGTTTAGAACCTAAGAGTTTTCAATTCAATAAGATAAAAATAAATATAAAAAGCTATTTGACATAAGTTAGCTTATGGAGGCTAAGGAAATAGCAAAATATCTTCTAAGAAAAATAAACGAAAACATCGAAAACAACATTCAAGAAAACCAGTTGGAAGAATTCGTAAAAATGCTCATTGAAACATACAAAAAAAAGAAAATGATAGGAGTTGTAGGAGCAGGAAGAAGTGGACTTGTTGCTAAAAGTTTTGCCATGAGGCTTATGCACTTAGGATTTAACGTTTTCGTCATAGGAGAGACGATAACACCATCTTTAAAAAGTGGAGACATTCTGTTAGCTGTTTCTGGTTCTGGTGAAACAACTTTTACGGTTAGTGCAGCTAGCGTCGCAAAGAAAATAGGAGCAAAAGTAATATCATTAACATCTTATCCAAATTCAAGGCTTGGAGAACTATCTGACGTAAAAGTAGTTATACCTGGGAGAGTAACAAAAGCAAGTGATGACGATTACTTCTCTAGGCAACTTTTAGGAATTCATGAGCCGCTTGCACCACTTGGAACTTTGTTTGAACTCTCAGTAGGAATACTACTAGATGCCGTTGTAGTAGAACTTATGGAAGCTTTAAACATAAAAGAAAAAGATATGATAGAAAAACATGCAACTATAGAATAAGAGATTACCTTGAAGCTTCAGCATGCTTCTCAAGTTCTTGTCTTTTTGCAATAGCATAACTTTTTGGATTGTTTTCTGAAGCATCTATTATTTCATCCGCTAATGCTTCATGAAAAGGACGAGGAGATTTAAATGAGTTATTCCTTGCACCAATTACTATATTTCTTATTGCAAGGTCAACTCTTCTCGTAGGTGAGATATCTACTGACTGATAATAAAGAATTCCACCATATGAAATTCTTGTTGTATCTTCCCTTGGAGCGGCATTTTCAATTGCTTTTATAAAAACTAAAATTGGATTTTTTCCAGTCTTATGATTAATTAACTCGAATGCAGCTTTTACAGCATTGATTGCCTTGTACTTTTTGCCTCCAGCCTTTGGAGTTAGCGCAATATGGTTAATTAACCTTTCAATTACATTTACTTTATTTTTAGCAAATTTCCAATGTTCATGCCTTCCTGCAGAATGAGGGACAAATATTGGCTTTATTGAAATTGCAGCTTGTAGACTTTTTGAATAAACTTCTACATTGTCAAAAGTATACTTATCGAATAGTTTAATCTTTGTTTCTTCTGCCGTTGACATCGATCTCACTTCCTTGGTTTCTGTTTTTTACCAGTTAACAACGCATCTAAAGAAATACCATTTACTGCTATCACCTTGTATCTAACTCCAGGCAGATCCCCCATAGACCTTCCCCCGGAGCCCCCTATTCCAGCTATAAGTACTTCATCTCTTTCATCTATGAAGTTTAGAGCACCGTCCTTGGGTACGAAGGCGGTAACTTCCTTATTGTTCTTTATAAGCTGAACTCTTACACACTTTCTAACGGCACTGTTTGGTTGCTTACTTTCGATACCTACCTTCTCTAGTACGATACCCCTTGCCATTGGAGCTCCTTCTAGAGGATCATACTTTTTCTTTAGCTTTAAGACTCTACGAGTATAATATTTATCACTCCATAAGAATTTCTTTCTATTTAATTTTAGTTTTCTTGCTGCGAATTCTCCTAAAGCACCCTTTGACATCGCAGGAATACCAGATACAGGATACTTATTAACTTTTGCTTAACTAAAGTATCTTTTGATTTTTATGCTAACATTTTAAAAAACAAACTTATACAACAACCACAAAGTTAGACTTCTTCAGGTTTTCTTTCAGAAATTGTTAAACGACCCTAACAAGGTCTAAAGAAAAATACTTCTTTGCTAAAAATGAAGCTCTTCTAACGTTTATCCCAGCTAGACCTATTGCCTTTCCCTTTTCAGACTCATCAACTTTTACAAAAGCAATTTTTCTACCGTCTGTTTGAGGTTCTAAAAGAACTTTCAATACCTTAACTTTTGGAAAAAGTCCCGCTATAAATTCTTCGGCAGTCTCAGAATAAGGATAAACTAATATTTTCTTTTTTAAAAATTTTGATAGTTTCAGCAGTGGCTTTGTTGGATTTATTTTAACTATTATAAGGTCTTCTTTTGGAACCAAGAAAATTAATTCATCGTTGTACTCAGTACAGTCAAGCGCCCTAGCACTGGTGAGCTTTTCAAAAAGCATTAAGTATTGCAGTGTTTCTGTAGACAGTTTTATTTTAGGCTGAGTCATTTCTTTATCAGAGCTTCTAAGTTGGACTGACCAAAATCTTCAAAAGCTAGCGTTGAAACTGGAAATGGTTTTTCACATAGCCTACCAATTTCAAGTGGTCCTATTTCTAATAAAATAAGAGGAGTTTTAGCTTGTTTTGCTAGCTGTGTGAGTTCAGTTATATTTTCATTACTAAAAGACTTGCTACAGAATATTGCCTTTAGCTTACCTTTAAGTAGTTGCCTCTTAACGCTCTTGAAGCCAAAAATAGGCTTTCCTGTTTTTACTGCCACTTTTATTGCAGATTCCAAGATTGATTTCCACTTCCTTTCAAATTAGTATAAACTATTAAACATTTTCCTTTAGCTTAGCTACTAGGTAAGTCAACAAATATGTCGATTACTCCAGTACCAGCCTTTATTTCTTCTCCTGCAAGCACTCTTTCTGTCATTCCTTTCATATAGTCAGTTTCGCCCATTATCGCACCATCAACTAGTGTAGGAACTGTCCTTTCAAAAGCAGCTTTTGCTAAGATGCTAACTTTCTCACCTGACAAACCATGTCTTCCAATTTGTCTCAATCTTCCATTTGCAGTCATTGCAGAAGCAACTAGTGATATATGCCTTATATCAACATCTAAACCTTGCTCTTCAAGAGTACTCTTTATTTCTCTTATTAGAGCTGTTCTTGCCGCTTCTATTCCTAGAACTTCTTGTATTTCCATAATGTTGTTAGTGTACACTCTTGATGGATCTACTTCAGGAAGCTTAGTCACCTCCATCAAGTTTGAGCCTTCAGTCTTAATTATCCATTCATCACCCTCTTTTTCAACTGAGGCCCTTGTTATTGACGGAACTCCAGAAATTGGAATTAGTTTTAGTTTCTCAACAGAAGCAGAAAAGTCTAAGTTAGTTGCTTCTCTTTCTTCTTTTAGTTTAACCAAAATTACGTTACTTCTTTTCTTTGAAAACTTTGGATTCTTAAATCCGGCCAAACTTAGTGCCTTAACAATATCGCTTCTTTTTAACCCAGCTTCTTGTAACGCTTCATCAGAAAGCACTATTAGTGCTAGATTTCTAAGATGAAGTACTCTTATTTCTGTTGATACAAACTCTAGAGTTTTATAAACCAGTTTTCTTGCAACTTTTAAAGCTTCTTCTCTAGACTTTGAGTATTCTGGCTTCAAATAAATCTTCATTATAGGAGTTTTTGGAGTCCTATGAACGTCAAGGAGTTCTATTAGCCTAGGTAATCCTAGAGTTACGTTTGCTTCCCTAACACCAGCGTAGTGGAAGGTTCTGAGAGTCATTTGAGTTCCAGGTTCTCCTATCGATTGAGCAGCAACTATACCAACACTTTCTCCAGGATCAGCTATTGTTTCTTCGTATTTCTTAACTATTTCTCTTATAACTTTTTCAATATCTTCTTCAGCTATACCATATGTCTTTATTTCATTCTTTAGTTTATTAACTAAGATCTTAGGCAACATCCTCGAATATTTACTTAATATAGAGTCCAACTTTTCATCAGAAACTTCAGTTTTAGTTTTTAAGTTTAGAGACTCAACTATTATATTAAAGTAAACTTCAAGTGGAAAGACCCCATGAAAAGTTTTTGATGGATCTATTCCATCGTCACCATACTTAAACTCAACTATATTACCATATGGATCTCTTACTGTTCCATCATACTCTACTTTTAATGTTTCTAAGGCATGTATTAATCTCCTTTGTAGATAACCACTTTGCTGAGTTCTAACTGCAGTATCAACGAGAGATTCTCTACCACCCATTGCATGATAGAAGAATTCTGTTGGAGTCAAACCAACTAAGTAACTTGATCTAATAAAGCCTCTTGCTGTTGCTCCAAGGTCACCTCTCCTGAAGTGAGGTAATGGTCGACCAATATAACCTCTCGAAATTCTCTTTCCATGAAGAGATTGAGGACCAAGAGATGCGCATATATGACCTAAATTTAAGTCTGAGCCTCTGGCTCCCGTTCTCGTCATGATAACTGCGTTGTTATTCATTCCAAGAGAGTTACTTGCAATTTCTCCTGTTCTAGTTCTTATTTCAGAAAGCTTATCCATTATGTAAGCTTCTAAGGAATCTTCTTCACTTTTTCCAGGTATCCTTTCGAGTTTTCTACTTCTAAAATCTTCTATAATTTTGTTAACCTCTGGTTCTGCAGTATTAAGTAGATCGTCTATTTCTTTCTTTGACTCTTCTGGTAGAAAGAGCTCGCTGTAAAGCATAGTGAACCCGCGAAGTTGTAAGAATTTTATAACCATCCTAGAAAGAGACCTTAAAAAGTTGTGCGCAACTTCATTACCATACCTTAAAATTAGTTCGTGCAGTATAGTTCCAGCTTTCTCAGAGCCTATTGTTGCTTGATCTATTACTCCTTTTTCAAGAATACCATTTTTTACAACTACAAACCCTTCATTTGGGCAGTTATTTTCGTCACACTCTTTGCAGTTTGCGCACACTTTTGCCTTTCCTCTATATACGAAATCCTTTGGTAAAAGCAAGCTGAATGCCTGCTTTCCACTCCAAAGAGGTTCGGGCTCCTTTACAGCTGGTTCTGGAGGATCTTCATAAATTCCTGCTGCTGCCATGAGAAGTAGAAAATCTTTTTTCGTAAGATATGTATCCTTTCTTGTCATAAGGTATGCACCAGTTATTAGATCTCTGAGAGCTCCTATTATTGGAGCACCATACCTTGGAGTTATGAAGTTCTTATTAACCTCTAAAAGCTCCTTAGTTTCAGCTACTGCTTCTGTATTCTGGGGAACATGAAGGTTCATTTCATCTCCATCAAAATCTGCGTTGTATGGAGGACAAACTGAAGGATGAAGGCGCATTGTTCTCCCAGGGAGAACCTTAACTCTATGACCCATCATCGAGATCCTATGAAGAGAAGGTTGCCTATTGAAAATTACATAGTCACCATCCATCAAATGGCGTTCTACAATGTAACCTTCAGAAATACTATTCGCAAACGCATTTAAGTCTTTTACAAAGTCTAATTTTATTCTAGCACCATCTGGCCTAATTACATAAAGTGCACCAGGATACTTGTTAGGGCCATTCCTTATGAGACTGGCAAGCCTTTCTCTATTGAACGTGTTTACTCTTTCTGGAACTGAAAGAGCTTTTGCAATAGCTTCTGGAACACCAACCTCATCAACATCTAAGAAAGGATCTGGTGAAATAACAGTTCTAGCTGAAAAATCAACTCGTTTTCCTGAAAGATTCTTCCTGAAGCGACCTTCCTTTCCCTTTAACCTTTGAGTTAGTGTCTTTAGCACTTTACCAGTTCTGTGTCTTGAAGGAGGAATTCCACTTGCTTCATTATCTAGGTAGGTTGTAATATGGTACTGTAATAAGTTTTCGAATTCGCCAAGAATTACTGGATTTGCACCATTCTCTTTCCCCTCTTTCAACTTTTTAGCAGCCCTTATAATATCAACTAGCTTATGGGTTAAGTCATCTTCGGAGCGTTCACCGCTTTCTAAGACTATTGACGGTCTAACTTGAACTGGTGGAACTGGAAGAACCTCAAGGATCATCCATTCGGGCCTACTCGTTTCCGGATTAATTCCAAGAAGTTTTAAGTCTTCATTCGGAATTCTCTCAAACCTTTCTCTTATGGCAGAGGGGTTTATTCTACTTGTTGTTTTCTCTGGAGCTATTTCATAAAATTCTGTTGGCTTTGACCATTTTATAACATATTGAGAAGCACCACAGTGCGGGCAATTGCTCATCCTCTTTGCTTCTCTTATTATTTGAGAGTACAACCTTTCTGGAACAAAACCAAACTTTTCCTTATATTCTTCAATTTGTTTTTTGTACTCTTCGATTCTATCCTGCGAAAGCAACAACCTACCACAAGAACGACAAGTGATTTGAAGAAGAGTATATATCTGTTTTGTGAATAAGTAGTTTACCATTGGCATTGGAAGTTCGATGTGCCCAAAGTGGCCTGGACACTTGGATGGAGGACTCCCACAAGTTTGACATCTTTGATTTGGTTCTATTGTTCCTAGCCTTAGATCCATTACTCCGCCAGTAATTGGGGTTCCATCCTCATCGTATACTTCGTCAGTAAATATTTCTGCTGCAGAGTACCTTCTTATGAAGGTAGGATTAAGAATACCAAAGATTATAGAATCTATTGATTTTGCTTCGAGTTCAGAAGTTGAGCTCATTTTTTACACCCTTTCTTTAAGCTTTATCTTTGGAAATATTCCTAAACTCATTATTTCTTGAAGCAAGAGCTTAAAAGCATAAGAAACAGTTATTGCACTTATTTTTGCACTTTTTCCACATACTCTGCAAACATACTTTCTTTGCTTAGCATCATAGTAAGCTAAAGAACCGCAATTGTCGCAAATATACACTGTTGTTTTATCAGATTCTTCTAGAAGCCTATCTTGAAGCAGCCTTGCAGCACCATGACCTACTAAACAGTCACGTTCCATTTCTCCAAACCTTAATCCACCACCTCTTGCTCTTCCTTCAGTTGGTTGGTGTGTTAGCAGAGTAACTTGGCCTCTTGCTCTAGCATGTATCTTGTCTTTAACCATGTGATGTAACCTTTGGTAATAAACTATACCAACAAACACCTTAGTATGCAGTAGCTCACCAGTTTGTCCATTTATCATTACAAAATCACCGTAAGGATGAAAACCATGAGACTTTAGAATTTCATAGACTTGCTCAGGATCTTCGTGATCAAAAGAGTCACCGAACATTTGTCTTCCTTTTAAAGCACCAGCAATTCCAAAAAGAGATTCCAAAAAGTGAGCTACGGTCATCCTTGATGGAATTGCATGTGGATTAATTAAAGCATCAGGTACTAAACCATCTTCTGTAAAAGGCATGTCTTCTTGCGGAACTATCATTCCAACGACTCCTTTTTGACCTGCTCTTGTTGCAAACTTGTCCCCTAGCTCAGGAATTCTTGTATCTCTTATTCTTACTTTTATGATTTTATTTTGTTCTTTGTCTTCTGTTAAGAGTATCTTGTCAACATAGCCACTATGAGAACTCTTAACTGCAATCGAAGTGTCTCTCCTGTATGAAGGTTGTCCCCAGACCTCTATTCTTTCTTCTAGAAATCTTGGAGGACTAGTTCTCCCAATGATTATATCGTTTCCAGTAACATAAGTTTCAGGAGAAACGATTCCATCTTCATCTAACTTTATGTAAGCTTCTTCACCCTTATAGCCTCTAACGTCGCTTTCAGGTTTTTGAATTCTATCTTTTTCTCCAACAGGATAGAGCTTTGCTTCTGCTTCATATACGAAGTAAGTTGTGGACCTACCAAGGCCTCTTTCAACTGAAGCCTTGTTTAAAACTAGAGCATCTTCCATGTTGTATGGATGGGAGAGAACTGCAACAATAAAGTTTTGTCCTATTGGGTTCTTACTTAGCCCAATTATTTCAGAAGTGGTTGTTGTAGTTATCGGAATTTGAGGATAAAGTAAGTAGTGTGAAGTTGTAGAAAAGTTCAATGGCAAAGAAGAAGTAGGATATCCAAGAGCTTGTTTTGCCATAGCTCCTTCATATGTGTTTCTTGGAGATTGATTATGCTCAGCAAATGGAATTGATGAGCTTATTGCACCGAATATTGCTAAGGGTGAAATTTCAAGATGGGTTGTATGTAGACCAATATCGTCAAGATTAATTGCAATTAGAGCATTTTCTTCTTCTTCAGCATCTAAGTATTCTATAACACCCAAAGCTACGAGGTCATCTATTGTAAGTTCTCCAGACTTAAGTTTCTCTATATGTTCTGGTTTAAGTTTCAATTGACCCTCTTCTACAATAAGTAGTGGCCTTCTTACTCTTCCAGCATCAGTATTTATCACAACTTCTGTTTTTCTTTCCTTTTCTTTGCTTTTCTTTCTTGAAGTACCACCATAATTGTGTCTATAAAAACCAAAGTTTACTTGATCAGAAATTTTGCCTCTCCTTCTTAAGCGAATAAGCTCCTTAAATATAGAGCGTCCTTCTTGGTGATATCCAACTAAGGTACCATTGACATAAATTTCAGCCCAACTCTTTGTAATTTCTTCGTTTGCTTTCTCTACTGGAATCATTCCTAGAGAATTTAAAATTCTTACAATTTCTTCTGGATTAGAAGTTGTAGAAACTTGACAAAGTAAGCTTAGGTTCTTGACTAGCCCACAGTTACTACCTTCAGGAGATTCAGCAGGGTCGATTCGCCCCCACTGTGTAGGATGAAGGTCTCTAGCTTCAAAGTTCGATTGACTTCTGCTTAAAGTTGATTGAAGTCTTCTAAGGTGACTAACAGTTGAAAGATAGTTTGTTCTATCTAAGAGCTGAGAGACCCCAACCAAACGTCTACTCCAATTACCAGTGGCAATTGCATGATTGAGCAAATCTGTTATGAGTCTCGTGCTAACTAGGTTTCCAATGTGACGAGGGGTAGCTCGTTTTATATCAGCTCTTTGAAGCTGATGTTTTAGATCTCTAACCATCCTCCTAAATCCTTGCCTAAAAAGCTCAGCAATCAGCGGTCCTGCAAACCTTAGCCTTTTATTCTTGTAATGATCTTTGTCATCGGGTTTTCTCCATCCTAGCTTAACAGCTATTGCTCTTTCTGCCATCTTGCCAATGAAGTATGCTTTCTTAATCCTATCAGCCGGTTCTCTACCAATATGAGGCAACAGAACTTTATCAATTAAGTATTCAGCTCTTCTTATCCTAACTTCTTTCGGCTGACCATATGCTGCTCTTCCACCAATATAATCTAAGGCGGATTCTGTATCAAGAAAAGAAGAAGCCTCATCAAAAGATTTCATAAGATTCTCTTGGACTTCTATATATGATGAAGTGATGTAAGCAATATCTTTATCTGTAGAAACACCTAATGCACGCATTAAAATTACATAAGGGATATCTTCGCCTATTCCAGGGAACCTAACTCTTATTAGCTGCTTTTGAGAATCAAACCTAACTTCAACTTTTGTTCTGTAGCCAACTGTGGCTGAAAAAGTTCTAGAGATATATATTACTGAGCTTCCAACCTTTTTTCTTTCTGTAAATATTCTATTGGTAGCAAAATCTTCGACACCAACTATTACTCTTTCCGAACCATTTATTATGAAGTATCCTCCAGGATCTCTTGGATCTTCACCAAATTTTATTAGTTCTTCTGGGGAAAGATTACTTAGTCTACACGCTGAAGACTTAACCATTATAGGGAAGTCCCCTATCTTTATAGTTCCTTCCTGCATTAACTTTTCATTTTTATACTCAGAAAACTTTAGATTAATTGGTGCAGAGTAAGTAAGATTTCTTAGCCTTGCATCTATAGGATAAACGGAAGTTTGAGCTCCAGAAGCTTCTATAACTGAAGGTTGCTCCAAGGAAACCCCAGAAAAGACAACCCTATGCTTTAAGTCTGGTAAAGTTATGTTTATTTCTCCAACTTCTTGAACAATCTTGTTTAAGTCTGAAGTTAGAAGTTCGTTGTAGGAGTCTATATGGTGTTGAGCTATTCCTGCATTTCTTACAAGTAATTCATAAAGATACTTGAGGTCTTCAGGCTTAACAGAATATGCTTCCATCACTCAGAAATCACCAACCTATAGTAAACTGATTCTCCCGCTAGGTCACTTTTTCTAATTATTTTTATTATGTCTCCAGGCTTTGCTCCTAGTGCTTTTACAGCAGGATCAGAATCAAGAATCTTTGGGAGGTTTGAGGGTTTAATCCTATAAGTCTTAAGCAAACTAATCCTCTCTTCCTCTGATAGTATCTCATACTTTGGAGATAGCTCATGACTTAGAGGATTAAATCCAAGATTATCCTTTAGCAATTTGGCCGATTTTCTTCTCTTTCAGTATTATATTAAGTTTTCTCAAACAACATGGAGAAACCCATTTTTTACGTTTTTTAGAAAGGATAAAGTTAGATGAGGATAGAAAAAAACATTGACTTAAAAAATAAAATAAATGTTTTTATCCATATTTTCTTCCTTTTCGGGGGATTGTACGACGTAATAATTGGAGGGGCTGGACCAGCGGGAATATTTGCAGCTCTAGAATTCATAAGGCAAGCAGAAGATAAGAAAGACCTTAAAGTATTAGTTTTAGATATGGGGCCCGATGTAGAAAGAAGGTACTGTCCCTCAAGAGAATTGCATAAAACATGCATAAAATGCCCTATTTGTACTTTGCAAAGTGGATGGGGAGGTGCTGGAACATTTAGTGATGGTAAAATAACTTTAACGCCAAACGTAGGAGGTTGGTTAGCTGAACTTATTGGAAGTGAAGAACTTACAAAGATACTAAAAGATGTCGATAAATACTTTTTAGATTTTGGAGCTCCTAAAGAAATATACGGAGATGATGAAAACAAATTCGAATATTGGGATAAAAAAGCGAAACTTTCAGACCTTAAGCTTGAGAAGAACATTCTGAGACACATGGGCTCAGATATGAGCAAGCAAGTTCTCGTTAACATTAAGAACTTTGTTTCTAAGCATGTAGAGATTAAGTTAAGAACCAAGATTGAAGAAGTTGTTGTTGAAGGAAACAGAGTAAGAGGAGTAAAGCTAAAGTCTGGAGAAGTGGTAAATGCTAAAGCAGTTCTATTGGCGCCAGGTAGGATAGGTGCACAGTGGCTAAGTTCTGAAGCTAAGAGACTTAGAATAAAGACAAACAGAAACCCAGTAGATCTGGGAGTAAGAGTTGAGTTACCCTATGAAGTTATGGCACAGATAACAGACGATCTTTATGAACCAAAACTAAAATTTTTCTCAAAAACTTTTGACGATTACATAAGAACATTCTGTGTTAATCCGAGGGGAGAGGTAATTTCAGAGTTCTATGAAGACGTTGTTACTGTAAATGGGCATAGCTTGAAGAATGGATCTTCGGGCAATACGAACTTTGCAATACTAGTAAGCACTCATTTCACCGAACCTTTTAATGATCCAATAGCTTTTGGAAAGTCAATTGCTAAACTTGCAAATTTAATATCTAACGGTGTAATTGTTCAAAGGCTTTCAGATCTTCTTCAAGGAAGGAGAAGTACAAAAGAAAGAATAAGCAAGAGCATAATAGAACCTACTCTTAAGGATGCAACTCCAGGAGACCTAAGCTTTGTTCTTCCTCATAGAATACTTACAGATATAATAGAAATGCTGAGAGCTTTAGATAGGCTTACTCCAGGTGTTGTTTCACAAAACACTTTACTTTATGGTGTTGAAGCAAAATTTTATTCCTCAAGAATAGAGACAGATGAACATCTACAAACCAGTGTAAAGGGTCTTTTTGTAGCAGGAGATGGAGCAGGAATAACTAGAGGAATAGCTCAAGCTGCCGCTTCTGGAATGCATGCTGCAAGAAGTATAACAGAACTATTGAGCAACAATGTCCTTGACTAAGCCTAAGTTATACCCATCCAAAGTAGTTACGTTCATATCTTCTATGCTTATGTTAAGCATCCTAAGAGCAGGCATTCTAAAGTTATCGTTGTTAACAGTTAGATAGCCTACGTAATTATTAAAGGCAGGCATTATTATAACTTTTGGCTTCTTATTTATACGCTCTAACCACACTTGAATTGTATAACTGTAACCGGAGTTGTCAGTTATCTTTACCACTGGGTGGATATGACCCAAGATTATGTAATCTTTGCTTAAAGCTTCTTTTGGTAGCCTTGCATGTCCATGAGAAATCCAAGAGCCATTGACTTCAAAACCCATTACGTTATGTACTTTTACTTTGCTTGGGAGAAGGCCAAGAATGTCACCATCATGATTTCCTGGAACTAAGTGAACTTCTTCCAAGTCTAAAAAAAGATTAAGAAAGTTTCTAGTTACAACTAGAGATTCAAGTAAACTTATACCAGAAACCTTGTGTTTTAGATCGCCAGCAATGATTAGCTTTTTAAGCTTGTGAGTTTTAAGTAAGTTCAATAACCTTTCTGAGAATTCAGAAGATTTTTCAGGAACGTTTATTCCTTTGTCTCTTAGTTCCTTCTCAAAACCAATATGAAGATCTGAAACAACTAAGTATTCGTTGTTTAGTATTAGCGCAGGCTCTCTAAACGTTTTTATTACTCCTTTGCTCATAGTAGTGCTAAAGAACTGAATGAGTAAGGAATTAAAGGATTTTGCTAGTCTATGTGAAAAGATAAGAGAAAGAGGTTTTCTAACGAGCAATGATAAGGAAAATTTACAGAAATTTTTTGGGGAAAGAGCAGAAAGGGCACTAGAACTTGTTTTTTTAAACAGAGTAAAGAAGTACAAGTTTATGCCCTCAAACATAACGTTTTGGGTCGTCGTTGGAAAAACTAACGAGTACCTAGTAATTCCTGAAAGTAATTTTTGCACGTGTGATGATTTTTTGTTCTCTTTCTTTAAAGGTGAGCAGCCTTTTTGTAGTCACTTAATTGCGCAGAGAATTGCTGAAGCTCTTGGAGAAATAGAGGAAATAGCAGAATCT
Organism: Candidatus Brockarchaeota archaeon; assembly: GCA_017601145.1. GTDB lineage: Archaea > Thermoproteota > EX4484-205 > EX4484-205 > JAAOZO01 > JAAOZO01. The sequence continues at coordinate 28,276 of JAFNIV010000010.1, forward strand.
GACGACTACTACACTTCTCTAATAGATGAGTTTGTCAGCATAAAATAACTTAGAGGAAAACTTTCTCAAGATAGCACATCAACATAGACAATACTACATTAGTTGTTAAAACTTTGTCGTAGATAGAAATAACTTCGTCTGAAATTTTTAAGATCTCGTTTCTTGGCCTCCCCTTTGCGTATGCCCCAACTAAGAAAGCTATTGGAGTACTTGACTTTAATGAAGTTAAGTATTGCTCTAGGTTTACATTATTTCCATGACTGCTTAGGAGAACTATCTTTTTTATCCTTAAGCTACTAAGTGTATCCTTAAGTGTTAAGTTACTTATAAAAAGAAGAGGTCTTCCTTTAGGGGGAACTTGACCAAACTTAAGCAATTGGGAGAAAAGGCTAGAAAAATTAATGTAATTTCTTGGTGGCTTCCAAGAGTCCTTAACAAATATAATTTTATTCTCTATAGTGTGTATAATAAGACCTACTTCCCCTCTAGAATAAAGAGGAAAGTCGCATACGTTCAATATTCCTACATGTGTAATGTCTGGTCTTCCTCTTCTTCCTAGGTCTTCTTGTCTCATTTTTCTGAAGTGCTTTGAAACATCTAATAGCTCATTGTTTAAAAGCTCTAAGTTAGAGTCAAACAAAACAATCCAAATCTTCTTTTGCCCTTTTTTCATCACTAGAAAACTCAGAAAGAATAAAAACTTAAATTTTTAGTTATAAACAATCAAAAATTAAAAAAGTATGAAGTAAGTTCTTTTTCTACGGGTCGTGAGAAGAAACAGTTATAAATTGCTTTACTTAAAAGATGGGACAAAATTGGTTACAGTTTTTGATATTGAAGGGCAAACGTTCGTCGAAATTCTTGCTGAGTTACTAAAGAGTAGGTATGGAGAGATAGTAAAGCCTCCGACATGGGCATATTTCGCGAAGACAGCACATTTTAAGAATAATCCACCTTCGGACACAGACTGGTGGTACAAGAGAGCAGCTTCAATACTGAGAACACTTTATATTAAAGGGCCAATAGGTGTTTCAAGGCTAAGAAAGAAGTACGGAGGAAGAAAAGATTCACCCATGAGAAAAGCTCATTTTCACAGGGCTGCAGGAAACCATATAAGGAAAATACTTCAACAGTTAGAAAGAGTGGAGCTTGTAACAGCTTCTAAGAAAGGAAGAAATCTAACTCCAAAGGGTGTAAGTTTACTTGATTCTTTGGCAGCTTCAATAACAAAGAATCAAAATGTGGAGGTGAAGAGTTAACGACCATCTCTGAGGGATATGAGATGAACGAAGAAGAACTAAATGAAATTACTAAAAGAAGAGAGAAAGAACTACTGGAAGCACTAAGAAGAAGAGAGGTAGAAGAAGAAAAGAGGAAAGAGGAAGAAGAAAGAAAAAAGGCGCTTGCTAGGGTAGTTTTTTCTCCAGAAGCTAGACAAAGGCTTGCGAACCTTAGGTTAGTAAAACCTCAACTAGTAGAACAACTAGAAACATACTTAATCGCACTTGCCCAACAAGGAAAGCTTCCAGTTCCTTTGGACGATGAAACGCTAAAAAAGATACTTTATCAACTTACCCGAGAAAAAAGAGAAACAAGGATAAAGTGGTAAGAAATGACGAGCAGGAAAAAAGCAATTTTAAAGGCAAGGCTCATGGCAAAGGCTCGGCGTGCCTTTGGAGTTCCAGCTTGGATCATTCTAAAAACAAATAGGAAAGTGAGGATTAGTTATAGGAGAAGACATTGGAGAAGGTAAGGGAGATGGAAAATGTCAAGTGAAAAAGAGAAAATCTTAACTGTAAACCTTTCAAAGGCCTTAAGAGCACCATTAAAAATTAGAGCAAAAAAAGCAGTGAAGCTAGTAAGAGAATACGTTGCAAGAGCATTAAAAATTAAAGAAGTTGTTTTAGACAGCAACTTAAACGAAGCTATTTGGAGACACTCAATTTCAAAACCTCCTAGGAAAATAAAAATAAAGGTAGAGGTTGAAGAAGAAACTGCAAAGGTTTCTCTAGCAGAAAAGACTTAGGTAAGTACGTTGCCGATAAGAGTCTTTAAAGTATCAATAAGGAAAAATCCTTTCATTGGAGCATATGTAGCGCTTCATAATAATAGAGCTTTAGTTTCACCAGTAGTTACACAATCCTTTAAGAAAAACTTAATGGAAATTTTGGGAGTTGAGTATGTCGCAAGTTCGACGGTTGGTCTTGTTTATTCAGTAAACGTAATGGTGGCCATGAATTCAAATGGAATAGTACTACCAAAAACAACAAGCGAAGAAGAGCTTAAAGAAATTTCAAAACTTGGTATTCCAAAGTTTGTAGTTCAAAGTAAAATTTTGGCTTGGGGAAATTTGGTTGTTGCAAACGATAAAGGATGCATTATTTCAGAATACGTTCCAGATGAAGAAGCTTCGAAGATTGCCGATTTTTTAGGAGTTGATTGGTTAAAGATTTCTGTTGGGAACTACCGTTCAATCGGACCTTTCTTTGCAGTTTCGAACGAATTCGGACTAGCATCAAACTTAGTTAAGCCTGAAACATTAGAGAAGGTGACAGAAGTTCTTAAGATAAAAATCATACCAACAACTCTAAATGGAGGAGAAATGCTAGTTAAGCTTGGAGCTCTAGTGCATGACAAAGCAATATTGGTTGGTAAAAGAACAAGTGGAGCAGAACTCCTAAATATTTCTTCACTTAACTAAAAAGAAAGCATTAAATAAAAATTTAAATACAGATTGTTAAAGTAGCTTTAACTTGAGCCCCGGTAGTACAGCCCGGTTAGTATAGTCGGCTGTCAATTGTTGAAAGCAGATCCCGACTGACTCGGGTTCAAAAGCAGAACGCTGAGATTCCCGACCGGGGCGCATGTTTTTAAATAAAGTAAAGATTAAAGAACTTACAGATTTTTAAGACAAAAAACTAAACTTGAAAGAAAAGAATTTATATATACAACATAGGAAATTCTCCGTCTGAACAATACAAAAATATTCGCAGTTATAGTTTTAAGTAGCTCTTTCAAAAGCAATTTAAGGTAGCACTTTGTTTCTTATGAAAAGAACTTTAGAAGATAAAAATTCAACGAACAAAGATTAGTATCTTAGAAGAAAGACTCTTCTGATTTTAATCGAAGTACCAAAGCTGACGTTATAGAATATATGCTCAGGATAGCATTATGTTATTGCAACGATAAATTCCAACAACCCACAAACTAAAAACTATATCTTATCTTAAAATTAATTCTACTTTTAACTTTCTTAAGTCCCCGGGGCTGGACTTTCAGGAGAAACTCCCTTTTGAACCAGCGACGGTCCGGTATCTATTTTTAGCCTGGTTGGCTGACACGGCCTAGCACAAGGCTAAGCGTCTACAGCCGGAAGCTCTTCCAGGCTGAGCTACCCGGGGACTGGATTACTTGATTAGTAAAAAGTAGTAAATAAATTTTTCGACCTATAAAAATAAAAGACTGTAGCTTAGGATTTAGTATCTTCTAGAGCAATTTTTGATAGAACTAGTGAACTACCCCTCGCTATCGCAAGGAGCTTCCTGCTTCCACGGACAGACTCGATCTCCACTCACCCACAGCGGAGGCCTCGGCAAGTGAGACCGTTTCGAGGAACCCGTGTGGAAGGTGGGTTACGGAGGTCTTGCCCTCAGCAGGCGTCTCTTTCGGCCTGTCCCATGCCTACTAGGTAGTAGGCACTTTTCGGCTTTCATCCCCCTGCGAAAGCTGGGGGACTTCCCGCCATCAAAGTTAAATATTTTTTGAAAGACATAAAAATACTTCAGGATAGCCTCTTCAGCAGTTTCAAAATAGAAATGTTTAATAGCGGTCTAACTCCCTTAACTCTTTGATGAAAGAAGAACTCTTACGCCCTCTCTGTTCTGGAAGCATGGCTTCCTATGAGGGCAGGTTTATGAAATGCGAAGAATGTAACATAATCTTAGATAGAGACGTTGTAGCGGTATTGAACCTTCAGATGCGGGGAGAAGGGTTCCCCCAAAGAGCCCTCAATGAAATAATCGAGAGGGAAGGGTTGAGTAGGAATGAAAATAACAATTCACTATGTATTCCTACTTAACTCAGAACCCTCTATCATTCCTTTTTGGTTCTTCATACTCCTAAACCTATTTCCGTACAAGCTGTGTTCAATGCTCTATAGATGGCTCCCACAATAAATAGACGATGGTCTTTAGTTAAAGAGATTATTTTCTTGTCAAATTTTATGTAAATATGTTAAGTTAAAAAGTTAAGTAGAGTCTATCTCCCTTTCTATGCAAGTTTTTGATAACTTTTCCCTTCCCTCCAGTTACTATTTCAGAAGAGTTAACTAGAGCAGCTCCAACAGCTATCAGCATAAGTTCCTTAGAAAAAATTGCTACTGCATCATCCTTTTTGAAACTATTAAACTTAACAATTCCAGGCATCATTACATCTGCACCATTTAGTACTGGGTTTACCGCATTCTCGTCTATCATTACAGCAGGACACTTTGTTGTTTTTCCTAAGCTAAGCATATGCGGAATTATTTTTCCATCATTGAAGATAATTAAAGTTGGGTTTGCATCTATAAGTAAAAGTTTCTCTTCTTGTAGTTCAACAATTTCAGCTAAGTTGAATTTCTCGAAGCTAAAAGTTATTCCTTTTTGTTTTGCATCTTCTAGTATCTTTTTAGCTTCTTTTCTTCTAATTGGGATTCTCTTTACTTTCATACTGACTTAATTATTTCTTCTAGTGCTAAGCAGTTTTCCTTAGCTTTCTTAAGAGCTATTTCTAAAGTTACTTCTTTAACTTCAGGGTCAAACTCTGGAGGGCATTCAAGAGTTAAGAATCCATTGAAACCAGCCTCTTTTAAAAGTTTTACAATCTTCTTCCATTCTACGCTTCCTTTAAGTAAGTGTCTAAATCCAGTTATGTTTCCAACGTTTGTATCGAAATCTTTTGCATGAACATTCGATATCATCCCTTTCAGTGTATGAATCCAGTTTTCAGGATAAGCTATTGCCATTAAGTTTGCTACATCTAGATAAACCTTAACATTTTCAAGTCCAACATCTTGTATAAACTTTTTGAATTCTATAGGTGAATATAGAAACTTATTCCAAACATTTTCTATAGCAACAGTTACTCCAAAATCTTTTGCATAGGATCCAAGCTCTTTTATTGACTTTACTGAATTTTCATAAACCTTTTCATAAGGAATACTCGGAGAAGCTACTGCTGGAACAACAAGTATAGACTTAGCTCCAACAGCATTAGCCATTCTAATTCCTGCTTTCCCATATTCAATTCCTTTTCTTCTTAAGTTTTCATCGCTAGAGCCCAAATTATACTTCCAGAATACACCAGTCGCAACACTTGGTATTTCAAGTCCATGTAGTATAAAGTTTTCAGCAATCTCTTTTATTTCTTCCCTAACTTTTTTTGTTGGATCAAAATAACTATCATCGAACACAAGTTCAACTCCATCATAACCAATTTCCTTTATCTTACCTGCAAGTTCTTTGTTTGAAAGTTCTTTGGTCAAACTTGGCCAGTTTAAGCTCCATAGGTTTATTCCCTTTTTCATGTTTTTATTATTTATAAGTAAAACTATTTAAAGTTTTTTAGTAGTAAAAACTTATGAGTTGTAAGGTTGGACTTGCATATGGACAAGAACTCCTCCTTTACTCTTTTCCTGGAAATCACCCAATGAACAGCAAAAGAATAGCTACTTTTTATGAAAAAGTTAAGAATGAAAAAATCTTAGATAGAAAGAACGTTGTAGTCGTAAAACCAAGGCTTGCAAACGAAGAAGAACTAACACTTTTTCATTCTAAAAGCTATGTTTCATTCGTAAAAGAAAAATCAATCTATGGAGAAGGAGTGCTTGATGATGAGGATACTCCCGCATTTAAAGGAGTTTTTGAGGCAGCTTCTTATGTAGTTGGAACTACGTTAAAACTAGTTGATATGATCATGGAAAATAGTATAGATCATGGTTTTAACCCAATGGGAGGATTACATCATGCACAGAAAAACTCCGCTGCTGGCTTTTGCGTGTTTAATGATGCTGCAATTGCATTACTAAGACTTAAAACTTACTATAAGTTAAATAGAATTCTTTACTTTGACATAGATGCGCATCATAGTGATGGAATTTATTATCCATTTGAGGAAGATGGTTGGCTTTATTATGTCGATATCCACGAAGATGGAAGGTACCTTTATCCTGGTACTGGAAGTAAAGAAGAAAGAGGCAAAGGAGAAGGTTACGGAAAGAAGATTAACATTCCATTAAAACCAAAATCCGGTAATAAAGAGTTTTTGTTTGCTCTTAGCAGTGTAAAATCATTCTTAAGAGAGGCTAAACCTGAGTTTATAGTCCTTCAGGCTGGAGGAGATGGTATTGAAGGTGATCCGATTACTGACTTAAGGTATTCTAAAAAAGCTCATGAGGAAACTACTCGTCTCTTACACAATGTTTCTCATGAGTTTTCTAACGGAAGACTTCTCATCCTCGGAGGGGGTGGCTACAACGTTGAAAACACTTCAAATGCATGGATTTCTATTCTTAAAGTCCTTGTTGGAGAAAGTTAACTTTATAATTAGTATTTATCATCAAAAAGGCAATGTTTAAGTGGATAGTAAATGAAAAAATTGCAGGAGCTTCAATACCAATTAATGTTGAAGATTTGCAGATATGGAAAAATGAAGGTATTAAGGCTGTAGTTGTACTTGCAGAAACTCATGAAATTTCTAGATACTGGACAGATACAAGTTATTATTTTGATGTTCTTAAAGATAATAAATTAGATTTTCTGCATAGCCCTATTAAAGATTTTCATGCTCCATCATTAGAACAGCTCGAGAATATAATCAATTGGATAAATCACAAGATTGCTATAGGCAAGCCTGTTGTAGTTCATTGTCATGGAGGCATAGGACGAACAGGGATCATTCTTGCAGCTTATCTTGTTGAAAATGGGGCTAAGCCCGATGTTGCGATCCTCGAGATTAAGAAACAAATTCCATTTTCTCTAGAATTAGAAGAGCAAATTAATATCGTTTACAAGTATTATTGGAAGAAGAAAAATATTTAGAAATCTAAGGTTTTTAATTTAATCTTTTTTCTGAATGAATCAAAAAGAATATTTTAACTATCATGAAATAAGTAAGCGTGTAAAGTTTTCAAATAGGTAAAAAGTTTTTCTTTAAAGCTAATGTTTAAGAAAATTTACTTTTTGAATGACCTAATGTTTTGAGTCGTACAAATGTAATTTTGTACTTATAAGTTTAACCATAATGGCTTATTCATCTTTATTAGACTTACTAACCTAAGCCTTTTTAAAGACAAGTTCCACTTTAGGAGCCAACTTTTAGTTAAGGTGCTACTCTTGTCTTTCTATTGCGCTAGGCCTTATTTTTCCGTCAATAACTTCGTATACCCTTTCTCTTGATTCGAAAACATCAGTTATATGAGTAACAACCACGACTTGGTCGATATACTTCGTTAAATCTTCTCTCAATAAGTTAACGATAGATTGCCTTCTGTTATAATCAGAAGAAGAAAGTGGTTCATCTAAGATTAAGAACTTTGGGTAAGTACCTTTTGAAGATGGAAGTATTGAAAGAACAAAGGAAAGTCTCATGGCAAGCAAAAGCTGATCTACAGTCCCTCCACTGTATACATCTTTTCTTATAAACTTCTTAGCTTCAGGATCATAAACACTTATCTCAAAGTTTTCATCTATTTTTACAGCTTTATACTTTCCATTTGTTATCTTCGAAATAAGTAGGTTCATATTTCTTTCCATCCTTGGCCTAAAGGCGTTTCTAATTTCGTTTATAGATCTGTCTATAAGTTCAAGCGCGATATGGAGTATTTCTGCTCTATGTTTAAGTTTCTTTAGTTCTTCCTCAAGTTCATTAAGCCTTAACTTTAGTTTTTCTTCTTTACTTACTTCTTCTTCTAAACTTCTAAGTTGCTCTTCTAGTGTAGTTAAGCTCCCCCTGATTTTTCCTTCTTCTTGTAGGTAAGAAGAAAGTAAATTTTCAACCTTTTTCTGTGCTTCTTCTAGATTAGTTTTGTTCAAGCTCTCAAGGTCAATTTTTTCATTGTAGTTTACTAAAATTGTTTTAAAAAGCGTATTAAGTTCTGTTGCTCTTTCTCTATACTGTAAACTAAGCTTAGCTTTATCTTCTATTTTTTTATCAAGTTCTTTCATCCTAGATATATCTGACATTGATTTTGCGTATGCTTCAGTGAATCCATTTTTAGATATAACTTTGTAGTATGGATCAAGCAAGCTGTTTAGAGAGATTATTCTTTCATTTATTTCCTGTCTTTTTCTTTCAATGTCTTTTATTTCGTTCTCGACATCTTTCAACTTCTTTGAAGTTGTGTTATAGTTATCTATTTTTTGAAATATTATATTTAGTTCAGAAAGTAAAACATTTTCTTGCTTGTCTATTCTGTTTCTTCTTGTGTAGTATTCTCTTGTAATAAGAAGAGCCGAAGCAGCAAGAACAGCAACAGTAAATAAAGATGCTAACTTAAAGTTAAGTAATAAGCTTATTAAAGATGTTATTAAGGATAACAACATAGTGCTGAAGAAGAATAAAACTTTTTTCTCTCTAATGAACTCGCTAAAGTTTTTGAGTTTCTGAATTTTCTTTAAGTTAAGTTGTATGTCTTCTTTTTTCTTATTTAGTTCAGTCAAGTTTATTCCTTCTACGTTTCTTTCTATTTCTATCTTCTTACTTGTTCTGCTAGCTAGTTCACTATCTAGTTGAGAAAGTTCAGTAATGCAACTTCTCATGTTTTCCATTGTTAACTTCAATCTTTGTTCTCCTCCAGAATTTTCTATTCTGTTCTTTAACTCTTCTAGGTTGGATATTTCTTCTTGAATTGAGTTTATTTGGGTCTCAATTTGTTTTAGCTCTTTGTCTATGTTCTTTGCCTTTACAAGAAGAGAAAGTTTCTCTTTCTCTTTTTTAAGACTTTGAGCCTCTTTTCCTACCTGCTCTAGTCTTTTTAAATAATTGTTCATGCTCTTTTTAATATTCTCTATATCTGTCTTTTTCTTGCTTATATCTTCAAGTTCTTTCTTTATAGGCTCAATCTCTAAGCTTATTTCTCTTATTTTTCCTCCTCCTCTTTGAGTGCCTTCAATTTCTTTTAGTTCATCATTTGTTAACTTCTTTACTTGATCCAAGAAATCAATGTTTAACAAACTGTTTATTAGTTGTTGTCTGTTTTGGTTTCCAAGTTCAATTAGTTTGCCAAGTTCTTTCTGGTTTACTACATTTGTTACCTCCACTTCTTTCCATCCAAGCCCACCTAAAAGTTTACTTAGCTCTTCATTTACTTTCTCAACCTTTAGCGCTATAAGCTTGTAGCTGTTTTCTTCTAGCTTAGTAAGCTTAGCTGAAGAACCTAAAGTTGTTATTTCTCTTTCTACAATGAATATGTTCCCAGAATCTTCAAACTCAAGCTTAACGTAAGCTCTTTTTTCCCCATAACTTATAGCTTCCTGAATCTTACTTCCAGTTCTAACTTTTCCAAAGAGTGCAAAAAGTATGGCTTCTATTATCGTTGATTTTCCAGCCTCATTTTCTCCAACAAGCACAGTTAGTCCGTTTTCAAAACTTATTTCTACATCAGTAAGCTTCCTAAAGTTCTTTACTTTAAGCTTCCTAAGAACCACCATTACTGCTGAGAAACCTCCTTAAGTTTAGAATCCAAATAGGATAAGGCTTCTTCAAGCATCTTCTTCTTTTCTTCATCTTTCTCTTCATTTATCTTCTGCCTTATAAAATCATAGAAAAATTCTATTGGAGTTTTATCTATATTGCTAACTTCATTCCCTTCTTCCTTTAGCACTAAGTCAGCATCATTAATCTCAAGTAAAAAGAAGTACTTTTCCAAATTTCTAAGCAGTTCAACTTTATTATAGTACTGGAAAGTTTGAAAGTCAACTCTTCCCTTTAAATCTACCCTAAGGATTAAGTTTTCATCTTTTAACTTAAGTATTTCGTTCTGAATATAGCTCTGAATATTTTTTTCGTTTGAACTGTTAATTTCCAGAGAAACTCTTTGCATTGGTCTAGTTTCTAGATTAATGAAAGTTTGCTTCTGTACTAAGTTGTCTTCAAGTTCAATAAGATAAAATCCTTTTTTATCTTCAGCCTCATCAAAAGTAAGTTTTTCTGTACTTCCAGGGTATATAATTGTAGTATTCCCTAAAACCTTTATCTCTGGTTTGTGTAAATGTCCAGCAGCAACGTAGTTAACATACTTAGGAATCTTACTTGCTTTAACTATCGGCTCAAGTGCATATGGATACTTTTGTTTTACCCCAGTTATTGAATAGTGGAGCATTAATATGTTGAAGTCTCCCTCTTCAGGTATCTTTACATTCGATAAAGGATCATCTGAAGCACCAAAGTTATGGTTGAAGGATAGTCCACTTATTGTTAAGCTTAAATCCCCAATCTTTAAATTTTCAGTTTCGACCTCTTCAGTAGAACCAAAAAACCTAGCGTATCCTGATTTCTCAAACAAGAGAAGAGGAGACTCTGCTTCTTCAACAGACCTTGGCATGTCATGATTCCCTCCTATCATAAAAATCTTAGTTCCATTTGAAGTTAAATCTCTAAACCACTTCATCAAGCTACTTCTAGGTGGGTTTCTAGGGTTGATTCTGTCAAAAATATCTCCGCTAAGCAGTAGAACATCAACTTTATTTTCTAGGCAAAACTTAATAATTTTTTCAAAGTTTATTCTAAAGTCTCTTCTTCTTTCGTTTGTTTTTCCCTTAAATTTTTGAAAACTAGGATCTAAATGATTGTCTGCAGTATGAATTATCTTTATTGTCATTTTTCAATCTTCAGAAAAGATCCCAGAGTTAAGATGAGTTTCTATTCTTTCCTTTTTTATTTCTTCTTCATTCTTTAGAGCTCTAAGTTTACTAACTATGTCTATATCTGCTCCTCCCTCTTTAGTTTCTCTTTTCCTAACTCTTATCATTACCGGTACTTTTGTTACTTCTCCTACAACTATAGCTTCTCCAGTGTTTAGTCCTGGAAGGTCCTGCAGTTCCTCTTCTCCTAATCTTTCAGAAGAATTCACTATAGCTTCTTGGTCTCTAGGATTCGTTATCCTCATTATTATTTGGCTGTTACATTGACTTAAAGCATTACTACTTATCCTTGATGGTCTCTGAGTAATTAAAGTTAAGAAAATTCCAAACTTTCTTCCCTCTGCAGCAATCTTGTTTATGATTCTACTTGAGAAGGAAGTTTCATCGCTTGGAACAAAGTTATGCGCTTCTTCTATGAAAAGGAAAACGGGAAATTCTAAGTCGCCTATTTGTGCTTTATGTAAGAGCCTCTTAAGAATTAAGTATACAACAAAATCCTGGCTTTCTATATCCATGCCTGAAAGGTCAAGGATTGAAGCTTTACCCTGAACTAAAAGGTCCTCAAATTGAAATGAACTTTCTCCAAAAATCTTGTATGTCTCTAGTTCCTGAATTCTCTTTATTGCTTGAGTTGCCGCCTTGCAATCATTACTTTTCTCGTTTTCAGAACAAATCTCCATCAATTTTTCCTTTAAGTTTTCTAATGTCATACCTCGACTTTCTTTTTTAATTTCTTCTATTGCATTTTTTATTATGTTCCTAATGTTAACATACTGACGACTAACTCTAAGAAGCTCAAATATTTCATCCATGTTAAGGTCTAGTAAGTTAATCATTAAATCCCTAAACTTTAATCCAATTTCCTTTTCTCCATATCTACTTACGCTTAAAGGATTCTTAAAAAGTAAAATTTTTTCATTAAAGTCAGAAGGACTTCCATCTGGTTTTAAACCAAGGAAAACGTAGTCAGCATGAGGATCAATAACTAAAAGTGTTGCACCATATTTAAGTAGTTCTTCCATTAAGACCCCTGAAAGATAAGTTTTTCCAGCTCCCGTTTGAGCTATTATTGCAAGGTGTCTTCTAAGTCCATTTAAGCTTATTCTTACCTTAACTTCTGGTCTAACAGCAAGATTTCCAATGTAAAGCCCTTCTCCTTCTTCGTAGGAGAGAAATTTTTGTAAGAGTGAGCTTGAAGCTTTTCTCAAAATTGTTCCAGGAGGGGCTGTTCTCCTAGGTATCTGGGGTTCCTTCTTGTTATTCAAGAAGTAGCCTATTATCCTCGCTCTCCCAATAACTCTTGCCTCATCTAGGTTATAAGCTAAGATCCTCTTTACGTTAGCTGGGTTTATGTTACTATCTATAACTTCGCTTAACACTTCGATACTTGAAACTTTTGACAAGACTTCTACTTCTTTTTCACCATCTTCATCCAACTCTCTTAAACTAAAACAGACATAGTCATGCAGAGAGGGATAGCTTTCCTTGCTTGAAACAAAAATAATTTCACTTGTAGAAGTTCCAGCTATTATTACTCCAACTTCTTCAGTGAAGTTTGACACGTCTATAATCCCTCCCTGGTAGTAAAATTACTCCTAGTTTTCTTTCAATAACCTTAAGATAAACATTATCCACAATATAGTTTGAAAGTTTAACTTTTTCATCTGCTCTCTTAAGTAAGATGTTATAGTTCTTGTACCCTGCATACTGCTCCAGAAGACTTGAAATAATGCTATTTAGTTTTTCTTCATCTAAATTTATAAATCCTGAAGGAACTAAGTCTTTTAACCTATGTTCGACGCTAAGACAATATGATGGAATGTCTACTCTAATTGGAGAGTCGTTTTTTGCTGGTATTAGATAGAATGAAACTATGGTTGGGTAATTCCTTACGTTGTCTAAAGTCAGCATTAACTTTGAATACAATTCGTTACTTAAATTTCTACTTACTTTACTAAAGTGAGTTTTAATGTAATCTTCATCAGAGCTTCTATTTTCCAACATACGAATTAAAGCTTTTGAGGAAATCATGTCATAAGAAAGTTCTACTGGTAGAGTGAAATACTTCTGTAGTTTTGAAAATCTGTTCAAGAAGTATACGTCTGGCACACTTCTTAAATAAAGATTGAGAATAATCTTTAATTGAGATTTTGTTTCATCGTTATCTATTTTACTTATAATGTCTGATAAGTATGAAGGGTCGTTTTCTCTAACGAATTCATTTTGATCAGGTACCAATTTTTTAATCAATTCTTCTAAGATGAGTTGCTTAAAGAAAGAGGCTCTTGAATCTTTACTTATACCAACTAGAAGTACTTTTCTCCTCTCTGCTTCTTCAAAAAGATCTTTGTAAGTTTTGATATAATCTATCATGAAAAGTTCTTTTCCATATATTTGTAGCTCTATTGGTATGTGGGAAACTCTTCCAAACAAAGAGCCATCTACGAGTACAAATTTGTTGTTTGTATCTTCTTCACTTAAGTACTTAAGGATAACTTTAGCTTCAAGGTACTCCATCTTTGCACTTTCATAGAATATTAATTGGTTACTTTTTCCAGAGTGATAGAAGAACTCCGTTTCTAATTCTTTAAACTCTTTTCTGTTGTTAGTCAAACCAATTGCTCTAAAAATTCCTAAAGAGCTGCCATCCATTAGTTCCCTTATTGCTCGGCTACTATCAACAGCTAAGAACTCAAAATTAAACTTATTTTCGCTACCGAAATCTATCTTTTTTATTCTCCTGTTTGTTTCTTCTTCAAGCAAACTGATCATTTCTTTACTGTAATTTAAGAATGGGTCTGGAATACTCACGTTTTTGAGACAAGGATCAATCAGTTCTATGAAATTTGGCATTATTTCTTAATTTGAAACTAAGCTTTAAAAATCTTTAACTTTACTTATGAGCTCCTTTTCATGGAAATCGTAGTAAAGAATCAAAAGTTGTAATAAGCTATGCCACTCTTGGTTTGCAAACGTGACTTCCTCCCCACCCTTACGGATGGGGCTTCCAAGTTTCGTTCAACCCGTCTCTCACGAGAGCGGTGTTTCATGGAAGCTTGCGAGGTTGCCTCCTTTACTTACTCATGGAGCTTTCACGGTCACCGACCAACACTCCACGAGCTTACTCCGCATTGAAGCGGAGCGGAGGCTTATGGGCGCAGTCACAGAGTGACTGGTTCACTCCAGTCGCACCCCGTCAAGGAGCATATAGCTCCAAGACCTCTCAACGCCGAAGCGTCAAAACACTTAAGCATTAGGAGTATTTAAGTTTAACGCATGGGGTCTTCTTGCGAGGTATGAGATAAAATAGCTAGATTTTGTCTAAAAAATTTTTAACTTCGTAGAAATCAAATTTTACCATAGTTGCAATACGTTGCCTTATGTTAGGTAGAAGTAGAGCTTTTTATAGAAATCTTTTTAAGTTAATTTTTATGCTATTGGTATAAGCGTGTTATACAGTTATAGAAAGGGGAATTTTGAATTTAAAGAAATAACTGCAAGAAGTGCGATAAATGAATCTGGGATTACAGATTATTGCATAAATCCATACGCTGGTTGCCAACATGCGTGTAAGTATTGTTATGCAAGGTTTGTTTCAAGGTTTTATGGAAAAAAGATGAGTGAATGGGGTAACTTCGTTTATGTAAAAGTTAACTTACCAAAACTACTCTCATTTGAAAAAAGACTGAAGAGGTCTGGAGAAATAATACTAAGTTCTACGACTGATGCTTACCAGCCTCTAGAAGAGAAGTATGAAATTACAAGAAAAGTACTGCAAGAGCTTCTCAACGAAGAAAAATTTAGTGTCGTGATTCAAACAAAATCCAACTTAGTTTTAAGAGACATCGACTTAATTAAAAGTTTTGGGAATAGGATAAAGGTTGGGTTTACAATAACTATGGATGATGATATGGCTAAGATATTCGAACCAGGGGCTTCAAGTACAAGTAGTAGGATAGAAGCACTAAAAAAACTAAAGGAAAGTGGGATTACTACTTATGCCTTCTTAGGTCCCTTGATTCCAGGAATAAGCAATTTTAAGTGGTTAGTTGAGCAAGTTTATGAATTTTCTGACTATATTTACGTTGACAAACTTAACCTAAGGCCTGGTGTGTGGCAAAGCTTACTTCCAACCCTAAGTATGGTTGGAAAACTAGAAGAAGTAAGAAAAAACCTAGAAAGCAACAGCTTTTACTACAAAGAAGTAAAAAAGAAAGTAAAAGAGTTAAATGAAAAATACAAAATAGAGTTTAACATAATTTTTTAAGCTTAGAGCTTAAAGACTATAGTAACTATTTCATGCGGTTTTACGTTAACTTTAGCTTCCCTTCCACTACTTGCAATTTTAGTAGTTAGCTCTTCGTTTAAGTTAGATTTCCACGCTTCCTTAAAGCTAAACCCAGTAGTAATTTTTGCTTCTGCACTCTCGTTTGATATATTGTAGAACCTGACAACTACCCATTCTGCATCTTCAGCTTTCTTGAAGGCAGTAAGTACCAAGCTATCTGGTTCAAGTTGTAGGTAGGATGTTAACAAACTATTTTTTGTTTCCATATCTCTTCTTGTTGGAACTATACAAAGTGGAGGATAAGCAAAGCTATAAGCTTCCTTATAAGCTCTTGAGTTGAACCAATCCCCTTTATGTGGAATTATCGAGTACTCAAAGGTAAGCTTCCTCTTGCATTGTGCTTCAGGTGTTGCTATTTGGGGTCCCGCATGACCTTTTCTTGTAGCTAGATCCCCTCTAGAAAGCCATCCAACTGCTCTAAATAATGTAATATAAATTGTTGCTCCTTCTTCTTCCTTAACTTCATATTCTGGTAGTCCCTTAGAAGCTATCGTTAAACCATATTCTCCATCGTTTACATTAACCCAAAAGAGTTGCGGATGAGTAGTAGGTGGTAATTCAACCCAATTCTTACCTTCACTAACTGGTTTTATGCTTCTCTTTTGCACATAAAACTGGCTATCTGCATAAGAATACTCTGTCTTTAGGCCAGAGTTGAATTTTACTCTAAGCCTATGATCTTCTGCTACATTCTCAAGTTCTACTTTAACGTCTATTCTTCTTTTTCCTCTTAATAAATCAACTAAAATATTGACTGGAATCTCTACGAGTTCGCTAGATCTTTTTTGACCCTCAGCGCATTTTGGAATCTTCATGACTACTTTAATTAGAAATGACTGTTTTACGTCTGATCTTATAACTTCTATATTTGCTTCACTCTCTTCACTTGTTACAATATTGTCAAGTTCTTTTGGAGGTGAGTAGTTATATTCGTCTCCAACGTCTCCATCATCTACGAATACGTTTAAGTTGTCAATTATTCTTCCTGTTTCTTTGTCTTCAACTTTCAGTATTCCTCCTTTCTTTGGATCAGCAAAAACTTTAAAGTATTCGTTCTCTATAACGAATGGTCCTTCACTACTTTTTTCAACTTTAGAATTGGCATTGTACACTCTAAAAAGCTTAAAGCCCATTGGAGGTATATTTTCCGCTACAAACTCAAGTTTGCTTCCAGTAATCCAATAACTTTCCTGATTTTCAGCTATTGCCTTAGTTTCATTACCTTTTTCATCTATGCACTTATAACTTCCCTTTTCTATTGGTAAAAATGTGGATACCTTTTCTGTTAAGTAGTAAGGATGAGGATTAAACACGAGTAATTTTGTTACAGCATATTTATCTTCCTCAAAGTATAGTAAGTTAGATAAGAATCTAATTGAGTCGTAAGCTACGTTAGTTCCTATTTCAATCGCCTTTAGGAACCTAGTTTCATTTTCTTTATGAAGTGGATCTATTCCCGTACCGTAAATGCTGTCATGTGCATGGTTCCTAAGAATTTCCTTCCATGCTTCTAGCAGAAGAATGGCTGGATACTCAAATCCATACATCTTTGCTATTGTTGCAAGTGGTTCTGCGTATTTTTCTAAGATTGCTTGAGCTTGATAGTTCATTTGCTTCAAGTACATTCTACTTGAAATTGAAGATACTAAGAGAGGATGAAACCTAGCTCCCCTTAGCTCTCCTTCATATTCTAGCATTTTATCTTGGAACTTTTTTACTTCACTGATGTACTCTTCTAGGGTACCATGCTTTAGTTCAAACCTTCCTGAGTTGTTTGCTTCTCTTATTACTTCAGTTATTCCTCTTTGTGGAGGCATATGGTCACAACCATTCATCAGCAGAAGAATCTTCGACTTAGTTGTTGGAAGAATGTTGTTTTTCATATATTCTAACCTTTCTATTGCTTCCTTAGTATCAACATCTGGCTCAGAATAATATAAGTCAAGAAAAACTGATTTCCAGTTTATTGGTGCTTCCCATATTTGTGCAGAGTATGAAGCTATTTTAGCTCCTATCATATTAGCATTACAGTATCCGTTTATTAGATGAATTGCAACAACTCTGTCCTCACTTGGAGCTTTCCATATAAATTCAAAACCAAGTTTTTCTCCTTCATCTCCTAGCCCACGCATGAATACAACATTATCTATATTGAATCCTCTAAGTATTTGTGGCATTTGTGCTATATGTCCAAAAGTATCTGGTAGATAGCCTACTTTCATTACATGTCCAAATTGCTCAGCTATTCTATGCCCAATTAGTAGGTTTCTAACTAAAGCTTCTGAACTTGCAAGTGCTTCATCAGGCTGCGTAAACCAAGGCCCAATTAACAACTTACCTCTTGCAACCAATTCCCTTATCTCCTTTACAACGTTTCTTCTAACTTCTAAGTAATCTTCTAAAGCTGAAGTTTGGCCATCTAGCATAAAATGTTTAAATTCTGGTTCTTCCTTTAGGTTTCTTATCACCATATCTAAAACTTTTATTAACCGTATTCTATACTCCTGAAATGTAAGGTACCATTCTCTATCCCAATGTGTATGTGATACTACATACCCTCTTATTTTTTCATTTTCCATGAACTTTTAGCCAACATGAAAGCTATATAAAATTTTAGGGAGAGAAAACAAAATACCTTCTAGAATTTTGTTGATTTGCTTATAAAAATATAGGGTTGCTCCATGCTTTTTTATTGCTATGATCTGTAACTTCAACCCTAAAGTAATTCTTAAAGTTAACTCCTTCTAAATTAACTGAAGTTATATCTCCTCTTTCTGTTCTTATAGTTATTTTGCTATTACCCAGCTCAACGTACGCTGTTTCATTTCCATTTTCATGATTTATCTCAACTTTGTCTAGTGCTAGTATTTTACCTTTAGTTCTTTTTATTTTGTTGTAGATTTCTAGAGAAACACTTAATCCGCTTCCACCTTCAGAAATAAAGTCTACTCTTTCTACTGGAGAAGATCTAACTTCAATTTTGTTTACATCGTAAGAAAGATATTCTATAACTGGTCCACTTGAAGAATAAAAATTTCCTTTTTTTATCGAGGATAATATTTCCTCTATACTTTTTTCTTTTACTTTTACATTTATCCATCCGCGCGCAGAATCTAAATCACTGTAATGGTGAGCATCGTCAGTTGCAAACCCATAAACATTTATTCTTTGAGAAAGTAAATTGTCCCAGTGAACTGTAGAAAAACCTTTTGCAACTTCTACGTCGCATCCTCCATTATATACTTCAACTCCAATGTATCCTTCTATGTTTAGTAAATCTGAGTGTGTAAGTTTTGACCAATACGGGTGTGCAACAATCGCAAACGACTTTTCTTTGTTAACAAAGTTTAAGAGAGTTTGAACTGATTCATTCTTGTATTTCTGCAAGAGCTCATTATCTTCAACGTTTATAGCTAAGATGTGATAACTATCTCCAAGTAAGCCTTTTCCTACTGAAATTTCACTTCCAGGCAATAGTACTATTTTTTCAGATTTTATTGCCGTTACCTTTTCATGATCTGTAATGGCTAAAAAATCGTACCCATGAGAAGAGTAGTAACTGATCACTTCTTCTGGACTTAGTAATCCATCTGAGTTTTTAGTATGTGTATGCAAATTGCCCTTAACCCAAATTCCAGAAGAACTGAACAAATCCTTTTTCATACAACTAGCAAAGTTTTTAGCTTTAAAAACATTTACTAAAGTTAAAAGGATTCTTTAAGATGTTTGTTGTGAATTTGTAGGCATTAGTTGTTGAAGTGTTTTTTCTTTGAATAGCATCGAATAGTAGAGTAGAGTTATAGAAATTGTTGTTATTGGTGCTATGATTGATGAAATAACTTCAGACAAAATTGTAGAAACTCTCTCATCAAATGGAACTAATAAAACATTAGAAAATATTCTTGCAAAGAACATAATAATCCCATTTATTAACAATATAACCAGAGTCTTAAGCCATCTACGATTCACTAGGATTTTGCTTCTTCCAAGCGAATCAAGTGCCCCTTTGTTTTCTAATACTATCACCGGTACTATAAGAGCAAACATTATCATTACTATTACTCCTGGTATTACTAAGAACAATAGTCCTAGAATTGTTATGAATGAACTTATTATAGTTGCTACTATTATCGAAATAACTTTAGGTACAACAAAACTTAAGGCTGCTTGAAAATCACAGTTTAAAGAAGTAAGGTAATCTGATGTAAGTTTAACAGCAGCTCCATCCCTGATTGAGTTTATTAGCCCATCTACTACAGCTACTAAAATCGAAGAAACGAATAAACTAAGCATTTGACTTAAAGCTAATGAAGTTATTTCATTAGTAGTCTGCAATTCAGAAATGGTTCGTACACTCATAGATAAGAATATGACACCAAGTCCTCCCGTTATAATAGCTGTTCCAACATATACTATCAAAAAATCAATTGCATTATTAACGTAAATGCTTATAGCTCTTTCAAATATTTCTCCAACAGAAAGCTCCTTCTCAAAGACGCTTTGTGCCATTACTTTCATATACTTTAAGTAGTAAATATTTATAAGTTTTTTGAACAAACTAAAGACTAGTAAGAATTTCGAGTACTAAGGTTATTCATAAAGTTTAATCTTTTCAATTCTTTTTAAGTATGCTTTATCTTCCTCATTCCAAGCTGCTATTATTTCTTCAGGTTTTTCTTTGCTTTCAATGAGCTTTCTTATCTTATTGTCCCCACTCAAAAGTGAAAAATGGTCAATTCTCTTTCCATCTTCTAAAGTATATTCTTCCCACTCAAAATTTTTCTCATAAGTTTGAATTAATTCGCAAATTACCTTTATTGCTACAGAAACAGACTTCAATTTTTTCTTATCTCTTATAACAAAGTAAACTCCTTTGCAAAGTTCATCTTTGTATTTCGAAGAATGAGGAATGAACCTAATTGGAACTACTCCAACTTGCTCTTGTTTAAGGTATTCTCTTAACTTCTTAGCTAAGTTTTGTTCATCGATCCAAGGAGCTCCTATCATCTCAAACGGCTTCGCAGTTCCTCTTCCTACTGATAAGTTTGTTCCTTCAAAAAGACAAAGTCCAGGATAAAGCAGAGCTGAAGTTAAAGAAGGCATGTTTGGTGAAGGAAATATCCATGGAAGATCAGTTTCATCAAAAAGCATGCTTCTTTTCCATCCCTCAAGCTTAACTACTTCAAAATTATCAATCCCATTTTCTTTAGCATAAAGAGTTGCAAGCTCACCTGGTGTTAAAGCATACCTTATTGGAACGTTATAAGCTCCAACAAAGGAACGTAGCTCATCTTTAAGTATAGGCCCCTCTACTAAATTTCCTCCAATTGGGTTTGGTCTATCTAAGACTAAAAATTTTACTCCATTCTCATTTGCAGAATGGAACGAATAAAGCATTGTTGAAATATATGTGTAAAATCTCGCGCCCACATCCTGTATATCGTAAACTAACAAATCCAATCCTTCTAGCATCTCTTTAGTAGGCTTAAGGTTTTTACCGTATAGGCTATAAACTGGTGCTTTGTTTTCTAGTTTTTGATTTTCAACTTTTTCTCCTTCTCTTTGGCTTCCGTAGACACCGTGTTCTGGTGAAAAAATTGCTTTTATCTTAGCTCCATTTTTTTCAAAAATCTCAAATATATAATTTAAGTTTGAGCTGAAGCTAGTATGATTTACGATTAAGCCAACGTCTTTATTTCTTACTTCAATTTTTCCTTCCTCTACTAAGTCAAGGCCAACTTTCATTCTATCCACCTATTTCTCTTATTTGTCCAAAAAACGTTCAGTAAAAGAGCTAATTAATTGACAAATATTTCCTTCTTCAAACAATTCTTTTTGGCACATAATCTTTTCGTAGCTTTTATTAAATTCACAAGGTTTGCTCGCCAATGATTTAATTCTTTCGACTATTGAAAGTCTCCATGTTCTTGTAGATGGTTTCCTTACTGTTCCATTGGTCGTATTTCTTGTGCTATAGTTAGGTAGTAGTGCAACTTTAAATAAGGTACTTTCGTCGTTTTCATTTAGAGATGTATTGTCTATAAGGTTTAAATAGAACTCAAAGATCATAAGTTTCATAGGATAAAAGGGAAGAAATAAATATTTCGGTATTGCCTTGCTGAGAAGATGATTTACTTTACAGGTTTCTTAAACATTATCTTATTCTTGTCTGCAGGTTTCTTATTTAGAAAACTTAACTTAATAAATGAAAAAGAGATAAGCTTGATAACAAGGATAGTAATTTATATCCTATTGCCCTTTTCAGCACTAAAGGCATTTATGAAATCAAAAGTTTCAGAAAACTTTCTCAAGTTAGCTTTCTTTGGTCTTTCTCTTTGCTTATTAGAACTTCTACTAATTTTTATCTTTCTAAGAAACAATAAGAATCTTAGCAAAGGCGAGAAAAGTATAATGATAGTTGCTTCAAGTTCAATGAACACTGGTTTATTTGGATTACCATTTTTTGAAACTTTCTATGGAAATAGTGGTGTAGCTACAGCATTACTAATGGACATTGGAAACTCTATATACTTGTTCATGATTGCTTATGCTATATTAAGCATAATTAATGAAGAAAAAAGTAGAAGTCTTCTAAATGCTGCTATAAGTGGATTAAAGGCAATAGTAACAATGCCTTACGTTTGGGGATTAGCAATAGGAATAGTTTTAAGCACATATTCTGTAACAAACGATCAGTTCTACAACTTTGTTAGTTTAGCTGCATCTTTTACTTCTCCACTAGTACTAATAGCAACTGGTGCAAGTCTAACAAAGCTAAGTATCAACCTCAAAAAAACAAAACCAATTTGGATAACTAAGTTTGCCTTGGGTATCTTTTTAGGGTACTTCTTAATTACTATCCTTGGCTTTCAGGGAGTTGAAAAGAAAGTTGCAGTTCTTTTTTCAGCTTTGCCTCCTCCGTTTATGACAGTAATCTATGCAGATCTCTTTAGGCTAGATGTTGAGTTTGCTTCTCAAATCGTAACTTTTGGTTTGTTTTTAGGATTTATACTTTTTACAGTCATAGTTAACTTACTTTAAGCTTAGAAAATTATTGAGTAAAGAATTAGGGTTGATGTTGATTTGATTGGTAAGGTACCCTAAAGTCAAGGATTTGTGAACATATTTTTAAAGAAGTTGCGAACCAATGAAGAAGGAATTTTTTAGATTGTGTGGAAGGGTTCTGAACTAAGTATGGAATCCATACTTAGTCCTTGAGCCTCAACGCTCTTTTCCTCCTCAGGGTTCATTGGAGGAATCATTGAGCTTTGCTCCTTTCGGGGGAAACCCATAACTCCCCACATCCTAAGGAATTTTTTCCAAATGTTTATTGATGCATTCTTTTGCCTATCTATTACAAGTCCGCATTTTGGGCATTTGAAGACCTCTCCCCTTAAGTCTTTGTTGCACAC
>JAFNIV010000011.1 GCA_017601145.1 Candidatus Brockarchaeota archaeon
ATTGTCTGCTTGGCTGGAAGGGCTGGCAGACCTAGTAGGCATGGGACAGGCCGAAAGAGACGCCTGCTGAGGGCAAGACCTCCGTAACCCACCTTCCACACGGGTTCCTCAAAACGGCCTCACTTGCCGCCGCCTGTAGGTGAGTGGAGATCGAGTCTGTCCGTGGAAGCAGGAAGCTCCTTGCGATAGCGAGGGGTAGTTCACTTAACTACAAAGCTTAAAAAATAAATAAAGTAACAACTTACCCATAACAATTTAAAAAAAGCACACGAACGAGGAACAAACAATACATCAAGCTATACAAAAGAGATAAGAGCACTAAAATACATTACTTTTTCTGGAATTTAGGCTTTACAACAAAAAACATTGCAGCATCTCCTGGTTTAACGTTAGCAGCTTTCGCAACAGGTTCACATTTTGCAACTAGTAAACTGAAGGTAGGAACCTTAGGTCTTTCGTAAGTAAAGCTTTCAAAGTTTGCCATACCTTTAGCTATAATCAAGTCTGACGAATTTATAATATCTAGTACCTTTTGTGGTACCATTCCTCCTATTAAACCAACTGAATCAGAATTTGTACTTATCAACTTTCCATATTTGCCAAAACCAAGTTTCTTTGCTTCTTCATAAGTGGTGTCATTTTGATAGGGCTTACCCTTTGCTATTATTTTTAACTTTACATTAAAATTAGTAAGTTCTTCTACAAAAATTAGATCTATGATAGCTTCTCCTGCATTATCTAAGATAAAAGTTACGTCGTTAACTTTAGTTAGATAATCGTAAAGTTCTCTTGATTCATCTCTTGCAACCTTCTTCTCATGAATTTTTTTAAGAATTTCTTCTGGCCCTATGCCAAGGGGGGCTCCAGGATCTAAAAAGTTTGCATAAACAGAAGCTAACATTATCGTTCTAAACTTTTTATAGCCTTTAAGCTTTTTTATTTCTCTTCTCAACTTCTTAGCTAAGGCTTCTGAGGCCTCATACGATTTCTTCTTAAAATCAAAGTAAGGGTCTTTATCCTTCGTTAGTTTTTTTACTTTTCTGAAAGCAAGCGTTGCTATTTTTACGGTAGATTCGCCTTTATTTATTGTTCTAGTGTATTCTTTAATTAGCTTCTTTTGGGCTTTTATTTTTTCTTCTTCACTTAAGTTTGACTTTAAAATTTCACCTAGTCTTACGTTCAGTATACAAGGTATACATTGCGGAGTTATCTTCATGTTCATCGAATCAAAACTAAAGTATAAGAACATTACTTTAAATTTGGCTTTTCTAGAACTAAAGTTTTAGGTTTTCTTGTCAATTTCTTTGTAAAGGCAAATAAAAAAGAATTGAATCCATTTCCTCTTTCTTTACATATACTTAAAGTTTTTGAATGTTGTACAAATGCTGTTACTTTGATTTTTCGTAAAAGAGAATATCTAATTCAGTTTACTTTACCTAGAATATTTCTTCGTACTCACTTTTTTCTTCTAGTTCAATTTCACTTGCCTTTCTTTCAACATAACTCAAAAATTCATTTAATTCTTTTGAGAACGTTGTTTTCTTATCGTACCTTTCTTTAATTGAAATAAAAGAAAGCCCGAATAAGAGCCGTCCTACCATAGAAACAAAATACATAATGTTTATAGATTCAACTAAATTACCTCTGAGAAAGCTTTGAGAAATAAAATCAGCAAAGAGGCCTCCAGAAATCGAGCCAAGAAATGTTGAAACAGCTAGAGATGCATTATAAACGGCCATGTAAGAAGATCTTAAATTTTTCGGCGTAATGTCAAGAAGATATGCAAATACGGCTATCTCCGAAAACACTGCCATAACTCCAAGAAAAGCATTCATAATGTAAAGTTGTTTTATGTCTGTTGCAACAATATAAGTTAATGGAACTATAAATATTCCTGACCTTCCTACGACTATAAGGGTTTTCCTTCCAACTTTATCAACAAGTTTTCCAACAATTGGTCTAAATATTAAGGCAAACGCTGAATTAATTACAGTCATATACGCAACTTGTAGCATTGTAATATTTAGAACCTTAACCTGTGTTATTGCAAACAATGGCCAAGGTATAGACTGAAAATAACTAAAGAAGAAAGTTAAGGTTGTAAATAGCAAGAAATCTCTTTGCTTCTTCATGTCAACTAAAGCTTCAGTTATTGAAATCTTGTTGTAGAGTTCTTTGCCTTTAGATTCTATCTTCAAAGTTACAATGGACGCTACTATTCCAAGTAATGCGGAAATCATAAGTACAACTTTTAATTCAATAAACGTTCCATTTAATGAATTAAGATTAATGAAAAAACCAGAAACCAGAGTTGCAAGTATACTACCTATTGCCGCTGATGTGTTAATAACTGCAGTTATGTGACCTCTTTGTTCTTGAGGCATCATATCTCCAATCAATGAAGCCCAAGCTGGTGCCGACATTGCATTCACGAAGGCTTGAAGGCTAAGAAGCACTATTAATTGAGTTGGAGTGTTACAAAAACTTATTGGGATCCACAAGATTGAAGAAATCACTCCAGAAATAAAAATTATTAATATTCTATTTCTAAGTTTATCAGACAAGAATCCAAATACAATCTGTGTTACTCCAGATATATTTGATACTGCTCTAAATATCGACATTTCTGAAGGCGTTGCACCAAGCATCACTGCATAAACGTTCATGAATGGGTTTGAAAGACCATTACTTAATGCAAGTAAAAATTGTCTCGTATGTACTAACAACGTTCCGCTTGAAAAACTGTATGATTTTTTTGCCATTCTTAAGCTTAGCAATTTTTGTGATTTTCTTAGTATTTTTAAGGTTTTCCTAGAGAAAGCTGAAAGAAAAATGATTAAAAACGTGATTGCTAAACTGGTTTACATATGATTTCTCTAATCTTAAATCCTTTTTCTCCTTCAAACATTTCATCAGAGTATGCAGGCTTTATTACTATTGCGGAATCTAAACCAGTACCAGAACCAGCAACCGCAATGATATTTTCCATAGGTTCAACAAATCCTGCATCACATGCCATAATGGCTATTTCAACACAAACTTTTACACCAATACTTATTCTATAAAGAACTTCAGCTATAACAGAATTGATGTTAATTCCATTAGGTACGTTGATACCCCTAAAAAGCTCTGTAGCAATTATAATTTTATTAATTCCTAACCCTTTTAGCTCCTCTACAACTTCTGGTCTCCAGAACAATCCAGATTTATACTCCTTTGTACCTTCTTTCGATAATTTCTTTGCCCACTCATCATAAAGTTCTTCTGTACTAAAAGTTGCACCTGCTCTATCAGAAACTACTATTAGCTCAACATCATCTTCCTTAAGAACTTTAGCAGCTTTAATAGCGCTCTTCCCAGTTGAAGATGCAACAACTACTTTCTTTATTTTTAGTTCCTTTGCCCATTCCTTTACTAGTTCTAGTACTTCATCAGCATGATCTTCTATATAAGAAGGTTTTTCAAAATACTTTACGTTCATTTTTTGTCTCAATCTTATAAGAATACCTGGTAAGGTTAAAAACTTTTGTTAGTGACATTGCAAGTTTAGCTTAAGCTTTAAGCGGATTGTATTTTTATACACTTATGTTAAAGCATCAATCACCATTAAGCCAGTATCCTTGGTAGTGTAAGCATTAAGTTTATAGGTTTAAGAGAAATTATAGCAATAATGTTATTGTTTTTTCTATTATCCTTATACTGTTTAAAAATTCATCTATCTTAACGTACTCTAGATCAGTATGACTAAGCTTTGAATCTCCAGGACCATAAGCTATTGATGGAACTTTAAGCACAGAATAATATGGATTTATATCACATGTACCTGACTTTTTAATTAGCTTTACTGGTCGGCCTACTACTTCTAAAATAGATCTAACTATAGCCCTTACTAAAGGTTCGCTAACATTTATTTGATATGCATCAACCATGTCTCCAAAAAAATCAACCTTAACTTCGATATTCTTGTTTCTTAAGTTAAACTCTTTAGCTTCTTTTTCTATTAGTTTTGCACAATCAGAAGCAGAAATACTTGGTGGAACTCTTATGTCTAAGTTTACCTCACAAAACTTTGGTATAACGTTACTTGTTTCTCCACCTGTTATTTTTGTTGGACAAATTGTGATAGAATTAAAGAAGTCTTGCTTGTTTTCCAGATTATTTCTTAGGCTCTCAACAAATTTGAAAGCATAGTCTATTGCATTTTCAAAAACCCAAGGCATACTTGAGTGACCAACGTTAAAGCTTGCCACCTTTATTTTTGCATCCAATTTTCCCTTGTAACCAACTGCTACTCCATTTGTTCCACTAGGTTCTCCAAATATAGCATAATCTGCAGATAACTTGTTTTTTATTAATTCATTTATACCAGCTCCATCAGCTTCTTCTCTTACAACAGCAACAAAAATTATTTCCCCAGAATTAATAATGTCTTTAATGTTGCTTGCTGCCAGCATCATTGAAGCTAAAGAAGACTTTGCATCAACTGCGCCCCTTCCATATATTTTGTTGTCCTCAACTTTAGTTGATATTTTTCCAGGTACTGTATCCATATGGCCACAAAGTAACAATTTTTTTCCATTATCTTTTGAAATTCGCCCAATAACATTCCCCACCTTGTCAAGAGAAACAGAATTAAATCCAAGATCATTCAGCTTCGAGAATATGTAATCTGATACATTTTTTTCTTCATAACTCGGACTGTAAATTTCCAGTAATTCCCTTAAAATTTCTATGCTTTCTTTGTTTGTAACCAATCTCTTTCACTTAAAGTTTCTCTAATTTTTGAATAAACGAAGTCAAGCTGCTCTTTTCTTATAACTAGTGGTGGAAGCATCCTGACTATATTTATGCTAGAATAAAGTGGAATTACTCCTTTATCTAATAAACGATTTAGAAATTCATGAATGTTAAATTTCATCTCTACCCCTATCATTAGACCAAGTCCCCTTACTTCTCTAACATATTTGCTTTCATCGTGGAGCATCCTTAGCTTGTTAATGAAGTAAGTTCCAAGTTCTTCAGCTCTTCTTGGAAGGTCTTGTTCTAGGATAAAGTCTATTACAGCTGAGGCAGCTGCACACGACAGAGGATTGCCTCCAAACGTACTGGAGTGTTCACCAACATTTAAGGAGTTCATAACCTCCGGTCTCGCTAAGGTTGCGGCAATTGGAACACCACCTCCTAAACCCTTGGCTACCGTAACTATATCTGGTTCAATGTTCCAATGCATATGCGCCCACATTTTACCAGTCCTTCCAAGTCCAGATTGTATTTCGTCAACTATAAGAAGAGAACCGTTACTTGAAGTTAGTTCTCTTACTTGCTTCAGGTAATCGTTTGACGGCAAGATGATTCCAGTTTCTCCTTGTATAGGTTCTGTAACTACAGCAGCCACTTCATTATCAAGCTCATTCTTAAGAGATTCTACATTACCAAATTTTGCAAACTTTACATTCGGATAAAGCATAGATTCAAAAGATTTTCTATACCTCTGATTCCAAGTTAATGAAAGAGCACCTAAAGTTTTGCCATGAAAGCCACCAGTCATTGAAATTATTTTTTTTCTTCCAGTATGTTTAACTGCAACTTTTATAGCTGTCTCTATTGCTTCAGCCCCACTGTTTGATAAGAAAACAGAAGTTAGACCTTTTGGTGCAATCTTTACAAGCCTTTCGAGTAAGTTTGCTCTAGCATCATTGTACAAAGAAGGATGACAAGTAATTAGCTTCTTGCTTTGCTCTACTATAGCGTCAACAACCTTTGGGTTAGAATGACCAACCAAAGCAACGCCATAGCCACCCATACAATCAACGTATTCTTTTCCGTTTATATCCCAAATTGTAGCTTCTTTTCCTCTTACTGCTACGATTGGAAACCTTCGGTAAACCTTAGCTAAATACTCTTCTTCGGTTTTAATTATTTCGGATTCATTCATTGAGTTATCACCGTACCACTTTCTCCCCTTATAGCACTCAAAATTGGATTTTCTTTTCCGCTCAACGAAATTATTGCCACCTTAGCACCAGACTTGACAGCATCTCTTGCTGATAAGACTTTTCTATTCATTCCAGTTCCAATTTTGGGTAAGATTTTGTTGACCTCATCTAGTTTTATTGATTTAACTAATTGACCATTAAGAAGAACTCCTTCTACGTCAGTTAAGAAAATTGTGTAGTTTGGCTTAAAGTAGGAAGCAAGTTTCTGAGTTAAAGTGTCAGCATCAACATTTAAGATTTCACCTTCGTTGCCTAATGCAATAGGCGCTATTACAGGAGTTATGTTATTATTTACAAGTAAATCAAGAACTTGTGTATTTATGCTAGTTATTTTTCCAGTATAGCCACCTTCTATTGCTACTCTTCTTCCTCTTTCATCAACTATTATAATCTTCTTTTTTCTTTCAGCAACGATACAACTTGAATCTACACCAGAAAGACCAACAGCATTAATTTCATTTTTTATTAAAGTTCGAACTAGATCTTTGTTTATAAGCCCCATAACCATTGTAAAAATCTTAATGTCTTCTTCGTCAGTGTACCTACTTTTAATGCCTTCAGGAGAAACTACGAACCTTTGCTCTTTTCCTAGTTTTCTTGCAATCTCTGTTACCATGCCACCACCACCATGTACTAAAATAACTTTATCTTGCTTAACCAACTCTTTTATATCTCGAGCAATGTACTGCTCAAAGAATTTTAAAGATTCGCCTCCAACTTTCACTATTATCAGCTTTAACTCACCTTAAACAGGATGCAAAGAAGGAATCAATAAACCTGTTGTCTCATCTAAACCTAGCATTATATTTAAGTTTTGTACAGCTTGACCAGATGCACCTTTCATGAGGTTATCTATTGCAGAAAACGCAATTATTCTTCCAAACCTCTCATCTAGTTCAAACCCGATATCACAAAAGTTAGAACCAACCACATATTTTGGATCTGGAAGTTTTTCAAGTCCTTGCACGTCCTTTACAAGTCTTATGAATTTCCTTCCATTGTAAGCTTCTCTGTATGCATGCCAAATTTGACTTAGCTGTATTTTTTCATTTGTAAATCCATAGCTAGTTGATAAGATCCCTCTTACTATATCAACAGCATGAGGAGTCATTCCAATTTTTACATTCTTATTACTTATTCTCTTGAGTTCCTGCTCAACTTCAGCAGTATGCCTATGGGAAGCAACCTGGTAAGGCCTAACTACATAAGTTCTTTCAGGATGATGAGAAAAAATTGAAGGGCTTCCACCAACACCAGAAGAGCCTATCTTTACATCTACGATTATTCTTTCAGCATCTATTAAGTTGTTTTTTACAAGAGGTGCCAAAGAAAGAATTGTTGCTGTTGAAGTACAACCAGGATTAGCAACCAAACTTGCCTTCCTTATTTCATCAAAGTGAAGCTCTGGAAGCCCATAAACTGCTTTTTCTAACAAATCAGGAAATGGATGTTTGAATTTATACCATTTTTCATAATCCTTAGGATCCTTTAACCTAAAGTCTGCACTTAGGTCTATAACCTTAAGGCCAACTTCAAGCAACTTTGGAACCAAGTTTACTGCAGAACCATGAGGAACTGCTAGGAAAACATAATCGCAGCTTTTTGCAATGTTATCTATACTTGGATTAGAAAACTTCAGAGTAGTTATTGACTTTAAGTTTGGATGAACCCTGAAGACATATTCTCCATTATGTTTTCTTGAAGTAGCAAGTGTAACTGATATGTCCTGTCTACTTAATAAAAGTCTTAAGAGTTCTCCTCCTGTATACCCAGAGGCTCCAACTATTCCTACGTTTACCATTCCTAAAGCATCTCCCCTATTTTCTTTGTTTCTTCGATTATAAGTTTTGTTAGCTCTTCTATTGTTAGGCTACCTCCAAGTTCTTTCGTAAAATTCCTTAACTTTAGTACATTCTTAACAGCTAAATTTATCATTCTTGAATACCTAGCCAGCCTTTTGTCGCTGTGTTTCTCACTTAGCCAATCAAGTAAGTAAGAAGAAGAAAGAATTGCACCAATTGGGTTTGCAATGCCTTTTCCAGCTATATCCCAAGCAACTCCATGAACTGGCTCAAATATTGCATAACTATCTCCAATGTTTGCAGAGCCACATAGGCCTAAGCTCCCTACTAGGCCTGCTGCTAGGTCTGAAAGAATATCACCATACAAGTTTGGAGTAACTAAGATGTCAAACTGCTCAGGATTCTTAACTAGTTGATAGGCAGCTGAGTCAACGATTACTTCATCAGCTTGAAGAGTGTACTTCTTACTTTCTTTAAAAAATGTTTCTCTAAATAATCCATCGGTTTCTTTCAGTATATTAGCCTTATGAACGACTGTTATTCTTCTTCTACCGTTTTTTAAAGCATAGTTGAACGAGTAGTTTACTATTCTTTGGGTTGCACTCTTAGTAATTATTCTTAATGCTATTGAAGTATCATCAAGGGTCCATTCAGCTCCTGTGTAAAGCTCCTCAGTATTTTCACGAAATATAATGAAGTTGAAGTAAGGGTACTTATCGTTTACTAAGTTTTCGAATGGTCTAAAATTTACATACAAGTTGAAGTACTTTCTTAAGAGAACATTAACGCTTTGATAAGTTCCAGGACCTGGTAAAGTTGCAATTGGACCTTTTAAAGCAGCATCGCACTCTTTAATCTTATTTAATTCTTCATCCTCGATTGGCTTTCCTGTTTCTTTAAACAATGAAAGACCAGCCTTTATTTCAATATATTCCGCATCGAAGCCAACTTCCCTTAGAACTTGTACTGCTGAAGAAACTACTTCAGGACCTACTCCATCTCCTCTTACTAATGCTATCTTGTATCCCATGGAAACGCACCATACTTTCTGAAGTAACTAACAATTCCACCTTCTCGCATAACAACACTTATAAAGGAAGGATAGGGTTTAAAATTCTCTTCCATGTTCTTTGTTTCATTCCTTATGATTCCTTTTTCTAGGTCTAAACTAACTTTGTCACCTTCGTCTGTTGAATCAATGAAGCTCTCAGAAGCTACAATAACTGGTAGACCTATATTTATTGCATTTCTAAAGAAAATTCTAGCAAATGATTTTGCAACTATTGCACTCACTCCAACTTCTTTTATAACTCTTGGAGCATGTTCCCTACTTGAACCATAACCAAAATTTTTTCCAGCAACTATGATTGTTCCAACTGTTATCTTCTGAGAAAGAGTTGGATCCAAATCTTCAAAGATATGTTTTGAAAGTTCCTTTATATCTTGGGTTTTAAACTTGTACTTTCCAGAAATGACAAAGTCAGTATTTACATGATCTCCCAGTTTAACAACTTTTCCTCTCATCTTAACTTACCTCCTTTAAGTAGTTTCGAGGGTCAGTTATTTTTCCTTCAACTGCTGAAGCAGCAGCCGTTAATGGACTTGCCAAGAATATTTTTGCATCTCTGTCACCCATTCTTCCAGGAAAGTTTCTGTTTGTTGTAGAAATGCCAACCTCGTTAGGACCAAGTAAGCCCATATGCGCACCAATACATGGGCCGCATGTTGGTGGCCCAACTACGCAGTTTGACCTTAACAACTCTTCTATGTAACCTTTCTTTAATGCTTCATAATAAACTTCCTTTGAAGCAGGTATCACGATACATCTAGATTTTACCTTTCTACCTTTTAAAATTCTTAATGCGAGCTCGATGTCTTCTAGTCTTCCATTGGTGCAACTTCCGATAAAAACCTGATCGATCTCTAGACCTTCTAATTCAGTTACAGGCTTAACGTTATCAACGTTTGGAGGAGCAGCAACCATTGGCTCAATGCTTTTCACGTCAAACGAATAAGTTTTGTAATAAGTTGCATCTTTGTCTGGTTCAACTGGAGTTATTGGTCCTTGAACCCTTTTTGAAAGCCATACTCTTGTATTTTCGTTTAGGGGCATAAGAGAAGCTTTTGCACCCATCTCAACACCCATGTTAGCAATCGTCATCCTTGAATCTACTGATAGTTTTTCTATGGTGCTTCCTGAATATTCTATAGCAACATAGTTAAACCCGTCAGCTTTAAAGTTTCCAATTAAGAACAATACTAAGTCTTTTGAAGTTACACCTTCGCTTAGATTTCCATTTAGCTCAAGCTTTATGGATTCTGGCACTTTTAACCATATTTTCCCTGTCATCATAGCAATTGCAGCATCAGTACTTCCTACTCCAGTTGCAAAAGCATTAAAGGCACCATGTGTAACTGTATGTGAATCAGCACCAATCACCAAAGAACCAGGTTTAACATAACCTTCACTTGGAAGGAGCTGATGACATATTCCATTTCCAACATCGTAAAGTTTAACGTTATGTAGCTTGCTAAAATCTCTCATCCTATTATGAATAGCAGAAATGGCAGGAGAAGGACTTGGCGCAGCATGATCTATGAATAGCACAACCTTTTTACTGTCAAATACCTTTTCTTCATTTAATTCTTTCATTACATCGAAGGCTAAAGTAGCAGTACCATCATGTGCAAAAACTACGTCCACGTCTGCAACTATAAAGTCACCTGGCTCAACATATTTTTTTCTTGAAGCTTTAGCTAAAATTTTTTCTGCTATTGTTCCAGACATCTTAAACCACCAAGCTTTAATGGTTGTCGTTAGCAAGCTGCATAACAAATAAGTAATAAACATTGCTAAAGAAAAGAATTACGAAAATAAATAAAAAGGCCCAAATTAAAAAATTCTTTTCGTAAAAAACATTCAAAAAATAACTAAAAGTACATTATAACTTATTTATGAGAATGTATCTCGTAGCTTTTTAAACGAGAATACAACACACTGGTTATAAGAAGGATGATTACTTTTCTTCGCTATTTTCCTTTTTCTTTTTTTCTTCACTAGGAGTAAAGGAGCTCATTCCAAAAAGACCAATTGGAGCATAGCCTGCTACTGGCATATTTGAAGGAATAAGCATTATTGTGTTGGTTCCACTTTGTTGCCCCAGTTCATAGAGAATATTCATCCACCTTAGCGCGAGTGCATGTGGGTTAGCTTCATAGAGTTTTGCTGCTTCAAGGAACTGGTTAGCAGCCTGAAATTCAGCCGCCGCTAAAGTTACTCTAGCAATTCTTTCTCTTTCTGCTTGAGCTTGCCTTGACATAGCTTCTTGAAGAGATGCAGGTATTATAACATCTTTTACTTCAACAGAAGTTACTTTAACGCCCCAGGTTTCAGTTTTCTGATCTATTATTTCTCTAAGGTGACTACCTATTTCTTCTCTTTCAGAAAGTAATGTGTTAAGGTTTGCTTTTCCGATCACTTCTCTAAGAGTTGTTTGAGCACTCCATTGAGTTGCAGCAATATAATCTTCAACGTTTAATATGCATTTTTCAGGGTCTACTGGTTTGTAGTACATTACAGCATCTACATTAACTGGAACATTGTCAGCAGTTAGTGTTTGTTCAGTATGGAGTGACATTGTACCTAATCGGAGGGAAATTTTTATTGGAACTCTCTCAATTATTGGAATTACGTAAATTATGCCAGGACCTCTTAAGCCTACATATCTTCCCAATCTTAAAACTGGAAGTCTTTCCCATTCGTTAACTATATGAATTCCACTTATTAAGAGGATAGCTACAAAAAGAATTATTATTCCAAGAATTATTAGAGACAAGTTTAGAGATATAGAAGAAAAGGTTGTTGATGGAAGCTGAAGTGAACTTAACAAAAATGGTAAGAATGGAAGTAAAACAACTAACAGGAGAAAAATTATGAATAAAGAAGATAAAAGCCCACTAAAATTTCTTTGTCCTTCAGAACCATTCATAACTGAATGAAAAGAGGGCTACTATTTAAGCGTTTTCTTCTTTTCTTACTATTAGAATTAAACCTTGTCTTGCTACAACTTTAACTCTTTCGCCTTCTTCTATTGTAGAACCATCTTCGGTTTTTGCTCTCCATATTTCTCCTTGAACATTAATTTCTCCAACTGGAGCTAACTTTCTTATAACTATACCATTTGAATTTAATAATAGTTCACTTCCTACTTTTATTTTCATTTTTCTTAGCTTAGCTATCTTATATGCAAGAAATGAAAAAGTAGCCCCAATTACAACGGAGAAGGCAACTAAGGTTAGTCTTATTTCGTTAATAGTACTTGGATTAATTAGCCATTGAGGAGATGGAAAAATTAGGAACGCAGCTAAAACAATACAAAAAGAACCTGCAAGAGCAAGAACTCCAATTCCAGTCTTTATTTCAGCTATTATAAGCATCAAACCAAGAGAAATGAGAATTAAGGATGCTAAATTTATTCCAACTGCTCCAAATCCAATAAACGATAAAAGAATAAGTAAAGCACCAAACAGCTCTATGCCTATGCCTGGCGTCTTAATTCCAATAAATACGAGACCAATCCCTACAAGAAGAAATAAGGAATAAACTAAAGGATTAAAGAGAAAGGTTAGAATGTCGTAATTTAAGCCTGGAGTATAATCTATTATGCGAGCGTTATCAATACCTTTAAAAGAAATGATCTTTGAATAGTTTGTAGTTTCGTTTATTGAAGAATTTGGTAAAAATTTCCAAACGTTTGAGCCATATTTATCTGTTGAAAGTACCAGACTATAGTTACTAAGTTCGCTCAGCAAGTAACCTACATTGTTTGCTATTAGCTCTATTACGTGATACTTTAGCGCATCTTCTGGATCCAAGTTTAAATTCTCAGTAATAAAAAGCTTAGCAATGGTTTCGTTCCTAGAATGAAGTTTTGCATGATTAACCATTAATGCGATTAATGCGTTTAGATACTTTGTCTCATTTATTGGTGTACCTGTTGAGGTAACTGGTTGGCATGAACCTATTGTAGTGCCAGAAGCCATAACAGCTATATGAGACGCCATTAAAATATAAGTTCCTCCACTCCATGCTGAAGCGCCAACAGGATAAACAAAGACGACAATGGGTATTTCAGAAGTATCAAACATCTCCATTATAGACTGAACTGAATCTAATTCGCCTCCAGGAGTATTTAATTCAACTATAATAAGTCTAACGTTATAACTATGGGCAAAATTAATTGCATCGTTAAGCATAACTTCAGTGGCTCTTGTTATTTCACTGTTTACTTTTACTATAAGAACAAAGTTGTTTTCAGCATAAGTTTTAGCTACAAACGAAAACATAATAAAAAGAGAAAAAAGAAGCAAAAAACCTTTTTTGACTATCATAGAGTACCGGGTAAAAAACAAAGATAAAAATGTTTCTTTCTTACTTTATAAAAAAATTTAGTTAAGTAAACTAGCTTTCGTTCTTGATGCACTTGAGTATTTCTGGCATGTAGCTTTTCACTAAGTTTAACATCTCAGCGTCTGTAATTGGATTTTTCCTTCCATTTTCAAACATTTTCGTGATCTCGGAGTAAATCAAATCTATTCTCTTATCGCTCTTAATATGGTCATGATTTATGTTGAAGTTGTTTAAGAGCCAATACACAACTCCAGCTTTTCCAGAATAAGAATTAATTTCCACCTTCGGCTTTATTCCAAGTATTTTTTCAGAATCAAAAGGCAAGTAAACTTCAGGATTCTTTAGTATACCATCTATGTGAATGCCCGCCTTTGTTTGAAATGCATTGTTTCCAACTAGAGGATAATAGTCGGAGATATTGAACCCAAGCTTTCTAAATAAGTTTGCAGCGTCCTTTATTGGAGTTAAATCAACATTCAAATTGCTATCCATAAGTTCATGATAAACTATTAGCATTGCTTCCAAGGGACAGTTTCCAGCTCTCTCCCCAACTCCAAACAAAGTGCAGTTAGAGTATACAACGCCATTGACCCAAGCTGCAGTATGGTTTGCTACAACGAGATGAAAGTCGTTATGGCCATGAAATTCTAGGTTCTTCCCTTCTATTGGAGTTTTTTGTATTATTGTTTTAACAAGCCTTGGAATGCCTCTTGGCAGCGGCACCTCAGAAAAGGGCAAACCAACACCTAATGTATCTGCCAACTTGAAGATAACTGGAGTTGAGTATTCTTCTGATAAGTCTTGAACTTTTCTAACAAAAGGTATAGCTACGCTTTCTACATCTGTTCTTGTAATATCTTCCAACGAAACT
This sequence comes from Candidatus Brockarchaeota archaeon, assembly GCA_017601145.1. Lineage (GTDB taxonomy): Archaea > Thermoproteota > EX4484-205 > EX4484-205 > JAAOZO01 > JAAOZO01. The sequence continues at coordinate 14,080 of JAFNIV010000011.1, forward strand.
TTTAGTGAGATTCCTTTCGATAAAGCTTTTGAAATAACTGACAAGTACTTTTCAATCGCCTTTTTTCTATCTAGCCCTAACTTATAATAAATATGATAATCTGAAATTGAGCAAAGTAAAACTGTTTGTTTAAGTTCCGTTTGCAATATTAGGTTTAAATCTTCTTCTCTTGCTCTTATCCACCCTATTGGTTTAGGAAAAGTGTAACCTCTTGAAACTATTTTGTCTATTACCTCTCTATCTTTTTGAGTATATGGAAAGAGTTCAGTTGTTCTAATTATTCCATCCTTTCCGGAAATTTTGTGAAGTACGTCATAAATTTCTAGAGACTCTTCAACTGTTAATGTTCTCCAGCCTTGTTGTCCATCTCTAAGAGTAGTATCGGTTAAGTATATTTTGTTTTTGTTTGAATCAAAACCATCGTAAGTCATTCTTGGAGGAGCATAATAAGGAAAGATATCTCTAAAAAGTTCTGGAGTGTCAACTTGAGAGTTTTCTTCCATTTTAATCACCTCTTAACTAAAGAATAAATATGATCAACAATTAACTTTGGAACATTTACACCTGTAACTCTAACTGTATTTTTGAATTCTGTTGAGCTATTAACTTCATGAACTACTAACCCATCCTGTGACTCCATAAAATCGACACCTATGTACTCTGCATTTACAGCCTTTGCAGCTTTTATACTTAAATCTTCTAATTCTTTCGACTTTGGACAAATTTCTGCTCTTCCACTTATTGCAGTATTTGTTCTCCAATCACCTGGAGGAGAGTATCTATAGATCGCGGTTACATACTGGTCTCCAATAACATAGCTTCTTATGTCTCTTGGAGGTCTATTAATTCTTTTTTGGATATAGTAAATTTGGTAAAGAGGATGCATAAACTTTCTTGACTCAAGTATTGCCTTTGTTGACTCTTCATCATTAAGTGCACTAACTAACCGTCCCCAACTGCCAATAACTGGCTTTAATACTGCAGGATAGCCTAGCTCATTCGTAGCTTTAATTGCTTGCTCTTCTGAAAAAGCTAGAAAGGTCTTTGGCGTGGGAACACCTGCCTTTTCTAAAGCTAAGGTTGTAAACAGTTTATTTCCACTTATTAAAGTAGTGTAAAAACTATTTATTACCTTTACATTAAAATCTTCCAAAACTTTTGTGGAATGAAGAGATCTAAAGTAGCTTATACTTCTTTGCAAAGCAACATCGTAGTTAAAGTTATCTTTGCTACCTAGATTAAAGTAAGTATGGTCAAGGCTTAACATTGTTACTTCGAAGCCTTTTGTACTTGCTTCTTTTATCAACATTTTTTCCTCTGGTCTTATAATGTCGTACACTATAGCCATTTTAACCATAATTCATTCTCCCCAGTCTTCGCCCTGGGTTTCTATTGACTTTAAGAAAACCTTATTTCCATCTATAGCGTCTACTTCAAAAGTTGTACCACAGTCAGGACAGCTAACAATTTCTCCTGGAATCGCATCACTAGGAACTTCTATGTTTCCTTCACATTGAGGGCAAATTGCTACTATAACCTTAGCCTTGCTCATGGCGCTCAAAGGCTATGAGCACAAAAATAAATTTTAAGGTTAAAAAAACCTACGAAAGTGCTACCATTCTCGAAGCACGATAAGAGTATTCGTATGAAGAACACCTTTTACTGAACGAATTTCATCTATGCATTTATTAATGAATGTCATATTCGGACCGGATACTAAGACAGTTATGTCAAACTGTCCCGTAACTTCATAAACCCAGTCAACACCCTCAAGATGCCTTATCTCTTTTGAGATTGTAGGATTAGGAACTTCTGGAGTAGTTGAAACAAGGATTATTGCTCTTACAACAGGTAGAGAGGTTTCTATCGTAAACCTTTTTATAATGCCACTATTCTCCAAGTGCTCAACTCGTCTTCTAACTGCACCTTCTGAAATGTTTAGCATTCTAGCAATTTCAGTAAACGAAGTTCTTGCATCTTTTTTCAATATCTCCATGATCTTTAGGTCTCTTTCATCGAGGTCATGCTTTTTATCTTTTGACATTATAACTATCGCTTCTGAAAAATATTTATAAGTGTTTTCGGAAACTTTTTCTGTTCGTATTTAATATCATACTGAAAGACTACACAAACATTAACGAAGTACAACTTCTTGCTTTAAAGTTAGGTTCTTCATTTTTCAACCTTAAAAGAAAAAGCCTTATTAATGTTGAACAATAAGTTAATTTCATGAAAGTAACTTTTCATGTTGATACAGATTCAGATTTCGTAGCTGATTTAACTTTAAAGAATGTTAAAAACTTACTTAGGTATAGTAATGATAAAGACAAGGAAGTTACAATAGTAGCAAATGGTTCTGCGGTAAGGTTTTTTCAAAAAGGAACTCGCTATGAAAATGAATTAAAAGAGCTTTATAATAAAGGAGTAAAGATTTACCTATGCAATGCTTCATTAGAGGCATTAAATATTAAAAAATACGATGTCTTAGAAATATGTGAAATAGTGCCCTCTGGTGTTGTAAAAATTGTAGAATTACAAGAAAAAGGATATGCTTACATTAAACCATAATTTTTTATGGGGAAACTAATTGCAATTCTTTAATAAAGTTTGGAACTTTTTCTTTTTTTACGATATCTTCTAAACTTTCTTTTTCTCTTGCAACTTCTACTTTATCTTTCCAAACCATAACAGTTTTTGGAATAGAACGGATATTGTAGTTATTTGCCATAGACAAACCATAAGCTCCAACATCTAGCATTGCAAGTAGCTCTCCAGATTTCATAGATGGGAGCATTCTATTAAAAGCAAATACATCTGAAGATTCACAAACAGGGCCACCTATGTTATATTTTTCTACAAATTTCCTGTCAAGTTTTTCTACTGGTAAAATCTCATGATAAGCATCATACAATGCAACTCTCATAAAGTCATTCATACCAGCATCAACAAGTAGCCATTTTTTATTGCCTAATTTTTTTACATAATTTACTTTTGTTAACAATATGCTTGAATCTGCAACAATATATCTTCCAGGTTCAACAATTATTTTTGGTTCTTCTAAATTTTTGTTTTTTAATAATGCTTTCATTTCTGTTGAAATAACTTTTGCATAATCTTCATACGTTATATAACTTTTTCTAATTAAGTATGGTACTCCGACTCCTCCACCAAAATCCAAGGTATTTAGTTTAAGGTTATAATTTTCAATAGATTTTATGTATAGCTTAGTTAGCTCTATTGCCTGTCTTTTAAGAGGATTTAGATCAAGAATTTGAGAACCAATATGAGAATGAAGAGCAACCAAGTTAACATTATTTAATTTCTTGCACTTTTTAAGCAGTAAATGAAGTTCATTTACATTTACTCCAAATTTATGAGTAAGAAGGCCAGTTGCTATTTTTTTATGTGTATTTGATTTAATATTTAAGTTAACTCTTATTCCAACATTCGCAACAAGTCCTAGTTCATTGGCTATTGAATCAACAGACAAAAGTTCTTCGTAAGATTCTACAACAGTTAATCCTATATTATTTTGAATAGCATATCTTAACTCTTCTTTTGTCTTACTTGGGCCTACTAGAACAACATTACTTGGTGAAACCCCAGAACTTAAAGCTAACTCCATTCCAAGGTAAGAAGTTACTGTAGCCCCTGCCTCTAGTTTGGAGAGTAAGTTTACTACAGATAAACTATGGTTTGCTTTGTAAGAGTAAGCAATATTAAATTCTTTGAAGTGTTTTGAAAGAGAATTGTAAATTTCTTTATACTTATCAATTATCCGTTCAGCATCAATTACATATAAAGGAGTCCCATACTCTTCTGATAATTTTTTTAAGCTTATATTTCTAATGAAAAGATTGTTACCTCTTATTCTTAAGTGAGACCTGATTTTGAGTATTTTTGATAGATCCATGAAAAAGACGTTTAAAACTCATTAATAAGCTTTTATGCTATAGTACATAGCTAAAACTAACTAAAGTTAATGAATCTAGGACTTAATTGGTCTTCATAGAACTTTCATAATTAGATTTATATCTAGTTAAACATTAAGAAATAGATACTAAAAATTGATATCTAAACTAAAATTATAGAATCTTCTAGAAAAATCGTTAGCAATTTTTGTAAAGTTAATAGAAGTGTTTTTGTAAAAAACCTTAAGCAACCACGCATCAAAAAGTGCAGAACGAATTGTCCAAATCGAACCATCTAGAGATTCTGGTTGCTTGTAAACTCTTCCATACTTTATTGCGCTTACATTACTTAAATCAGAAATGTTCATAAGGTATTCAGGAGAAAATTCTGAAGGATAACTCCAAATTACTATAACATCAGGATTCCATGAAGCTATATCTTTAAAAGAAGCCTTAACAAACTCTTGGCCTGAATTCTTAATTACATTTTCTCCACCTGCATTTTCTATAAGGTCATTTATGAAACTGGCATCACCCTGTACTGTTTGTACTACTGTTGGAGAACCATAAAGAAAAAGAACTTTAACCCTTTTTGATTCAGGTATATTAGAAGACTCATTTTTTACTAGGTTCATTAAAGATTGTACGTAAGAAATTGTGCTGTTTGCAGGGGTAGTTAAGTTAAATATTCTTCCAATTAAAAGTATCAACTTGTAAAATTCGGGTAAGCTTCTAACGTAAATATAAATCACTGGAATACCTTTATTTTCAATTTGCTGTATTTCATTCTTGTAAGTTGAACTACCGTAAAATTTTGGGTTGTAAGCAATAACTAGGTCTGGTTTTAGAGATATAATTTTTTCTACATCTATATTAGAAGAAGAAAATCCAACGTCAGTTACATTGTTATTTCCAATTAACTTTCCTATTACAGGATGATTCTTTATGAACGATGTTGTACCAACCAGCTTGTTCCCAATACCCCAAATGCACATAAGTTCAACAACCCCGCCACTTAACACAACAGTTCTGTTGATCTTTTCAGGTATCTTTACTAACCTTCCATCCATGTCTTCTATGTTTACTAGATTTTTTGCACTAGTTTCTCTTTGAAGAATATTGAAATTAACATACCAAAAAATAAAAGTAGCAAAGATGAAAAGTGAAATGAAAACGATTATAGCAATTTTCTTTTTCATCTTAACTTCACGTAACAATTTGAGAGTTACCTTATAAATTTTTAAGATTCTAGTTATCTTTAAAGCTTTTAAAGTTTACAATCAAAGCTGAGGTTATGAGCCATCAGCAGAAAAAGAAACTTCTTATGATTCCAGGGCCAACCAATGTTCCAGAGAGAGTCCTATACGCTATGACAAAGCCTATGATAAATCATAGAGGAGAAGAGTTTCATGAGTTGTATAAAAACATACAAGAAAAAGCTAGGAAAGTCTTCGAAACTGAACAAAACATCTTAGTTTTATCTTCTTCTGGTACTGGAGGCGTTGAAGCAGCCATAAGCAATATAGTAAAGAAAGGAGATAACGTAATAGTTCCAGTTTTTGGTGAATTTAGTAGAAGAGTTGCTGAATATGTTAAACTAATTGGTGGAAACGCAATATGCGTAAAAGCACCTTTAGGAAGTGCACCTAGTTTTGAAGAAATAAAAGCGAAAGCAGAGGAAACAAGAGACATAAAAGCTTTTTGTATAGTTTATAATGACACTTCTCCTGGCACTAAGATTAATTGGCTAAGTAAAGTAGCAAGTATTGCTTCAGACTTTAATGCTTTTACAATTGTAGACGCTGTCTCGATACTTGCTGGGGATGATCTTCCTATGGATAAGTGGAATATTGACATAGTAGTCTCTGCAAGCCAAAAATGTTTAGCGGCACCTCCAGGTTTAGCAATATTAGGAATAAGTGAAAAGGCTGCAAAATACATAGCAGAGAACAAAGTACATACAGATTACTTTAACCTTGCAAAGTACATAGAGTACTCAAGCTTAAGAAAAGAAACCCCATATACACCTGCAGTACCTTTATTTTATGCTCTTGACGAAGCTTTAAACGTTGTACTTGAGGAAGGATTACAAAATAGAATTCAAAGACATAGAGCAACTGCAAAAGCTTTTTATGAATCTCTTGAAGCCATAGGACTTAAGCCCTTTGTTAATCCAGAAGTAAGATCGAATACGGTTATATCTTTCAAGTATCCTAACAATATAGATGATAAAAAATTCAGAAAAAATCTAGAAGAAAAATTCGGAGTCGTAATAGCTGGTGGATTTGGTGAACTAAAAGGAAAAATATTTAGAATAGGAAACATGGGAGAAGTTAATAAGTATCACGTTTTAATTACTTTAACTGCTATTTTTAGTTCTCTTTCAGACTTTGATTTTAAGATTAAGAATGAAGAAGAAGTTATACATAATGCAAGAAGAACCCTAGAGGCAATTTAAAATAAAATTGATTACATTGATTACTTAGAATGAAGTACATGTTTTTGTTATGCAATAAATTATTAGCCTATTAATAGGTTTGTGGAAGTACTTAAGCATAATTACTTACTATTAGGGTTCTGAGTTAAGTAGAGATAGATGATGTTTCATTCCTACTTAACCCTTCCCTCTCTATTATTTCATCGAGGGCTCTTTGGGGGAACCCTTCTCCCCGCATCTGAAGGTTCAATACCGCTACGATGTCTCTATCTAAGATTATGTTACACATTTCTGAAGCTGAAAAGAGTACTCTTGATGTAGACTGTTCTTTTAGTTATCTTAGGCTTACTTTCAGCTTTCCCCATATTATATAATGTTATCCAGCTCTTAACAAGCCCTATGACAGAGTTTATTGCTGAATCAACATAATGCTTTGAAAACCTCCAGTCTTTTAGCAACTCATCTCTAAGCTTCTTCCTATCCTCTCTACTGAGGCTTAGGTGAGCCTTCTTAGAAATTTTAACATGTGAGAATATCGCTTCTAAAGCTCTCTGCTTAACTTGAAAGTATTCTTCGATTAAATCCTTTGGAGCTTCTACTTGGATTCTGTAGCTTTTAACTGCTTCCATAATCTTTCGACCTCACTCTTAGTGTTGGAAGCCTAATAGCCTTAATAATCCCCTTCTTTTGTCATTTTCAAAGAGTCTTAACTGAGATATTAAATATCTTTGTAACATCCTTTGGTCTAAGCAGTTCTTCGTAATTTTCAGACATCATTAAAGTAATCAACCTCTATTTAAACCTACCTGTCTCGAAACTGCTGACAACGGCAACATTAATTTTTGTTGTAGTGGAATTATTCTCGATTCTCTTTTGAAAGTGTTTTTTTAAGTTAAATAGTGAAAAACGGCGGTTAAAGTAGCTAGAATAATGGTAAGCTTAAAGGATCATTGAAGACAGCTTCGAACATGTATGTTCTGAAGAGATACTCTAGCTCTCTTCAGAACAACTAAAAAGGTAAAATTTTTAGCTGTTATTACGTTTCAATACTTTAGAATTATAGTTATTGCAGGTAGTACAAAAAATTTAAATTTCTTCTTCAGAAGAAAAAAGAGAGGCCAGGCGGGGGTTGCCGAGTTGGGACAAAGGCGCAGGACTTAAGATCCTGTCCCATAGGGGTTCGTGGGTTCAAATCCCACCCCCCGCATATTTTTCCAGTAAATTGTGTAAAGGTCGAGTCTAGTATTTTTATATAAGAGTGAGTGAGCGAGGAAGACTGAGACAACCAAGAATAGAGCTGTTTGTGTTTATTCTCATTCAGGGAAGTCTATTGAGGGTAACAGAGATTTAATGAGGCTCAAAAATGTCTCTAAATTTTTGAGGATTTATTGATAATATTGAAAAGTGCTTTTGAAGCTTTAGGGCTCAAACACTTCTGACATTACATTTTGAACCTAAGAAGGTTTAGTTGTGAGTTGATAAAACTTCTAAAAAGAAGAGGAGAAACCATAACCAAGGGTTCTTGATAGGTTTGTGTTAATCCATCTGAAACTAAGTGTGTGAAGACGATTTTTAAACAGCTGGAAATCTTAGATAAATATAACTTAGTTGAATTTACTGGAAGAAGGTTGAAGATTGAAAAGCTATATCTATGAATCAGGTTGAGATGCTGTTCTAGGGACTTAAAAGAAGTTGCCTTCTTAACAATGTGAGTGAGGAAACAGTTAGGAAGTACATTTCAACGACAGGATATTCTTTGATTTTCCTTAGGAAGAGAACTAAGTCTTCTTACATGCATAGAACATTGCTTATTTCTTACGCCATTTATCTTGATGTATTCTTCAAGCCAATTTCTTAAAGTTTATTACTTCCTAAACTTTTTATAATACTTATCACGAATTGACCATGTTACTTCGGCTTTAATTTGTTGTGCAAATTGTAGTGATAAGTAGAACTAAAGGATCCCATTCAAAATTCATTATAATAATAAGGAATTTGCTTTTCTTCATAAAATCTAATAATCATTTCCTTATTTTTTAGCATTTATTAAGCAACTCATATAGGGCATTAAAAGCTAAGTAATCTGACTTTCTTGCGTTATTGTAAAGTCGTAACTCAAGCATTAGCGATATTCAAGTCAACGCAAAGCTTTAGGAAGAACACTAGCTTTTCTAAGAATTGAAAACCTAAATATTATTCTTTTTGAGTGATATGCCTTCTATCTCTAGTTTAACTGTAGAGTTTAAAGAATGATACCAAATAATATATTTCATTCAAATGAAGCTATTTTGTCTAACTTTTGAACTTTACAAACGTTGTAATTTATCTTAGATTTTAAAACGGGCCCGAGGGGATTCTCAACCAATACATTCAATATTTGAACCCCTGATGTGCAGCTTAGGAGGCTGCCGCCTTAATCCATACTAGGCCACGGGCCCACTTTTTTCTTTTTAGTTGGCTTTTTATTTCTTACTCTTTACATAGAGTTATAAATTTAATTTAACATAGTTTACCTTTGTCTAATGTTTAATGGCTCTTTACTATTGGTTAAGAAACGAAAAATTAAAACTGCTCATTCTTCTCTTAAGCTTACCAAATAAAGATTCCTTAATAGGAACATAGTTCCTCTGACTTCTCGTTTTTTAGAAAATTCGTATTTTTATCTTCTTTAGGAACAGAATTCTAAAGAAAAGATTCTATAATTGTCGAGTAAAATTATTCGCTTGCTAATAAACAATTACCTCAAAAGTTATTTTAGTTCAAGTATAAACTTTAGGTCTTAAGTTAAGATTCTCTAAAGCTTTATTAACTATTGGTATAAATAGTTCTGCCATTTCTTATGAAAAAAGCTAGTAAAGTAGACCTGATAAAAAAGAAAATGCTTCTCAGCGAAATACTCTCTGTATTAAAAAGGCGGTATACTTATAAAGAGATTTCTGATTTCATCGGTCTTCCCCCTGCAGTACTTGCGAGATATGCTAAAGGCCATGTTTTGCCAAAAGAAGAACGCGCAGATGAAATTGTAGAGAAGCTAACAAAAAAAATTCCAATCGAAGAAATTTTAGCTTCCTCAATTCAAAAAACTCATCAGGGTTATTACAATGTAACTTCACTTATATGGGATATTGAACTACTTCGTCTTGTTTCTAAAATAGTTGCTAGTAGATTTGAAGGGCTTGTTATAACGAAAGTGTTGACCGCTTCTGCTGATGGTGTTCCTCTCGCTACTTTAATAGCTAACGAATTAGGCTTGGATCTTGTGGTTGCAAAAGATAGAAAAGAAGCAGGAATAGAAGAATTTGTTGAAGAAACGTTTATCCCAAGCGATACTGCAATAGTTAGAACGCTATATATCCCAAAAAATTCAATAAAAAGGAGTGATTCAATATTAGTAGTTGATGACGTGATAAGAACAGGAGAAACACAACTTTGCTTAATGCGACTAGTTGAAAAAACAAAAGCAAAAATCGCGGGTGCTTTCTTTCTTTTAGCTGTTGGAAACAAGTGGCGTGCTCTCCTAGAACAAGAAGAGATTCCATTCTTCATTCTGCTAAAGTTGCCTTAATTCTATTAAGAAAACCTGAACTTTGAATTTGAGTAAGTTGTTGAGAAGTTTAAATATTTGTTTTTGGTGTAATACTTTAAGTAAGTTGTTTGCAGAAATGTATGTAGAACTCGAGCAGATTCACATTTGAAATAAAAGAGAAATTAGAGCAGGGAAAAATAAAACTGTAACTCAATTTTTATACGCTAATTCAGAAATAATACAACTTCTACATATGGTGGATTAAAAGGAGGTACTTACGCATGTTTCCTAGCGTTAAAGCAATCGCTATAGATGTCTTAGCCTAGTTATGAGAATATCATTTCAGCCATCCTTCAACGAGTAAAAATTTTTTTTCGTGTTTTTGTATTCTGTATCTTTGTAATGGCTTCGTTAGATGCCTCATGGATGCTGGATCCGGCAGATAAATTCCAGGACTTAACTCTCTTTTCTCTATTACCACTTCTGGCTCCTTGCACTTAAATCCACATTTTTCGCACTCATAACCTTGTCTTTTTCCTTTTTTCTTACACCTCACATTACAATTTGGGCAAACAGGTGCCCTTATTTTTTTTACTTCTACGAGTTTTAATACCTCTAATTTTTCTAAATTTATGCAAATTTTACTATCAACTTCTCTCGTTCCTCCTAAAACTACGACCTCGTCTTCTCTTTTCAATTTTCTTACGACATCATTAAGTTCTCCACTTTCTTTGAAACATATGACTTCAATGTTCTTGTTGTTTGTTTCTATTTTGAACTTTACGTGCCCTCCAGGAAGAACAATAGGAGTACTACTTACTTTTCCAGAAATACTTATTACATTAAACGGCTTTAAACTCTCTTCTAAGTTTTTACTTTGAAAGTATGTAAAATGTGCGTCTGTGCCTTGATTAGTTATAAATAACATCCATCCTTCTATTTGCTCTTCTATTCTAAGGTAGTTGAAAGCTCTTAATAGTATTTTTGGATCCTCTCCCCTTATTCCTGCTAACACGGGATCTGGTCCATGAGGAGTAATTAAAACTCTTTTTCTTCCATAGTCGTAGTTATTAAAAGTAAAAGGATAAGTTGCAACATCCATCTCTTTTACACTTTCCGGATCTACTCTTCTTTTCTTACCAAAATTTTCTTTTACTCTATAAATCAAAAGTTCATAAGTATAATCTTCAAGAAAAACAGCACCTAACGCAGCGAGAGCGCCAACTATTCCTTTCTTCGAACTCTCTTTAAGGTTTATTATTTTTATTCCATTTTTCTTTGCCAAGTCGATGGCTAGTTCTTCTGTTACTGGTGTAGTAAGTGCTTTTAGGTAAAAATTATACAACTCTTCATTAACTTCGTTAAAAGAAAAAGCAATCGCTGGGTCAGTTCCTTCATAGTCCATGTAAGAATTTTCTTTTACAATCTCAATAGCTTTTTGTATAATATCTTCTTTCTTCATTTCAGATACTTCATACTCTATCTTTACTGCACCATTGCCTTTTGTTTTGTAAGGTATGTTTGGGTTAAGTCTTACTAGATGCGGATAATTTCTTGGAAGTAAGTTAAAATCATTTTTTAAGTTCTTTACTAATTTGTAAGCAACATAAGTAGTACAACCTCCAGCCCTTGAGTCAGTATCGTCTATTCCTATTAAAAGTAACATTCTTGTCTTTTTTTGCCATGAGCTTATTTTTAAGTTTAGTCAGCTGGCTCAAAAATAGCTAAAACATTTTTGTAAATAACTTAAGCTCAAATTGTCTCTATCTTTCACTGGAAAAATATGCGGGGGGTGGGATTTGAACCCACGAACCCCTATGGGACAGGAGCCTCAGTCCTGCGCCTTTAACCTGGCTTGGCAACCCCCGCTTTTTGACTTCTTTTCTTTACTTTAGTAAACCCCTTATTAAATATTATCTACACTAATTTTTTGTGAAATTTCTCACAAATCTTTAATAATTACGTCTTTTTGTGCAAGTTCATGAAGTTCATAAATGTAATACAAGCATTACCTGTCGAAAATCAGCCAATAGAAGTTGTTGAAAGGAAAGGTATAGGACATCCTGACACAATTGTAGATAGTATTGTAGATGCAATTTCCATAGAATTAAACAAAGAGTATATTCGTAAGTTTGGTGGTATATTACATTATAATTTAGACAAAGCTCTTCTTGCTGCAGGAAGCTCTAAGCCTGCCTTTGGTGGAGGTATTATAGAAAAACCTATGCTAATAATTTTTGGTGATAGGGCAACAACATCCTTAAATGGAGAAGCAGTTGACATAGACAGTTTAGCAAAGAAAGTAGCAAAAAATTGGATAAAAACTAATTTAAGATTTCTTGATGTAGACAACCATATAAGATTTCAGAGCGAGATTGGCAAAAGTGCTGGAAATTTATCAGATATATTCAAAAGAAAAGGTGGAACTTTTTTAGGAGCTAATGATACTTCAGCAGCTGTAGGGTACGCCCCTTTAACGAAAACAGAAAGAATTGTACTAGGCCTTGAACGAAAACTTAATTCTAATGAGTTTAAGAAACAATTTCCTGAAACTGGTGAAGATATTAAGGTAATGGCTGTTCGAATAAAAAATAAATTAGATATAACAGTTTCTATGGCTTTCCTTGACCGTTTTATAGATAGTGAGCTAAGTTACTTTAGAAAAAAATCTGAAGTGATAGATCAAATAAAATCTTATCTTGATGAATCTCCTTTCGCTGGTAATTATGAGTTGCATCTGAATAATCTTGATGTTTCAGGAAGAGGAGAAGACGGTCTCTACCTTACAGTTACTGGAACTTCTGCCGAGTCTGGAGATAGTGGTCAAGTTGGGCGAGGCAATAGAGTAAATGGATTAATTTCTCTCGTAAGACCTTCAGGTTCTGAGGCTGCAGCAGGAAAAAATCCCGTGAGTCATGTAGGTAAGATCTACAATTTACTCTCATTTGAAATTGCAAACTCTATATATAGAAGAACTGATGAAGTTGCTGAAGTCTACGTTTGGTTAGTATCAAGAATTGGCCAACCCGTTAATATTCCTTCTAATATTGCAGTTCAAGTCATACCTAAAGAAAGTTCAAAAGAAAACGAAATAGTTAATAAAGTATCAAAAATTTTAGAAGAGACTCTATCTGAAAGCTATCTTAGTGAGTTTATAAATAGACTTATAGAAGGTAAAATTACAGTCTGCTAGGTTCATTAGCTTAGTTTAAGCCTCTATCAAATAAAAGAAGCTCTCTTAACTTAGTATTTACAACCAAGAAATTATAAGCTGAGCTTATAATTATTTTTTTAAAGACAAAACTAACATTTTGTTGTAAATAATCTTTTTTATTATTTCAATTAGCTTAAAACTTTTGTTTTAATTATAGTCAATGTTTTTAGCTGGTTAAACTTATCTATTCAGAACTTATTATTTCAGGCAAAGGATTTTTATACTCCTCGTTTTCTATTCAATAGTTCATAGCAAGTTGGAATCAATTGCTTCTACAATTTCAAATGCTTTAAGAAAATTCATAAATAAAGCATATGTTGAAGAGGAGGATGTTCAGGAATTAATTAGGGAGCTACAAAGGGCTTTGCTTAGGGCAGATGTGCCCGTTGATCTTGTTTTGAAGTTTTCGGAAACAGTGAAGTCAAAAGTGAAGCAAAAAATCCCAGGAATTTCTACTAGGGAGCTTGCTGTAAATGCTGTTTATGAAGAGCTAACTAAATTAATTGGCGAAAATCCTGTAGAAATAAAATTAATCTCAAAACCTTCTAAGTGGCTTTTCGTTGGAATTCAGGGGTATGGAAAGACTACAACGGTAGCTAAAGTTGCTTATTACTACAAGAAATTGGGTTACAACGTTTGTGTTGTTTGTATTGATACATATCGTCCCGCTGCTTTTGTGCAGCTTAAACAACTTCTAAAAGATCAAGATATTCCTGTCTTTGGGAGTGAACTTGATAAAAGCCCAATAAAAACTTTCGTCGATGCTATAAAGGAGATTGAACAAAAAAGCTTGAATCCTGATCTTATACTCATTGATACTGCAGGGAGACATAAAGATGAAGAAAATTTAATGAAAGAACTTCAAGAGATTGCAAGAGAGATCAATCCTGAAGCTGTTTTTTTAGTGCTTGATGCATCAATAGGTCAAAGAGCTAAGTCACAAGCTGAAGCTTTTAATAAAGTCGTAAAAGTTGGATACATTATTCTAACTAAGATGGATTCTTCTGCTAAAGGTGGTGGTGCTCTTGCTGCTGTTTCTGTCACTAATGCAAAAGTTGCTTTTATTGGAACTGGTGAGCGTCTATCTGACTTAGAGAAATTTGTTCCTATTGAGTATGCTTCAAACTTGCTTGGACTACCTGACTTAAAAAGTATAATAAAAAAGGTCTCAGAAACAATAAACCTTGATAAAGCGAAACAAATTTCGTCTGGAAAGTTTACAATAGAAGACTTTGTTTTTCAATTGAATGAACTGTTTAAAAGTGATCTATATTCAACAGTTTTGAAAATGATTCCTGGTGCAAATAAGCTTCCAAGCAATCTTAAAGAAGTTACTGAAGAAAAAGTAAGAGTTTGGTCCTCAATCATCAACTCGATGAATAAGGAAGAACGCCAAGATTCGTCGATAATAAACAGCAGTCGAATAAGAAGAATTGCAAGAGGTTCTGGAAGATCTGAAAAAGAAGTCAAAGAGTTACTTGAGCAGTATGAAAAATCAAAAAAGATGATAAAACGTATGCGAGGTTATAGAGGGTTGTTTTCAATTGGTAAAGAGCTTAGAGATTCTTGAAGTTTCTAGATTGATTTTAAGTAAATATTCACTTTGCGATCGTTGTCTTGGTAGACAATTCCATCTACTTAATGAGAAGACCGATAACGAAGAAATTGGTCACTCCATAAAGTTTTGCTTGTATCTAAAAGCTATAAGTCTTCTGAACGAAGGAAAGAGAAAAGTTGCAGTTAATATTTTAAGAACCCTCGCAAAGTCTGGCTTTAAACAATCAAAGGTAACGTTAGAAAGTCTAGGTGTGAAAAATTTTTATGAAGAAAAATGCTACGTATGTAATAATTTAATATTCCCAAATTTAGATACTTTTTTTAGACTTATGGAAAGTCAAATATCTGATGTTGAATTTAATACTTTTCAAGTCACTTCTTTTATACCTAAAGAAATTATAAGAAAAGATGATTCTATTAAGATTGAATTTGGAATTTCTACTGGAGAAAACATAAAAACCGAGTTTAACCGATTGCTCAGCAACTTAATTGAAGAAAAAACAAAAAAGAAGCATGTTATGATTTCTCCAGATGTTACTTTACTGTTTGATTCAATAAAAAAGTCTGTAGCTGTGTATTCCCGCCCAGTCTACGTGTATGGTAAATATAGAAAACTCTCCTCTGGTATATCACAAACAAGAAAAGTTGGGAAAGATCCTCTGACTTCTGTAGAAGGTTTACTTGCTTCTGTGTTTGTTCCTGCTTTTAAAGCAAAGGATGTGAAACTTCATGGTGCTGGAAGAGAAGACGTAGATGCTCTTATGCTCGGTAGTGGAAGGCCTTTTGTCCTAGAAATAATTGAACCAAAGAAAAGAATAGCGAATCTCTCTTTTCTCGAGGATACGTTTAACTCATCCTTTAATGGTATTGCTGAAATCGGCTCTTTACGTTTTTGCAATAGAAAAGATGTAGTTAAGATAAAGATGATTGGAGAAAAAATAAGTAAGGTATATAGACTTAAAGTTGAGGTTGATAAAATTCCAAGTAAAGAAGAAATTGCTAAGGTAGAAAAGATAGTACAAAATTTGGTTATTTCTCAAAGAACTCCTACTCGTGTCTTGTGGAGAAGAACTGATAAAGTTAGGAAGAAAATAATAAAGTGGATCAAGATCTCTGCTATCAATGAAAAGGAAATAGAAGTTGTACTAGAAGCTCAAGGAGGAACTTACGTAAAAGAGTTCATAGATGGTGACAACGGTAGAACAAAGCCCTCTCTTGCAGAATTGTTAAATACCCCTTTAAAGTGGAAATCGCTTGAAGTGCTAGAGATAAAAGGTGAGTAAGCTTTGCCCCAAACTCATGGGAAAAGGATAAAAACTCGAGATTTATTTTCTAAAGAAGTAAGGGAAAAAGGACTTAAAAGTCTTTCTAAGTTTATGTACGACTACAAGGAAGGTGATGAAGTTATAATAAAAATAGATCCTTCTGTTCATAGTGGAATTCCCTTCAGAAGGTTTCATGGAAAGAGAGGGAAAATTATTGAAAAACGTGGAAGAGCTTTTCTAGTCAAAATATTAGACGGAAACAAAGAAAAGTTAGTAATTGCTAGGCCAGAACATTTAGTATTGGTGCAAAAAAATGCCAAGGAAAAAAATTGAAGAAATAGACATAACGAATGCTGAAGCAAAAGAAATAATCGAGTCTCTTCCCAAGTCTTCCTCATCATTCAGAAGAGCTTTAGAATCCTACCTGAAGGAAATTGTTCAAATTGATGCTACTACTGCCAAGAAAATGGTTGAAGAATTAGTTAAAGAGGCGAATCTAACTAGAAAAGATGCAATCATGCTAGTAAACCTTCTCCCAACTAATCCTGTAGAAATAAAATCAATACTATCTGGTGGTAGCAAGCCATTTGTTTCAAGCGAGCAGGCCGAAAAAGCTGCAGAAATAATCAAGAAGTATAAACCTTAAAAAGGCTGTTGCCTTAAAGGACGTTCAAGAAAAAGAATGGAGAAAGACTACATAAGGGCTGCTTTTTCTAAGAATGAAGGTGAAAAAGTTAGGCTGGCTGGATGGGTTAATACTGTAGCATCTTTAGGAAAGCTACTTTTCATTAATTTGAGGGATTCATCAGGATTAATTCAGGTTGTTGTAAAAAAAGATAAGATAAATTCTGTTGATTTCGATGAAATAAAAGAGCTCGGAAGGGAAAGTTCAATCTTAGTTGAAGGAGAAGTTAGAAAAGATAAACGCGCACCCGGTGGCGTTGAAATTCTCGCACAAAAGGTAACTATAGCTTCTTCTTCTAGCAAGGATTTTCCGATAAGGAAAGGTGTTTCAAGCAAAGTTTTAGGTAACTATAGGCATCTCTCAATTAGAAGCAGAAAATTTTCAAAACTTTTATTGATTAGATCTGAATTACTTAGGCTTTTTAGAGATTGGCTCATTCGGAATGATTTTAAAGAGTTTTCTTGTCCTACGTTAATAACAGCTGCTTGCGAAGGTGGGGCTACCCTTTTTGAGCTAAATTACTTTGGTAAAAAAGCCTATCTTACGCAAAGCTCTCAGTTTTATCTCGAAGCTGGGATTTTTTCTTTAGAGAAAGTATTTACGTTACAGCCTTCGTTTAGGGCTGAGAAATCAAAAACAAGGCGCCACTTAACAGAGTTCTGGCATCTTGAGGTTGAAGAAGCATGGTGCGACCTTAATGGTATAATTAACTTGGAGGAAGATATTGTTGCAGATGTTTTGAAAGAGTTAGATTTGAAAATGGGACAAGAAATAAGATCAATAAACCCAAATTTTAGTCCTCCTGAAAAGCCATTCAAAAAAATTACCTATGATGAAGCTATCGCTCTGCTTTCAAGAGAAGGTATAAAGGTTGAATGGGGCTCTGATTTAGGAGCAGACGAAGAGAAGGCACTTGTTAACATTGTTGGTGGTCCCGTGTTTGTAACACACTTTCCTAAAAAAACTAGAGCTTTTTACCATAAGCCTGACCCTCAAAGAGATGAAGTTGTGCTTTCGAACGATCTTTTATTTCCAAAAGTTGGAGAAATAATAGGTGGTGGAGAAAGAATTTCTGATTATAATGTCCTCTTAAAAAGAATAAAAGAAGAGGGCTACTCTCCAAAAGACTATTCTTGGTATTTAGACCTTAGAAAATATGGTTCTGTTCCTCATGCTGGATTTGGGTTAGGAATAGAAAGAGTTCTCGTTTATGTCTTAGATTTGCCAAACATAAAATTCGCGATTCCTTTTCCAAGAACAATAAGCAGAATATATCCATAAATTTAGAGATATGAGTTACATAAGTGTAAGAAAAGCGCTCGAAAACTTACTCAAAGAATATGACATTACTTTAAAGGATTTGCTTGACACAATGGACGAGGATAAAGAGTCTATCGAAGCTTCGTTAAGAAAAGTTTGTTCGCTTTCAGACGAAGAGCTAGAAGAAATAGAGAGCGAACTAAGTAACAAAGAATTAAATCTTCTTCTTTTTACAATTCATGCCTTTTACATATCTGATTTAAGTGGTCTCTATAAGGATAATGTTGTTTTTCCTTCTAGAGAAGAAATAATGGTTGGCGGAAAGGTTACCTTCGAAGGCTTAAAAAAATTAGCAAGATCTCTTGGTATTAATGTTGAGTAAGAGCTTTTTGTTAAAAATGTTTTGATATAACAAACTTGCCTCTTGGTGTAGGTACTATCTTTATCTTCGGATTCTTATGAAGTGGCTCTTTGCCCTCAAAATATCTGTCTAAGAAAAGTGCTATGGCTGCAACTTCTGAGTGTGGTTGATTCGTTACAGCCAAGTTATAGTCCGCAATCTCATAAGTAATTTGCGGGACTTTTTTTCCACCAACTATAACTAGGATTTTCTTTTTCTCACCCTTCATTAAGTTTATAATATCTTCAAATGGTAAGCCATACATTGTTAGATGAACAACAGTTCCTTCCTCATTTTTCCACTTCTTCACAAGATCAATCCAGTTGCTAACAAAATTTATAGCAAACTCTCCACCCCATGTTTTGTTTACTTTTTCTACTTTTTCTTTTATTTTTGTATCTACATCCCCTTCAATGTAAATTCCACTTGCTCCAAAAGCTCTTCCGACAAGTGCAAGATGCGTAGTTATTCTTTTATCTCTAAAAACTCTATGTCCTAGTCTAAGTATCCAAACTTCAGGTTCTTGATTCATTTTCTCTTTTTCTTCTATACGCATCTAAAATCTCTCCAAGAGTTAAATTTGCCACTTTTGATTTTGGTAGTATTTTTTCTGTGTTTGATTCTTCTTTCTCTTCTTCTAAAAGAACTACCTTTAATACTTTCTCTATTTTTTTTATACTTTCGATTGGTGGTGTTAGCTTTCCTGCTTCAATTTTCTTTAAGGTTGATTCCTTTAAGCCAACAGCCATAGAAAGCTGTAATATACTTATCCCCTGTTTTTCTCTTGCTTCTTTTATAGTTTTTGCAAAATCTTTTATTGGTTTTAGCTTGAGTTCACTTTCCATTTGTTTTAAGAGTTCCTTTCTTTCGATTTTTTTATTTCCTGTTATAGGCTTGTTTATTGGTTCAAGGCTTTGTCTTGACTGTAGTGATGGCTTTTTAAGTTTCTTAGCGCACTCATCGCAAGCATAAAGGAATGCTCCTCCAACTTTTACAAGTTTTGGCTTTCCATCAATCTTCCTCCCACAAATTTCACAATTCATTCCTTAGGATAGACTCTAGAACGTTTAAAAGTCTTAAAAAGCTTTTAACTCTATCACTGATAAAAGCTTGAATGAAATGAGTATCCTTGATGAAAAAGAGTTTTTCAGGTTTATGCTAGTTAACATAGCAAATTATCAGTTTGGGCTTCCAATTGGAGAAAGATTGTTTCCTCGTAACGAAATCTACTTTATTTTTTCTAAGTTTTTTAACAGACCTAAGCAAATTCTAAACTCACATGGTGAAGTTATAGCAACACTAGACAATGCAACAGGAACCTTACTTCTACATAGAGCTGGTGCAAGAATATTACATGCTGAAACAACATCTCCCCGCTTCAGAGTGTTTGTAAGTGATGAATCATTTGCCTTTGCTAGACTTGGTTATAATGTTTTTTGTAAGCATGTAACTAGTATTGATGAAGACCTTAGAGTTGGATCTGAAGTCTTGGTTGTGAACAATAATGATGAGCTAGCTGCCGTTGGAAAGTTAATGGTTCCTGCTAGCGCTGCTAAGGTACTAAAAAAAGGCGTTGCAGTAAAGGTAAGATGGGGCCTTACTCCCAAGACCGAGATAAAACATAAATAATAGTTTCTATCTTGAGTAGATACTCGTGGGCTGGTAGCTCAGAGTTAAAACGCGAGCAAACTGGGAGAGCGCTCGGCTGAAGAGGATCTTTTAGGAACCGAGTTGTCGTCGGTTCAAATCCGACCCAGCCCACGCTCAGTGCCAATTATGAAAATATACTTTTACCACTGTTATAAATCCTCGAATATTATAACAAAATAGTAAAACTTACAAAGAATGTTTTTAATAAATTGTTCTTTTAATAGCTTCTTATAACTGAAAGGTATCTTTTTATAGAGAAATTAAGCTTTTTGGCAGAATTTACATAGTTTTAAAGTTGTAATTTTGAAACTTCTACTGGGTTTTTTTTACATTTTGTTCACTTGTACAAAAACGAAAAAATAAACCTTTATAATAACTCTTTCTTAAGGTAAAGAGTGCGAAGAGGATTATGTCTTCATTAGAAGAAGAATTCAGGCGACTTTATGCCGAATCGAAGGCATTGGAAGAGTACATTCAAGCTCTTAGACAACGTTACCAGCTTCTAGAAGCGTCAGAAAGTACACTGCTGACAGCAAAAGATGCCATCAAGGCATTAACGCAATCTCAAGAAGGCCAGCAAATGCTTGTTGATGTTGGAGGCGGTGTTTACATAAGAGCAAGTATTGTTGATAGCAAAAGGGCCTTAATAAATGTTGGAGAGGGGGTGTTCGTAGATAAGTCTATAGAAGATTGCCAGAAAATCCTAGAAGAACGTGTTGCATCGATAAAACAAGCTAAACAAAATGCACTCGAAGAGATGATGCAAGCTCAACAACAATTAAATGACAAGCAGTCAAAGCTAGTTCAAATAAGTCAAAGATTACAAGCTACGACGAAATGAGCAAGTTATTAGGCTCATCCGTTAAGTCATTTTTCAATAAACTATTTTCAAGAAAACTCTCGGATAAAGAATTAGAAGAACTAGAAGATGAATTCAAGCTAAAACTAGTGGAAAACGATGTAGCTTACGATCTGGCTGATGTTTTTTCAAAACATATTGTAAATAAACTTAAAGAAAGAAAATTTCCAATACTCTCTTCAAACATTCAAAATGTCCTGATTGAAGAAGCAAAACAATACCTATTGACCACTCTTCCGACAGAAGAGGTAGACCTTATCAAAGAAGCATCCAATGCTATTAGCTCAGATGGAAAATTTATAGCTATGTTTATAGGTTCTAATGGTACTGGAAAGTCAACTACTTTGGCAAAATTTGCAAAACTCTTCAAAGAAATGGGTTTTAAACCTTTGTTAGTTTGCGCAGATACGTTTAGAGCTGGAGCTATTGAGCAGTTAAAACATCATGCAAGTCTTCTAAACCTTCCCTTTTATTCCAGTAAGTATGGTGATGATCCTGCTTCTGTGGCATATGATGCTATAAAATTTTCTGAAGACAATGCTCTCAATGTAATCTTAATTGATACTGCTGGAAGAGCGCACATGAATGTGAACTTAATGAATGAACTTAGAAAAATTAAGAAGGTTGTAGAACCCAATCACACAATATTAGTCATAGATGCTTTAACAGGAAATGATGCAGTTGAACAAGCAAGACTTTTTTTAGAGTTTGTTGGATTTGATTCGATAGTTTTGACTAAGTTCGATGCAGATGTAAAGGGGGGTACTGCTATCTCGGTTTCTTATGTTTCAAAAAAACCTATTTCTTATGTTGGGGTTGGGCAAAAATATTCAGATTTAAGGCCTTTTTCTATGAAAGATTATGTCTATGAATTGTTGTTTTCTTAAGTTCCTTTAACTTCCAAAACCTTAAAAAAGAAAGCAAACACTTAAAAAAGAGAGTTTCTTCGAGTTTATGGGAAAGAAAGCGTTGTTAGAATTAATTGAGAAAATAAAGAGGATGTTAAAAGTTTCGACAAAACCCAGCATGGATGATTTTATACAGTCGCTAAAAATAACTTTCTTAGGGATTACTGTTGTAGGAATAATAACCTACTTAGTTCAATTCTTAGCATTGCTGCTACAGCTAAAGCCTAGGTGAAGCCTATGTTTTTTATAGTAAAGGTTACACCCGGCAGAGAAAGGGCAGCAGCAGAGGTCATAATGTATAAGGCCCTAGCTGAGAATTTCGAAATTTTTTCAGTTGTAGTCCCTGAAGATCTAAAGGGTTTTATTTATACGGAAGCAAAAACTGCTTATCAGATAGATCTTGTCTCTCAAGACATAAAAGATGTTAGAGGAAGGCTACAAGGCATAGTCAAAGATGAAGAAATCTCAAAATATTTCGTTGAGAAACCTACAATTGAAGAATTTTCTGTAGGTGATATAGTTGAAGTAAAAACTGGCGTTTTTAAAAGAATGAAAGCAAGAGTGGTGGATGTCGATCGTGCAAAGAACGAAGTTACTATAGAATTACAGGAAAGTGGTTCCATATTCCCTATAACTTTATCTATGGATCTAGTAAGGCTTGTTGAAAAGGGAAGAAAGCAGGTTTAAAAATAAGTATGAGGCAAGAGGTGTGGTAAAGATGCCAGAGAAAGTAGAAGTTTCAACGATCGTTACAGGAGGCCAAGTAAGCGGAGGGCCTCCCTTAGGTCCGCAGCTCGGTCCTTTAGGTGTTAACATAAGTGCTGTAGTAGCAGAAATAAACAAGGTTACGGCTAACTTTCAAGGAAGCAAGGTACCTGTTAAAATCATAGTTGATACAGAAACTAAAAAGTTTGAAATTCAGGTTGGTCTTCCTCCAACTTCTGCTTTACTTTTTAAAGCAGCTGGTATTGAAAAAGGCTCTTCTAATGGAATAAAACAGCCAGCAGGAAATGTTACCTTCAAGGATATAATCGAAATAGCAAAGACGAAGTATGCTGCTACAAAAAGAGGTAGCCTAAAAGCTATAGTACTTCAAGTTCTAGGAACATGTGTAAGTGTAGGGATAACTGTAGACAGCAAAAATCCTAAGGATGTGATACTAATGATAAAAGAAGGAAAGTTAAATGTTCCTGAAGGAGGTGAAGCCTAAGATGCCTTCTTTAGAAGAAGTTACAAAACAACTCATTGAAAAAGCATTGAATGAAACAAACAATAAAAAGAGAAACTTTCTTCAGTCCGTCGAGCTTTACGTCAAGTTAAGAGAAATTGACCTTAAAAAACCGGAGAATAGATTCTCTCTGCAAGTCGAACTTCCGAACTTTCCTTCTTCTAAAGAAAACAAAATAGCAGTAATAACGTCTGGAGTTTTACTAGCGCAAGCAAAGAAACTAAACGTTTCGGTGATCTCAAGAGAAGAACTGGAGTCTCTTGCTGGTAATAAAAAAGCAGCAAGAAAGCTTGCTTCGCAGTATGATTTCTTCATTTCTGAAGTCTCTCTCATGCCTCTAGTTGGAAAAGTACTTGGACCTTTTCTAGGCCCAAAGGATAGGATGCCCATAGCTGTTGCTCCAAACATGGACATTGCACCAATTGTTGAGAGACTTAAAAGAAGTGTCTTAGTGAGGGTTAAGTCTCAATCTACTGTCTCGAGCTTTATAGGAACTGAAGATATGCCAATAGAAAAACTAAATGAAAATGCAGCAAAAATAATTTTAGCATTGGAACAAAAAGTTCAAGATGTGCAAAGAAAGATTGAAAAGATCGTAGTAAAAACAACGATGGGCTCTCCAGTTTACTACAAGAAGAAAAAGGGTGAGTCGAATGCAAAAAGTTAGATTGTCTATAACAAAAAAAGAAAAAAGAGTAGAAGAATTAGTTACTCTAATAAATTCCTATAAGTATGTTATAGCAATAGATGCTAGTGGCCTTAGAACAAAAGTCATCAATGAAATGCGAGACATTTTTAGGGGAAGAGTTAAGTTTAAGTTTGAAAAACCTTCTTTATTTATGAGAGCTGCAAAAAAGACAGGCAATAAAGCTCTAGTTGAGCTTGCAATGAAATATACTCAAGGTTCTGTTCTTCTAGCTTTTACTAATGAAGACCCATTTAAGTTATCAAGAGAGTTTGTAAGAAATGCTCTTTCTCTTCCAGCAAAAGCTGGAAACATAATAGAAGAGGATCTTGTTGTGAAACCTGGAAATACTGGCTTACCTCCAGGTCCGATGATTTCCGAGCTTAACGAGGTAGGAATTCCTACAAGGATCGATAAAGGTAGCATTTGGGTTACTAAAGAAGTTGTGGTTGCAAGGGCTGGTGAAAAGATCAACGTAAAGCTTGCTGCTGCCTTATCTAAACTCGGCTTAAAACCAATAAGAATGTACTTAAAACCAAGAGCTGCTTTGGTCGATGACGTAATAGTGGAAGGAACGCTACTAGTAACTGAACCAGAAAAAATATTTAATGAGCTTATAGAAGCTAATAAGAAGTATATTATTTTAGCGGCAGAAATAAGTTACTTTACAAAAGATACTTTACCACTACTACTTGCTAAGGCTCACAGAGAAGCGCAAATCTTAAGTTTGGAAACTTCAATAGTTACAGAAGACAATATTGTTCAATTGTTACAAATCGCAGAGAATAAATCTTTGTTACTCAGTAAGCTTATTGATAGCGCGCAAAAATCCTAAAAATATTTTTAGTTCATCCTGACTCAGTTAACGAAAAAGCCTAAGTAAACATTTTGCTAGTTGCTTTGAGTCAAAGTGAATAAAAATGCTTCTAAGTACAAAGAAGATCCTTGGATTACAAAACTATTCTTAACCAAAATTAGGTTTTATTTGCAAAACTGATGAAGTTAAAATAAGTTTTAACTTAAGTAAAAGATTTTTCCTACTTCGCTTAAGTTTAGAAAATTATCTTATAATTTAGAATAAGAAAGTTCTATCTTTTACTTCAGTCATAAAAGTAGTCTTTATATACTGGTGCTTTCTTAAGCTTAGAATCGAGCAAAGATGTCGGAGTATATTCACGCTGTACTTCTACTTCATTCTGTAAAGAAGGAGATAAATGAGGAAAATCTAGCTAACGTCATAAAAGCAGCTGGAAGTGAACCAGACATGCAAAGAGTAAAAATGGTTGTCTCAGCATTATCTAATGTTGATATAGACAAAGTTCTTTCGAGCGCAACAGTTTCTTTCCTTTCTGCTCCTGCTACTGGCGTAACTCCTACAACTACTCAGGTTTCGCAAAAAGCTGAAGAAAAACCAAAAGAGGAAAAGAAAGAAGAAAAAGCTGAAGAAGTTGCTGGCCTAGGAGCACTCTTCGAGTGATAGAAAGAAAAAAGCCTAAAATTTCTGAAGCTTTTTATGCTAGTTTTGCACCGCAGTTGTAGCAAAACGTTGCATCTGCTGGGTTTTCAGCTCCACATTTTGGACAAATCTTCTTCTCTTTCTTCTTTTGTTCTGGTGTACTGGTAGTTGGTGGTGTAATAGGAGTTGATACTGCTTGAGTTTTTGTAAGCTGTACTACTGGTTTTTCTTCTGTTTTTGCTTCATAAATTGGTGAGGGTGTAGTAATAGGAGATTGTGTTACAGGCATTTCTTCTTCTTTTGAAACAGGCTTAAGTTGGTTAATATAAGAAGTTATCTTGTTCCAGTTCTCTCTAATATTGTTCATAAAGCTTGTAATTGTTCTACTAAATTCGTCTAAGTTCTGGAAACGCATTGTATAGCTTGCCCTATTTACCTTGTATTGGTCTTCAGGGACTGCACCAATAGTATACTTAACTTCTAAAGTTTCAAGGTAATGCTTCAGTTCTTTCGATTCATCTTTGATTTTAGTCTGTTTAGTAGCAACAGCTTCTTCTATTTCATTATATTTGTTTGAGTATGCATTTACTTTATTTGCTATTTCTTCTAGAACTTCTCTAAATACTTGATCACTAACTTTTCCTTCATTCTTTAAGGCTACTAACCTTTCTATCTGTTGTCTTACTCTTTGAAGTTGTGTTGAGAATAGTTCGATTTCGTGTTTAAATTCCTCATCCGTTAAATACTCCATGCTCAATCCCTTAATCAAGGTTATTTATGCTAATTGAACATATAAATTCTTTACTCACAAATACTTTAGGTATTTTACTAATAAAATTAAGAAGTGGGCCGGGCCAGACTTGAACTGGCGACCTTCTGCGTGTCAGGCAGATATCCTAACCACCTAGACGACCGGCCCTTCGCAAGCAAGCAATTTGTCTAAGATTAATTTAAAAAACTTTTCGTAAGGAAATTAAATATTATAGGGCTAGTACTGTTAAAAACTCTTCATAAAATCCAAGAGCTGAATGGTATTCTTGAGATAAGCTTAACTTATTAACTTCCATTTCCTATTTCTTCGTTACTTTAGTGACAAAGCGATCTTTGTAAGAAAAAGTTCTTAGCATTCTTAAGACTTAAAAGGTGATCAAAGTAAGTGTTTTCCCCATGGACATAGAAACAAAACTGGAGCTAATTCAAAGGCCTCCAACAGAAGAGATAATTACTGAAAAAGAACTTAGGGAATTACTTGAGACGAATGAACATCCTAAACACTATATAGGCTTCGAAATTTCAGGTTTGCTTCATCTTGGTACATTAATAGTTAGTGGTTATAAAATTAACGACTTAGCAGAAGCTGGTGTGAATGTTACTGTTTATCTTGCAGATTGGCATAGTTTCATAAACAGGAAACTTGGAGGTAACTGGGATAACATATTAAAAGCCTCGGAATACTTTAAAGAAGCCTTTAATTTTTTTTGTCCAAAAGCAAAGATAGTACTTGGTTCTGATTTGTATCACAATAATGACGAATATTGGAAAGATATAGTAAGATTTTCATCTAATGTAACTCTCAACAGAGTCACGCGTTGTTTAACTATAATGGGAAGAACAGAAAAAGAATCACTAAACTTTGCTCAATATATATATCCTCCAATGCAGGCAGTTGACATAAAATACCTAGGTGAAGATATCCCCCATGGGGGAATGGATCAAAGGAAGGTACATGTTTTGGCGAGAGAAGTTTTTCCTAAGTTAGGATGGAAAAAGCCTATAGCGCTTCATCATCATCTACTGATGGGATTGTCAGAACCACCAAAAGTAAACTCTAAGGATAAAATAGAACAAGTGGTAGCATCAAAAATGAGTAAGAGCCAACCTTGGACTGCAATTTTTATCCATGATAGTGAAGAGCAAATAAAGGAAAAACTACTAAAGGCGTGGTGCCCAGAGAGACAAGCTGAAATGAACCCTGTATTAGAGTTAACAAAGTACATCATATTCCATGAAAAGAAAGAATTTTTAGTTGAAAGGAATACTAAGTATGGTGGTGATGTTGTTTTCTCGTCTTACAAAGAACTAGAAAAAGAATACATTGAAGGAAAATTGCATCCAATGGATTTAAAGTTATCTGTTGCTAGAGAGATCTCAAGCATAATTGATCCTATTAGAAAACATTTTGAGAAACCTTCAAATAAAAAATTATTAGAAGTCTTTCAATACTCTAGCATATCAAGATAATTCTCTTTCTGATTTTTAGCTATTTTGTTTTTAGTCTTATCCAAGTTTTAAAATAGTAAGATTACTAAGTTAGCACAAAGTTTATTTATCAGGTTTATTGACTTTGAAGTCGGTGGGGCCATGGTCTAACCAGGTATATAGACCGCATAAAATGTGGTCTAGCTAAAGACGACGGGCTCCAGCCATTATAGGGTTTTCTGATAAAAAGATGAAGAAAGGTTGGAGCTTGGAAGAAACCCGTTTATGGGCGTTCAAAAGGTTTACAAACTTGAGAATCGCCCTGGCCCCACTTTGTTGTTTCGAAGTAATTTAATACAAGGAGGAATAAAATTAACGTTACTCATAGAAACATTTAAATTTATACTCTTAGTAGTTAAACTGATGAGCTCCATGTCTTTCTCGCATGCGTATGTTTTGGTAAACGTTGAGATTGGTGCAGAGTCACGTATAGTGAATGAACTTAAAAAAGTTCCTGAAATTACTGAGGCTTGGGTTGTTTATGGTGTTTATGACATAGTTGTTAAAGTTAAGGCCGAAAATCCTGAAAAACTTAAGGAAATCGTTTCTGAAAGAATAAGGAAGATTGATGGTGTGCGAAATACTTTAACTTTAATACCCGTAGAAGGATTTCCATGAAAAAACTCTCGAGAAGAGACCAAGAAAGGTTACTTAAGAGACTCGGTATAAATCTAGAAGAAGTTGAAGGCATAAAAGAAGTAAGGTTAGTGATGGAATCAAAGACGATAATTATAAAAAATCCTACAGTTTTTAGAATAAGAAACTCAGAACAATCAATGTATCAAATAGTTGGCGAAGAGGTTGAGGGAGAAATTGAAGAAAAAAAGAGTTATGAGCCTTCTGAAGAAGATATTCTTCTTGTTGCGCAACAAACAGGTAAAAGTGTAGAAGAAGCAAAGTCCGCTCTTAAGATGACAGGTGGCGACTTGGCTCAGGCTATAATGCTTCTAAAAAATAAGTGAGTTGATTTTTGAAACTATTTTTACTATTTTATTTTATAGTATTTTTTATGTAAAAAAATCATTAGCAAGATGCGACGTAAAAATGTAGTTAGAGAAAAGTTTAAATACGTATAGTTTCGTATACGTTACGTAGAAATGAAGCAGATAAAGATAAGCACTAAGCATGAAGACAATCAAATTGAGCTTTCTGCTGACTCTTTAGAAGAAATTAGCGAACTTTTGGATAAATTGCCAGAAGTAATTTCAAAGCTTGATTCGGTAAAGGAACAGCTTGTTGCGAAAGTTGGTGATGTTGATTTAAAAGGTATAGTTAAAATAGATGAAAAAGGTTTGCCAGTTTTAAGTGGATTACATAGAGAAATTACAGACAAAGAAGCGATAATGCTCTTGTTATATCCATTAAAAGAAGAAGGACTAAAAAGTGGCGACATAGGAATGCTACTCAATAGGAGTGGCATTGTTTCAACTGGATATGCTGCTAGGCTTTATGAAATGCGCCGAGAAGGTATAGTTACAAAGAAAGAAACAGGTGAGTACATACTTACAGAAAAAGGAAAAGTTCTTGCAAGAGAACTTGCTAAGAAACTTAGAGGGGTGGTTGTGCAACAATGAGTCAAAGTAACATAGAAGTATACTTAGAAATAAAAGCAGATAATTTAAGTGTCTCTTCTAAGTTTACAGGAGATGCTAAGTCTGTTGCTTTCGAAGTTGAAAAGTTCCTCTTTGCTCACTTACCTCAACTTCAAGTTATAGGAAAACTCTTCATAACTCTTCCTACAAGCCAAGAAATTATTGACTTCTTATCAAATGACATAAGAATAAGTGGAAGTGAAATCATTTTCTTGCATAAGCCAAAAGATACTATAGAAGGAATAAAAAAAGCTTTACTTGCTGCTAGGTTGTCGTACGAACTTGGTCTAAGATCTTCTCCAAACTTGTCTATCAGGGAACTTTCAATGATAATATCTGCTTCTCAAAAGACAATAGGGAACAATCTCTCTTTACTAGTAAAATCAGGCGAGGTTGAAAGAATAGATAAGGGCACTTACAAGCTATCAGATAGAGGTGTTTTTTCTTCTATTCCTTTAGAAAGTTTGAAGAATCCTGGAAGATCAGGCTTGCAAGAGTAAAAAATGAACACCAAAGTTAGTGCAGGATTTTTAAATAATGAGTTTTCGAATGAAGTCAAAAAAGGAGTTCTTGACCTGAATGGTGAAGTAGTTCCAATAAACAATAACTCTGATGAAGTAGTTCCAATAGCAGCTGTGGATTCATCCTTCGTTGTACTTGGTCAGGATAGCAAAAACTACTACACTCTACTTAGATCAGCATTGGTTTTTCGAAAAAATCGAAACAAAATTAGTGTAGTTAGAAGTGGTCCTTTTTTGTTTAAGTCAGAAGCCTCTGACAATTATTTTCACGAAATGGAAATAGGGGCTATATTGCATGCAAACGAAACAATCTTTGGTGGTATTATTCTTGTAGATGGTCTAGATTTAAAAGAAATTGAAAGTAAACTTAAAAGTTTTCATAAGAATACCTTCATAAGTATAGACAAAGTTTTTCAGTTTGAGAACGCAAAGATATCTTCCGTTTTTCCAACTTATCCTTTCGTGATAAGTTTAAAAGACAATACCTTCCTAGCTAGGCTTTCTTATAATGGCTTTATTGTTAAGCTCGGCTTATTAAGTAATAGCACCACAGAAGCTTGTAAAGTTTTATCTCTGCTTGTAAAAAATGATGAACTTTCTTTTGGGTATCCTCTAACTTTAAAATTAGCGCATATTTTCTCTAAGATTCTTCCCTACGAAGCATCAAGCGCAAGAGTTTCTCTTTACATAAAAGAAAAAGTAAATGTTACAAGAAAATTAGATGGTAGAAAGCTTTTACTTGGTTCGTTATGGTGTTAAGTTAAAATGCTTGCCTTGTTCGGTAAAACTGGCCAATACTTTGAAATCTTAGAAACTCCTCCTGACGAAGTAAACATAGGGGATTTCTTGGAAATTTTAGAAGTTCAATCAAATAGATCTTTGATCTTACAAGTTGTAGACGTGGTATATCTAAGTATACCCGGAGAACTAGAAGAGATAATGCGGTTGGCAAAAGCTCAAGAAATAGTGGTAGAGAACAGCAGTGATACACTAATCGAGCAGTTTGACGATGAAATTATAAGCTCGAAAATCCTTAAGTGTAAAGTAAGAGGTGCTCTAATAAATGGAGGTTTTTTTAGAAACACTTTATGGGTGCCGTCAAGACAAAAAACAATAGTTAAGAAAATTTCTACAAAAGAAATAAAGTCCATCATGAGTAACGAAAACAAAATTCCTTTTTCAGTTGGAGAACTTATAAATGAACCTGAGGGTAACATTGTTATCGACCTAACGAAGTTCGACGGTTCATTAAATATAATACTTGGAAAAAAAGGCGCTGGTAAATCTATGTTAGCGAAAACCCTGATAAAAGCTCTTGTTAACAATGGTGCAAAATGTTTCGTTATAGACATAAATAACGAATACTCTGTTGGTTATAGCTCAAAAGTTTTTATATCTCTAGTTCCCGGAAAGAATCTAAAATTCTCTTTCCATTCCATTTCAAAACCCATATTCATTTCTATACTTCAAAATCTTTTTAATCTCCCGCAATCTTCTATTATGGAAATTTCAAGAATCTGGGATAGACTGAAAGAATCCGGGCATCTTTCGTTTAAGTTGTTAAAAAAGGAAATAGCTTTTGCTCAAATAAATGATTACATTAGGGATGCATTAATCCGGAGACTAGAATTACTCGATTCTTCTGGAATAATTACAGATGATCTACCTGAGAAAACTTTTATCGATGAATTCAAATCACCTGAAGGAAAATGTATTTCCCTTATGTTACGAGGGCAGTCTTCAATATTTAGAAAGTTAATTATACAACTTTCAATGAACCAGCTTCTTGAATCTTTAGAGAATGGTTCACTAGAGCCAATTTTTCTTTTTGCTGAAGAAGCACACTTATATCAAGATATGAGTTTTTGGGAAGACCTTGTAACAAGAATGCGTCATCTTGGTCTTTCTTTGTTTTTTATAACAAATGAGCCTGAAAGTCTTTCTAAGTTTATATATCGCCAATCTGATTCTATTTTTATTTTTAACTATATTAACGATAATGATATCGCTTTTCTATCTAAAGTTACTGATCTTGATTCTGATTCCTTGTCAGCTTTTGTTTCAAATTTGCCGGAAAGGTGCTGTTTAATAACAGGAAAAATAACTAACAACATACCTTTACTTATAAAAACAGAGTCTTTAAATGACTTTAAGGGTGGTTTTACACGTTTATTTTTTAAGAAAGAATATCTTAAGTTTTGAATAGTTGCTTTCCAATGTACTTTGCTTTTTCACCTAACTCTTCATTTATTCTAAGTAACCTGTTGTACTTTGCAGTTCTTTCTCCTCTGCATGGGGCGCCAGTTTTTATTTCTCCTGTACATTTGCCTACAGCTATATCTGCAATGTAGTCATCTTCTGTTTCTCCTGATCTATGACTAACTATAACTCTGTAGTTTTTTGAAAATGCTAGTTCCATGGTTTCGAATGCTTCAGTTAAAGTTCCAATTTGATTTACCTTAAATAAAAGTGCATTTGCAATGCCTTTTTCAATTCCAAACTCAAGTTTTTTCTTGTTAGTTACAAAAACGTCATCTCCAATTATTTGTAGTCTGTTCCCGAATTTTTTAGTAAACTCTGCAAAGTTTTCATAATCTTCTTCTTGAAATGGATCTTCAATAGATATCAGTGGGAATTCTTCTATTATTTCTGAGTAGTAGTCTAATAGTTCACCACCACTTAATTTTTCCCCATCAATTAAGTAAGTTTTATTATTCTCGTTGTAAAATGAAGAAGCTGCAGCATCTAGTCCTAAAGCTATTTCTTTTTCAGTATATCCTGCCGCTTCTATCGCTTTAAACAGCATGCTGAGTGCTTCTCTAGTTGATTTCATAGGTGGTGCGAATCCTCCTTCATCTCCTACGTTTATAGCTGAAGGCCCATACTTTTCTCGTAAAAGTTCTTTTAATTTTTGATATGTTTCTACACCTTGTCTTAAAGCTTCAGGAAAACTGTCAATACCATATGGAATTATTTTGAATTCTTGTATAGCAAGTTCATTGCCTGCGTGTTTTCCTCCATTGATTATATTCATCAATGGTACAGGCATTATATAGCTTTCTTTTTCACTCAAATACTTGTATAGTGGTTTTCTCATATATGCTGCAGCGGCTTTAGCCGTTGCTAAAGAAACTGCAAGTATGGCATTTCCTCCAAATCTATTTTTCTGCTCCGTTCCATCCAGGTTAATCATAATTTCATCTATTTGTTCTTGATTTAGTGCATCTTTTCCAACTAAAGCTTTAGATATTATTTCATTAATATTTTTCACAGCTCCTAAAACTCCCTTTCCGTTAAATCTTTTTTTGTCTTTATCTCTAAGCTCAATCGCTTCCAATTTTCCAGTCGAAGCACCAGAAGGAACAGAAGCTCTTCCAATGTCTCCACTTTGTAAAATAACTTCTGCTTCAACCGTAGGATTTCCTCTCGAATCTAAAATTTCTCTTGCATGAATTTTCTTTATTCTAGAACCCTCTTCTGTCATTTTGCACCAAGGTATTTTTTTGCTAAAGTTATTAAATCTTTTCTTTGTGAACTAGAAACTCTTGTTTTTATAAAAGAAGAGGTAGTATAAATTGTGAGAAAAATGCTAACAATAAAGCACCAAATATAAGCTCCTTTCCTAGGTACTTATTTATTTTAGTAACATATAGTATAATTCCAACTATCCCTAATGGCGCGTATAATGCGTTAGTAACATCAAGAGCAGTTTTTAGAACTTTTCGTGCAAAATAAATCGTTGTTTGTTCAACTATATTTAATATGTTGTCTATGATGTTAGTAAACTTGTTTGTTTGATCGGTAAAATTATAGTATGGTTCTCCAAGAGAAATACTAGCTACTTCGCATAACACAAAGCACAACAGTAAAATAGCTAGAATCATCCTTTTATTAACCAGAATAATGTCGCTTTTCATTTTTGTTAATCTGTTTATTTTAGGAAGTGTACTAGCTTTATAATCTCCAACATTTTTGATATTTAGATCAAAAGAGCATTAATTTTTACATAGTGTTTTCTTTTTGTTATATTTCTTATTTTTAACACAAAATTTAACTTAAAAAAGATTTTATGGCTAAGTTCGTTATTAAGAAATACATTTTTTACACATGTTAAAAGTTGTGTTAATAAAGAATCTCATGCAAAACTTTTTAACTTTGATGGCGGGAAGTCCCCCTGCGAAAGCTGAGGGATGAAAGCCGAAAAGCTTATATTTTTCTCATTATATCTATCATTGTCTGCTTGGCTGGCAGACCTAGTAGGCATGGGACAGGCCGAAAGAGACGCCTGCTGAGGGCAAGACCTCCGTAACCCAC
>JAFNIV010000012.1 GCA_017601145.1 Candidatus Brockarchaeota archaeon
GTGAGGCCGTTTCGAGGAACCCGTGTGGAAGGTGGGTTACGGAGGTCTTGCCCTCAGCAGGCGTCTCTTTCGGCCTGTCCCATGCCTACTAGGTCTGCCAGCCCTTCCAGCCAAGCAGACAATGATAAATGTAATGAGAAAAATATAAGCTTTTCGGCTTTCATCCCCCAGCTTTCGCAGGGGGACTTCCCGCCATCAAAGTTAAATATTTTCTAAAAAATAAAGATGAAATTGCTTAAGTTATTTAATGGCTTAGTGTAGCATTCCAGAAATACATTGTCTCATGATCAGGACCAAAGAATACGTTGTTCACATTCTTTCTTGCAGCAAACAAGGAGTAAGGCTGGTAGAGGAAGATCCAAGGAGCATCTTGCCATATGATGCTTGCAGCTTTCGCATACAATTCTTCTCTTTTAGTAGAGTTTACTGTGTTTATAGCTTCTTTGAGAAGATCGTCTACTACTGGATTTGAGTAGTGTGCCATTGCTAATCCATGCGGAGGTGCTTCAGTGGATTCGAATAAGTAGTACATGTAGAAGTGAGCATCAGGTATTTCACCTCCCCAACCAATAAGTACAGCATCATACTTAGTTTGGTTCAAAGGCAACAACACATTTTGGACAAAGCTTGGCCAGTCCATAGTTACTAGCTTAACGCTTACATCAATTTGAGCAAGATAAGCTTGAATAGCTTCTGCAACTTGTACATCTTGTAAGTACCTTCCAGTAGGATGTAAAAGTACCATAGAAAAGCCATTTGGATAACCAGCTTCTGCTAATAGTTCCTTTGCTTTTGTTACATTGTAGTGGTAAGGTGGCTGAGGAGAATACCCAAAGAAGTTTGGTGGTACTAAGCCAGTTAAGGGTTTACCAAGACCAAATAGAACAGTATCTATGATTGCTGTTTTATTTACAGCATAGTTTAATGCTTGTCTCACCCTTGGGTCTTTGAGAGGACCTTTTGGAAGAAGCGCTACAAACATTATTCTAGTATCGAGAGGGGTGAAAACTTTTAGGTTTGGATCGTTCTTAAGAGAGGGATAATCTGATGCTGGAGGAAAGAAAGCCACGTCCACGTCTCCTGCTTTTAAAGCTGCTTCTCGTGTTGAAGCATCTGGAATAATTTCCCATTTTATTGTCTTTATGCTTGGTTTTACTCCCCAATAATCATCAAAGCGTTCCAGTACAACATCTTTTCCTTTTTCCCAAAGACTGAACTTATATGGGCCAGTTCCTATAGGATCAGTTATAGTCCCAGTTATGTTTACTTTTTCTATTACTTTAGGAGAAGCTATCCAAAATCCAGCTAACGCTCTTAAGAAAGGAGGATATGGTTCTGCAAGAGTAATTTTTATAGTATAGTTGTTTATCACCTGAAAGTCTTTTATTGGACCTAAGTTAGACCTTCCTATAACCCTGGTTCGAGGATCAAGCCACCTCTTTAGATTTAGAGCGACAGCTTGAGCATTAAAATCTGAACCATCCTGAAACTTAACTCCTTTGCGTAAGTATAGAGTATAAGTAAGACCGTCTGAAGAAATATTCCAGCCAGTTGCCAACCATGGAATTAAATTACCGTTAGCATCATACCATGTAAGGCCTTCGAATACATGCCGCATTACGTTTCCTACTGTAGTTGTAGTTTGCGCATCCGGGTCAACAGTGTCTAAGTCGGTGCCTATTGCAACTTTTAATGTTGTAGAAGCTGTGGCTGAAGACTGGAAGTAAAACCAAAGCGCGGAACCGCCTATGATTACGACGATCACTGCTAGAGCTATTAGAGCTTTGCGACTTACCTGAGCCATGAAAAAAGGTTTAGGAAAAGTATCCTATATTTAAATGTTTCGTTTAAATGCCTCAAGTTTATCCATTACTTATATAAGTATTCATAATTCAATAGAAAAACTTAAATATAAGAATTTTGACTTGTTCCAAAACTTATGATGCTGGAAGCTGTTGTCAATAGAATGCTCCAGGCCATTATTACGTTTATTGGAGTTATCTTACTTGTTTTTTTCTTAATAAGAGTTCTGCCAGGAGATCCTGCTAGACTCATAGCAGGGTTCGAAGCAAGACCTGAAGATGTACAAAACTTAAGACACTTGCTTGGCTTAGATAAGCCACTTCCTTTGCAGTTTGTTGATTACATGCTTTCACTGCTAAAGCTAAATTTAGGAATCTCATATAAAACAGGAGGTCCAGTATTAAATGAAATTTTAGCAAGATTACCTTATACTGCAGAGCTTGCAGTTGTAGCTGAAGCTATTGCTGTTTTTGCAGGTGTTTCTCTTGGGATCATAGCGGGACTTAAACCAAGGTCATTTGCAGGCTATTTGGTAAGTATTTTTGGTATAATTGGCTCATCCTTTCCTTCATTTCTAATCGCACTTCTCCTTATATGGGTATTTGCAGTCCAACTTCATGTACTTCCTGCCTTTGGTGCAGGTTCAATTCAACAATTAATACTTCCAGCAATTACATTAGCATTACTACTTACCGGGAACATAGCTAGGTTAGTAAAGTCTTCCGTGATAGAGTCTCTTTCAACAAATCATGTTACAACTGCAATGGCAAAGGGACTTTCAGATGAAAAAATAATCTTTAGGCATATACTTAGGCCTGCATTAAGTCCAGTTATAACAATAATAGGCATTCAGTTTGGGTCATTGATGGGAGGTGCAGTAATAACAGAAACTATTTTTGGATGGCCAGGAATTGGAAGGCTTATGGTAGACTCAATATTTTCAAGAGATTTTATGCTTCTTCAAGGAATTATAGTCGTGTTTGCTGTTATTTTCTTAGTAGTTATGATATCTGTTGAAATCTTACAAACAATCATAGATCCAAGGTATAAAGAGGTGTACAAGATGAAATGATAAGAAAAGAAACACTCTTGAAAGAAATGAATGAACACAGAAAAACAATAAGAGTAGCAACTTGGAAAGCTTTCAAAAGGAATAAGATTTCACTTTTATCTCTAATTGTAATCTTAAGCGTAAGCGCACTATCAACAGTAGGAATTGTTTATTCACCATATAACCCATATCAACCAAACTTCTCTGGAGCATTGATGCCACCTTCTTTAGCACACCCATTAGGAACTGATTGGTTAGGGAGAGACATTCTAAGTCGATTAATAGCAGGAGGAAAATACACGTTAGGACTAGCGTTTGTTGCAATACTTATTGGGGCAACTATTGGGACTTTTCTTGGACTTGCGTCAGGTTATTACTTAGGCCTTGTTGGGACAATCATACAAAGAGTTTC
Source organism: Candidatus Brockarchaeota archaeon (assembly GCA_017601145.1). Classification (GTDB taxonomy): domain Archaea; phylum Thermoproteota; class EX4484-205; order EX4484-205; family JAAOZO01; genus JAAOZO01. The sequence goes on from JAFNIV010000012.1 coordinate 3,267, forward strand.
GGAAATATTTTTGATTCTTCCAACACTAATTATAGCTGCGTTATTTGCTGCAGTACTTGGAACAGGTCTTCTTAGTACGCTTCTTGCAATTGCAATACCAACAATTCCTGTATATGCAAAACTAGTTCATTCTGCAGCTTTAAGAGTCAGAAATGAAGATTACGTAGAAGCTGCAAGACTCCTTAAGAAAAGTGGTCCTTACATAATGTTTAACCATATACTTCCAAATATTCTACATGTTGTAATAGTACAGACAACTTACTACATGGGGACTGGGATACTAACAGTTTCAGCTTTAGGATTCCTTGGACTTGGGGTACCAAGTCCTACACCTGAATGGGGAACTATGGTTGGAGACGCAAAAGACTATATTTTTTCATATCCTTTCGTTGTATTTATTCCTGGCATACTAATTGCAGTAGTTGTTGTTGCATTTAATATACTTGGAGACGGATTAAGAGAAGCTTTGGATCCAAAGTTGAGGCGATTATTATGAAGCTTTTAGAAGTAGAGGACCTTAGTGTTGAATACCACCTTCCTCAAGGTAAGGTTAAAGCTTTAGACAATGTGAACCTTACTATAGACAAAGGAGAAGTTGTTGGAGTCGTTGGGGAGAGTGGTTCTGGAAAATCTACTCTTGCACATGCAGTTATAAGACTTGTAAAGCCTCCAGGTAAAATAGTTGAAGGAAGAATCCTATTCAATGGAAAAAACATATTAGAGTTAAGTGATGAAGAAATAAGAAAAATTAGAGGAAAGGAGATATCCATGATATTTCAAGATCCTTCTTCATACTTGAATCCTGTTTATCCTGTAGGCTTTCAAGTAGCTGAAGTATACGAAGCACATGAAAACACAAATATGAGAAAGCTTAATGGAGAAGTAGTATCGCTTTTTAAAAAGGTAAGGATTACAGACTCTGAAGTTAGAGTTGGAAGTTATCCTCATGAGCTTTCTGGTGGAATGAAGCAAAGAATTTTAATAGCGATGGCGATAGCTCTTAAGCCTAAGCTCCTAATAGCAGATGAGCCTACTTCTGCCTTAGATACAACAATCCAAGCAGAGATTCTTTCTCTTCTAAATGAACTAAAAGAAGAATATAGCTTATCTATACTTTTCATAAGTCACGATGTTGGAGTAGTTTCAGAGATTGCTAATAGGATGATTGTAATGTATGCTGGAAAAGTTGTAGAAGAAGGTCCTGCAAAAAGGATTGTGGAAGAACCTTTACACCCATATACGAAGGCTCTTGTACTAGCCACAAAAACTACAAGAAAGAAAAAATTGTTTTCGATACCAGGAACACCACCAGATATGCTTAATCTACCTAAAGGCTGCCCGTTTCATCCTAGATGTCCTTATGCGAAGGATTCATGTAAAGAATGGAGTTACAGGATGATAAGAAATCACGAAGGAGGTGTTGCGTGTGCAATTTATGAAAATACTGGAAGCAGTTAATGTTTACAAGTATTTTCCTATAGATATCTTTGGAAGAAAAAAGATAAGAGCTGTTGATGGTATTTCATTACATGTTGCTTCTTCTGAAACACTAGCTATTGTAGGAGAAAGTGGTTCTGGAAAAACGACATTAGGAAGGATTCTCTCTGGGCTAGTTAAGCCTGATAAGGGAAAAATACTATACAAGGGTTCTAGCTTCAATGGCTTTCATGGAAAAGTTCAAATGGTCTTTCAGAATCCAGACTCTTCTTTAGACCCTTCTTGGCAAACTTATGACATAGTTTCAGAAGCAATGAACAACAGAAGAAAAAGTTTAGATTCTGTTGCTGAAGTATTAGAATTAGTTGGTTTGAATCCAGCATACATAACTAAGTATCCTCATGAATTATCTGGTGGAGAAAAACAAAGGGTAGCTATAGCTAGAGCAATAGCAGCAGAACCAGAGATAATAATTCTTGATGAACCTGTATCAGCTTTAGATGCTTCTATAAGAGCACAAATACTAAACTTATTACTCGACCTTCAGGAAAAGAAAGGTTACACATACGTATTAATTGACCACGATCTTGGAAGAGTTTGGCATATAAGCGATAGAGTTGTTGTAATGTATGCTGGAAAAGTTGTAGAAGAAGGAAAAACAGAAGAAGTTTTTCAAGATCCTAAACATCCTTATACTATAATGCTTCTAAGTGCATCAACCTCAAATATACCAAAGCCAAAGATTAATGTAAGCATTCAAGGGGAGCTTCCAAGTTTGATTAATCCTCCGAGTGGTTGTAGATTCAGAACAAGATGTCCATTTGCTCAAGAAAAGTGTAAAGTAGAAGAGCCACAACTTTATAATGTTTCAAGAGAACATGAGGTAGCTTGTTATAACCAATTCTAAAGCAGCTAGTCTAGCTTAAATTAAAAATTTTGAAAAATTTATTTTTAGTTTTCTTGTACAAGTTCTTCTCTAAATATGAACATTACTGTTTTCATTAGAATCTATTTTAATTTTTGCAGGCAAAGATAACGAAAGCTTGAAGAATTAATATTCCTTCAAGCTAAATAATACTTTTCTTAAGCTAAAAGTTTAATAAGAAGAAAGCACCATCTTTAAAATTTATGAAAAAAGAAAAAGTACTTGTTTCTTGGAGTGGGGGAAAAGATAGTGCATTTGCACTTTATGAGATTCAAAGGAACGGAGATTATGAAATTGCTGCACTTTTCTCTACAATAACGAAAGATTACGATAGAATTACGATGCATGGAGTTAGAAGAGTTTTATTGGAAGAACAAGCGAAAGCAATAGGAATTCCAGTTCATGAAGTTTTTATTCCAAAGAAGGTATCTAATGAAGAATACAATTCAATAATGGAAAAAGAAATGATGGAAGCAAAGAAAAATGGAATTTCTTCAGTTGTTTTTGGAGACATTTTCCTTGAAGATGTAAGGAAGTATAGAGAAGAAAATTTGTCAAAGGTTTCAATGAGGGGTATATTTCCTCTATGGAAAAGAGGATCGAGAGAGCTTGTAACAGACTTCATAAACTTAGGATTTAAAGCAATTGTAGTTTGCGTTGACTCAAATGTACTTGATAAAAGTTTCATAGGAAGAACGGTGGATAAAAAATTTCTAGAAGATCTTCCAAAGAGCGTTGACCCTGCTGGAGAAAATGGGGAATACCATACATTTGTTTACCATGGACCAATGTTTAAAAAAGAAGTAAACTTTGAAAAAGGAGAAATTGTATTTAGAGAGAATAGATTTTACTATCTAGATTTAATACCAATTTAATTTATAGTTAGAGTTTAAATTTCTCTTACAAATTTTAACATACTTATAACTTTACATTATTCAAATTGTTATTTATATAAAATACGTGAAGTTAACACAATTAGTAAAAATAAAGAAAAAGCCTAACTTTCCTTTTTCTCTTCTTGTTTCGTTTCTTCTATTGTTTTAGTCTTCGACTCTGTTTCTATGCTCTTAGTTTCACTTCCTATCTCTTTTTCAATTTCTTCTATTGGCTTTGGAGGAGGCGTAGTTGCTAAAGTGTAACCAATCCATGCCATTATTCCAAGGAATGCAGCTACTGCTAGGAAAGCGGAGACTTGCAAAGTTAACAACGAAACTTCAACTCCAAGTAGGAAAAGCAATGCACCATAAACTAATATTCCAACTAGGCTGCCTAAGAACATTAGTACTCCTATAACTTGATCTTTGTCCATAGTAATGAGTTAAGAAATGTTGTTTATAAACTTTTATTTTAACAAAAGTTACAATATTTTAAGAGAAATAGTTAATTTCTTTAGTAAAACTAAAGTTTCTTTATAGGTTGTTTAACCTAAGATTTCTTCTTTGATCAAAGCTGAGAATACTAAAAATGGAAGAGTTGCTATTACCCAGAATATAAGATAAGATGCCAATATTCGATCATCAACAAAGAAAACATTTTTGTTTAAAACAGCTAACGAAGTTACTTTTATTAACTTATAGTTATCAGAGGCTGTTATTTTAAAGTTCATTTGGCCTTCCAGTGAAACATCGTTACCATCTGAAGAAACTAAGAGAGGAAGACTTTTATCAAAAGTATAGAACGAAGAAAAAACTATGTTTCCAGTTGCACTAACATTAGGTTGAAACAAACAAACAATGAACCTATTACCTTTAGAAAGAAAATGTAAGGCAAGATTACTTCCATTAAATGATTGAGATACGGATTGAGCAGGAGTTCCTGAAAAAAGTGTAATTTTTGAGTATCCAGGAAATTTTATCCATACATCTCCTTCAATAATAAAATTCTGATAGAAGCCGTTTCCTTCTTTTAATATTGTAACAGAAGGAGCTTCTATAGTAATCTCTTTCATATTTGTAATGCTTATATAACGAATGCTTCCAAGGGTAACATTCATTCTTGAGTCGTTAAAGAATACTGTAACTGGAGAACTGTAACTTAGCTGAGAAACATTGATATTGAATGCAGCAGAACTTGAAGAAAGGATAGTCTTTCCTTGAATTTTCGCACTTAAAAATGCTGCACTTGAACCTTCATAGATATAAGGAGGTTCTTTCTGTAACTTTACTCCACTTGATTCTAAGAGTTTACCTAGAATTGAAATTACTCTTGAATTTATCAAGTTGTAAAGGTTTACGTAGGTTAATGTTCCTCTACCAATTTTAGCACTAACAACGAATGGAATCTTGTGACCATTTCCTTCAAAATAGCTTACTACACTTACATTCGATAAAGGAAGAACAAGACTTACGTTAGTTTCTGGAATTGAGAAGTTTTTGCTTCCAACAAATTTGTTAACAGCAACAGTGCTATATGTTACGTTTAAGAGTCTCATTGCAAAAAAGTTATATCCGTTTGTGTTAAACACTGTTAGATTTCCTCCTTCTAACAAAAAATTAAGATAGTCGCTAACACTTCTTAGCGGAATTTCTCTAATCTTAGTTACTCGTCCAATCACAACATAGTAAAAGCCATAGTAAAAGAAACCAAGTTTACCATAGCTTAATGTCTCGTTTAAGCTTAGAACCTCTTGGTTATCTAAGTAAAATCTTTGAAATTTGCTACTAATGTTTAAACCAAAGATTAATGTTTCTCCTGGAAACCATGGAATTGTATCTTTTCCTCCAAAAGGAAACATGTTTGTTTCCGAACCATTAACAAGTAAACGGTATACACTTATTACACCACTTGGCTTAAAAATCATGAATAAAGCTCTAAAATGTTCAGTATCCTTAAAATCATAAACAAATCCAAAAGCTGAAGAAAGAGAAGACGAAGTGAATGGAGTTATCGAAAATTCAGCAAATTCGCTTGAAAAGTTCTTGTTTGGAACAAAAAATCCTTTACTTGAAGGCAAACCATTACCTCCAATTAAAAGTCCAGAACTAGAGCTCCAATTTCCAGTAATAAGTGCATATTTTCCTACAATGTAGCTTCCCCTTGCCTTTTGCTCATCGATAAAAGACTCGAGGAAAGACAAGAATAACGCAGAAGTTGTTGGCTCTGAATAGTTTGGAATTGGAGGGTCATAAGACAAGAAAAGATTCTTTGAACTAAACAAGTTTGCATCAGTATCTAACCTAGTTGTAAAGCTTGAATTAAGTTCAGATAGTAAGCTAAACACATAACTATAGTTACTTCCAACAACGTTCTCATAAGAGGGAACTATTAAAACATTGCTACTCCTTGGAGAAAGCTTGCTAACCGAAGTAACTTCATATATTGCTGCAGCTTCATTTTTAAACAAAAGTTTTGAAGAATTTAAGTAGCTATAAAAAAGGCTACTTTTTGCATCTTCTACATCTTTGTTACTTAAGTAAACTAAGATCTTCTTATTGCCTTGAGAAAGTAGGAGGTTTACTAACTCTGGCTTAGAAGAATAAAAGAGCAATAATCCTTCCTTTAAGTACTCTGGAGGAGAAGAGGCAAGTGAAGCTTCTGCATTTCTTGAGGCTATGAGTAAAGAGTTTTTGTTTGAGCTAAAGTAGTCATCTAAGAAGTTTATAGCTTCAAGCTCCTGCTGACTTAGTTGCGAATAACTTCTTACTTCATTTGCTTTAAAGTTCATTGCTGCAACATAAGAATTTAGCCCATAGAGTGAGACAAAACAAACAAATATTAAGCTTAAGTACTTTGAAAACTTAGAAGATTTAAAAACAGAAGCCACTCTTGAAAAACCAAATGTAGCAAGGATAGCTAAGTCTATGTTGAATAGATCAATAACTTGCTGTAAGTTTAATTGAGTATTGTAGACATATAAGTTTAAGGAACTTAGTACAAAAAGAACCATAAACGAAATCAACATATTTACTAAAGAAGTTTCATAAAATATACTTCTTTCCTTTCCTAACAGAAAGAAGAAAATTGAAAGTGTTGCAAGGTACAAAAGTATTCCAGAAAATTCAGAGAAAAACAAAAAACCATAAGTAGGAGTAATTGTACTGTTGGAGTCCCAAGGATAATTTAACCAAGCAAACAATGAAATTAAACAAACTGAAAATAGAGAATACGTTATGATAAAGCTTATTTTTCTTGAAAGAGGATTAAGTTTCTTGTAGAAATTTTGCCTATGCAGAAAAAAAGTTAGAGTTGCTACGATCAAACTAAGAGCTACAACAACATAAACTGAAAAGTTTGAATATAAGTTTGCTAAGAAAATAACGATTAAAGAAGCTAGAATGCCAGTAAGTAATGTTTTTGCATCTTCCCTTTGATTAAAAACCATAATTGGACTTAAGATCAGTATTGAAGTAAGAACTAAAAAGAATACCAGAGGAAAAGCTAAAGAAAAATAAGTCACTATAACAAAAGATGAAAACCAAATTGAACTTAAGTTTCTTAAGGTTAATAAGAACGAGGAAAACAAGATGATGAGGATGAAGTTTGAGCATGAACCAAAGAAAGTTTGAGAAGAAAAGCTGAGTAAATCATAAGAAGAAATAGGTAAAAGTGGTAGTATGTTGCTTGCATAGTTTCCATAAACAACTCCTTGAAGTATCTTTAACCAAAAGTTTCCAGAAAAGAGGAATAAAAATACCATGAACACTAATGAGCTTTTTATACTTGTTTCTTGAAAGTAAAATTTTGCAAAAGAATAAGTAGAAAGCAAGGAAAGAGAGAAAAGAAAAACTATAACAATAAGTTGTGCATACTCTAGGTTTGTAATTCTTAAGTTCTCAAAAAAAGGAGAAAGAAAGAGGGAAGTTCCAAGTTTATCTCCTAGCTTTGAGTTGAGAGTTTCTCTTTCTAAAATCTTAGAAGAAACATAATCGTTAAGTAATGAAGAAGGAACAAGTATTGAAAATTTAGTAACTTCAAATAATCCCAATAGGAAGAAAAGAAAGATCAAAGAAAGTGCTACTAAAGTTTTGTAGTTGAAAGTAAGTGAAGAAGAGCTATTACTTTTTATAAATTTAAACTTCTTTAAAAAAGAGGTTACTCCAACTAGAGCATAAAGAATTGATATCGAAAAACTTACTGGAAGATCAAAAGTAGAAACAATGAAAGAAAGTATTGAAGTTAATGAGATTCCAACTCCAGAAGCCAAAGTAAGTGTATTTAAAGAGAGTAGTTCATAGTTAGAAGAAAAGTCTAAAACTACTTTTCCTATGAAAAACGTAAAAACAAGCAATAGTAAAGGAAACTTAAAAAGGACTAGTAATGAGTTTGAATCGATGAGAGAAATGAGTGGAGAAAGTATAACAAATATTTGAGGTATAAGAGAAATAAACTTTGAGCTAAGCCTCCCAAGGCTTACCTTTGTCGAAGAACCTTCTATGAATAAAGAGTTTGAAATTGTAAGAATGATAGCAATAAAAAGTAAGAACGAAGAATACACAATTGTTTCTCTATCAAGTATGAAGAAAACTGAAGTTGAAGAAAGTGCTGCAACAAGTATAGATATACTAGCTAGTTTGGTAGGTAATGCTTGAAATATAACACCGAGAACAAGGAAGTAATACGCATAAATGGCAATATCATTTGCTAAAGTTTCATCCCCTAAAATTAGGTAGTAAGCAGCTATAAGTAAAGAAATTTGGAATGCTATGATAAACAAAGCTCCTGGGTTTTCGTTAAGGTAATGTAGTAAAGATTTCGTCAGATTTTTTAGTCTATAAAGAAAGGCGATTGCCATTATCTGCGGTATATTGCAAGGAATATTTAAGTTTTATTAGTATTTAGTACTTATAAGAGAAACATAGTTTCCCCCATAAAGCTGGTACTTAAGTAGTCGAGACATAACTTCACCAATTAGAGCTTTGTATTCTTAATGAAGTAAATCTTCAAAGGATACTTCTGATTGTGGTAAAGAGAATGAATTGTCTCTGAAGTTAAGAAACGTTTTTGAGGATTAGGAGAAGCAGCACCATGTTCTTCAACGTAGTCAAAAAAGCCTAGAACCTTTAGTTGAGATGACAATGAAACTTAAAGATGTTTTTGATAAGTTACTCACATACGACCTAGAAGTCCCAAAGTGAAAATGATGTTCTAAACTGAAAGAAAGATCAGCAAGCAGGCTATGAATTTGTCTCAATAGCAGAACTTCGTTACATAACTCATAGCTTAGTGTGATGGAGAGCTAAACCTCGAGGAACTGAAAATCTTCAGCTTTAGCTATAGAGAATGCCAATTAACAGAAGAATGTGCATATCTTTCACATAGTTACAAAAACTGTTTAACTTTTATGGCGGGAAGCCCCCCTGCGAAAGCTGGGGGATGAAAGCCGAAAAGCTTATATTTTCCTCATTATATCTATCATTGTCTGCTTGGCTGGCAGACCTAGTAGGCATGGGACAGGCCGAAAGAGACGCCTGCTGAGGGCAAGACCTCCGTAACCCACCTTCCACACGGGTTCCTCGAAACGGTCTCACTTGCCGCCGCCTGTGGGTGAGTGGAGAGCGAGTCTGTCCGTGGAAGCAGGAAGCTCCTTGCAATAGCGAGGAGTAGTTCACACAACTCTAAACCGAAAAAGTTTTTAACTCAATTTATTATTCTTATTTTGGTGGTGATGGTGGGCTGGGTGCTCGCCGTACCCATTCCCCGAAACCGGCGATATGCGGGGGCCTAAACTCAAAGATAACAGAAGTTTCAGAAGGTGCGCAGACACAGATGCCTAATGGTGGCTCTAAAGTTTCAAACAGGAAGTAGACGTGCTAGGAGCTCGTAGGGGCTCCGAAACGTCTAATTGCCGAACCTGCTAGGCTCGGGAGAGAGCAGCAGTAAGGCAAGCTTCCTGTGTTGAAATGTAGGAGTCTGAAGTATTCTGTGCCTGTAATCTCTGAAACTTCTGTGAACTTTGAGGACCATCACCACCATTCTTAACGAAAGAAATAAATTTGCTATTTTTCAATTAAAATGAATGGGCCGGTGGTCTAGCCTGGTTAGGATGCCACCCTTACAAGGTGGAGGCCGCCAGTTCAAGTCTGGCCCGGCCCACTTAGATTTTTAAGCGAATTCTTAAATATTGGAACATTCTCCTACTTTAATTAATGAAGTGAGAACCTAAGTACGCACATTTGCTAGATGCTGACGTTAGACGCCACATGATTGTTCTAGGAAATCTTAGAGGAATAAGAAGAAATGGAAAAAAGAAGAGTCTTAAACAGAAAGCTCAATAATGGCTTTCAATACTTCAAACTGAACAACTTGTAGAATATAAGATGGAATTGCTCAGAATAAAATTTGTTGAGGTAAGCGAGAGCGCCTCCATGACATGTCATAAATATGGCGCAAAGGAATCAAGTTAGAAGTCTCTTCAAATGTCCAGCTGTTGTTACTCATGCAATGCAGAGCGTAATGAAACGATGAACACGCTAAAGCGGAGTTAAGTTGTATGCTTAGTCTAAGAGCGCTTAGCAGTGCCTAGAACTTGTATGATGAATCCCATGAATGAGGAGCAGAAAATCTTCGTCTAAAGCTTGGAGAATATCGATTCTTAACTGTATGGGAAACTTTAAGAAATATTAAAAAGTTATGGCTTGTTAAGGAATCAACAATGAAAGTACTTAGTTATGATCAAGAAAAAAATTTTATAATCTTGATTCCTACTTCTCTTGAAGATCTATTGTTTTTGTATGACTTCATAGACAAAAAGGATTTGGTTTCCGGGAAAACACATCGTGTAATTAAATTTGGAGATGCCCAAGAGGAAAAAGAAAAAGTGCAAATAGATGTAACGATTGAAGCAGAAGAAAAGTTCTTAGATTTTCAAAAAGGTTGTTTACACGTTTCCGGAAGAATAGTAGAAGGCCCTGAAGATATAGAGGGCATTAAAGGAAAACTTCAGACTGTCTCTATTCTTATCAATAGGGAGTATAAAATAAGGAAAAAAACAGAAGATAAATTTAAGTGGATTTTGCTTTTTAGAAGATTAGAAGAAAAGGGAAGAAGACTTATAATTTTAGCTGTGGATTCGGAAGAAGCGACTTTAGCAATAGTCCCAGAGGTTGGCGAGGTTGAAGTTCAAAGTTTTTTTGGGGTATCTTCTGATAAGAGAGATCTTAAAGCGCGAGAACATCTTCTTTCAAGTTTTCTAGATGAGCTTGAAAAAAGTATTGTCAGAAGACTTAAAGCTTTAGATGCACCAATAATAATTACTGGTCCTGGTTTTGTTAAAGAAAAACTAGCCGAAAGACTAAAAAGTTACGATGATCTTCGGCATAAGATCGTTGCAGTAGTATCATCAACTTCAGCTTCTATAGCAGGAGTTAATGAGGTTATTAAGAGTGAAGTTGTAGGTAAAGCATTAGGTGAATTTAAAGCATATAAGGAAGCAAAAGCTGTAGAAGATCTCCTTAAACAGTTAGGTCATGATCCCTCTCTAATTCTATTTAATGTTGAAAAAATCAGAGAGTTTGCGCAAAAGGGTGCTATCTCGCTTTTGTTGCTTGTTGATAACATAACTTCAATATTAAGTCCTAATGTTTACAGTTTATTAAATGAAGCTTTAGTGGAGGTCGAGGGGCATGGTGGAGCAGTTATTCTGGTAAATTCAAAAAGCGAAGCAGGAAAAAAACTAAGATCTCTTGGAGGAATTGCTGCTATGCTAAGGTATAAAATCTTTTGATTTTTAAAGATTCTTTGCATTTAAAATTGTTGCTTTTCCTTGATTAAGTAAGTAAATTGCAAAAGAACCTGTTGTTGAAGTTATGCCAAGGCCTTCTTGGTAAGGTGTCATCTCCTGTAAAGTGCCACTATTTATAATTCGTGTACCTCTGTAAAAATCTAATCCACTTATGTGAATATGCCCAGCATGAAAAACATCTGGTTTTTCTTCAATAACTAGTTTATCTTCTTCTTCAAGAGCAATTTGTGTATTGTTTCCGTAAATTGGCGCCAAGTGTCTAATTTTAAGCAGATACTTCATACTTTGTTCAGGTTGATAATAATTAATTTTTGGAACAGAAGACGTTATGTCCTCAAGGCTTTGTCCATGAAAGATCAAAAAACTAACGTCATGAAGTGACACAAAGCAAGGATTACTTAAATTATAGAAATTTTTTCTCTCTTTCTTAAACTCCAATATATTTTCATCGTCTATAGGTGGTTGTGGAATTGCCTTTCTTACGATATCATGGTTTCCCGGAACTACTATTATAGTGGTGTAATCTGGAAACTCTCTAATATAGCTTACAACTTTTTCATATTGTTTTGAAACTTCTGCTATTTCAAGTTCTTTTTCTTGACCTGGATAAATCAGTACTCCATCAACTAGATCTCCCGCTATTATCACATACTTTACTTTACTCATCATTTGAGCTAGCTGCTCATTTACGTATTCTCTTCCTTTTACTGTATTTATGATCTTGTAGAAGTATTTTTCTGAAAAAAATTTGCTTCCAACATGAAAATCGGACAAAAGTAAAGCTGCTACGTCTTCTTCAGATTTCCTTACTCCTCCTTCTGATAAATCTGGAAAAACAATATCTGTTAACAAAAAAGCCTTATTCTTTTTTAGAATCTCAATTCCAATTACTGAATCAACTACAACTTCAGAAATCTTCTCACGAACCTTTTCATCGTTTATTCCAAGAACTTCCAGTCTCCCAGTAGGGTCTTCAACTGTTAGCTTACTTCTTTTTTTATCAAATACTATAACTATACTCTTAAACGGTCCCTCTTCCTTACTCTTGATTATATACTCTAAGTCTACAGCTCTAGAGAAATCTACCCTTTGCCTTAATATGCTTGAAATTTTTTCAAATCTTGACATAAAGTATTTTACTTTATTTTGAATTGTATTTGTTGATTTCTTAGATTCAGAATAAGAACTTATAATTTTTACTTTTTCCTCTACTTGTTTTGCAATAGGTTCTTTTGAAAATGTTTCACTTTCCCCTTTCTTTCCTTTTATTATTGAAATAGCTAAGTCAACATGTCTTTTTTCAATCATGCTTAGGTTCTCTTTCTTCGCTATTTCTGCTACCTCTAAGACCATTTCTTCAGAGTAATTTTCTTCCATCTTTTTTAGTGCATCTGGAGCGATAAAAATGCCTTCCTTTAGTAACTTTTCAACAATTTTCTTCCTAAAAGATTCTGCAAAAGTAGAAGACATTTTTAATTCCTATCTTGTCTACAACTTTACCTAATTCTCACTTATTATTATATATTTTTCTTTTAATTTTAATAAATGACAGAAATTCTTAAATATTCCTAGTTTCTTCTTTAATAAAGAGCTATGAGCAAAAAAAGCAAGTCAAAGAAGAGCAAAGATTCATCACGGTTACCTCCTACTGGGATTGGTTTAGTCACCTTCTTAGATGAAGACACCGGAGGTCCAAAGATTAACCCCGAAATTATCTTGTTGGTATCTTTCTTGTTTATTGTTATAAGTCTAGCTGCTGTCCTTTTATTTCCGGTAGCGTAACTTATCCTTCCTTTCCTCTTCCCTCGCTAGGTAACTTTACTACTATTTCTATAGCTGAAATCTTTGTTTCTCCTTTTGAAGTTATCACTTTATCTGAAACAATATTCACTTTGTCTATCACAAGATCGGTGTAGAAGCTTCTTTTTATTGCATTAACTACCTCTACTGCTTTATATATGTTTCTTCCTCTTGCTCTAATAACTACTTTATCTCCACTTGTGTTCATATGCGTTACAACTGCTGTTACATAAGACCAAACTTTTTTTGCTCCAACTTTTACAGTAAATATTTCTTCTTTTTTCATGCTTTGTTCATCTCTATGCTTTCAACCATAGTTTTCTTAGTAACTAACACATACGTTTCTCCAGTAAATTGATCCCTTTTAGTATCGGCCCATAATACTCTAACAGGAATGTTTATCTTAAGTCCCTTTATTTTTTCACAGTCTTCTCGCCAAGATACAACTCTTATTAAACCAGTATCGTCTGCAACGTTAACTTCTGCTTTTTCAATTGGGTTACCTTCTTCATCTGTAAATTCTTGTCTTTTTACAGTAGATATAACTAAACCTTCAATAATTATATTTCTTTGATTTTCTTTGATATCTTTAATTTTTACTGGTTTTAGCTGCATTAGTGGAAGCAAAGCCAAGTTTTTATCTTCGATTTTCGAAATACCTCCTAAGTTAGTATAAAGAATTACTTCAGGAGGTCCTTTTCTAACTTTTGCTCCACTAAGCTTTATTATTTCTCCCTCTTTCAATTCGGGCATTGTTTCGTTTTCGTTCGCCCAAATTGTTACAGTAGCAATTCCTGAGTCATCATAAACTATGAGTTCCTTCACTTTCCGTATACCAAAACCTGGAATGTTTCTCTTACTTTCTTCAAAAACCTTTAAGATTTTACACTTCAAGTTTATAGTTATTCCTTCTTTTGCATCTTTTATTTTTTGCTCAATGGAATAGCCCTCTTCAAGTGCTCCTAATTTTAGGCATCCATTTTCATCCAATGAAAGTTCAAGTTTCCCATTTATACCAAGTCTAGTTTTTGCTCCTACAAGATACACCCATTTCCCCACATCTTCTTCGCTAATCAACTTACTCATACTTTGCCATAATGAAACTGCGATCTCCGTTTTTCCATCAGCTACAATAATTCTTCTTAGTTTTCCTTTTTGTGGAGAGACTTGCCTTATTATTCCTTTTGTGTTAATGATCGTTTGTTTTTCTGGAATTTCTGAAATTGGAATAAAAAATGTATTGCCTGAAGGTAGATTGAAACTCTCCTGAACCTTTGTAATTGTTCCAAAACTTCCAATATGAACTTCAACTATACCAAATCTTCCCTCTTTTGAATAACCTCCTTGAACCTGAATTACATCGTTTTCTTTTATCGATAACAGCTCTGGAAGTTCTGCTTTTTCTCTCCAAAGAACCACTACACATTGTCCTGTTTCATCCCCAAGATAAATTTTTGAGACTCTTACTTCTTCTTCGTCCTGCTTTGCAATGTTTTTCGAGGAAATCCCAATGACTCTACCAATTAAAGTTATGTTTCTTAAGTTAGGTAGCACGTTACTAATTTTGATTGCTTGTTCTGATAAACTCGCCTGTTCTAATTTTATTCCAAGTTCTTGCGCTATTAAAAAAAGCGTATAAAGTTTTTTGTAATTGTTTCCAATTTTAACTTTTTTGCTTCTTTCTTCTATCATTTCTACTAATTGGTCTCTTGAAATATCTGGTCTGCTGCTTATAATCACAGAAATGTATTTATCCACTAAGCTCTGCTCCATAAAGCTTCGCTTTCTCTTAGGAAAACCTAGCTTTAAATATTTAGTAAGTCAAAATTACTTCAAGAAGTAAAAGCTTTATTATTCTCTTTTTTTATTGCTGGTGCGGAGAAACATGGTCAAAGTAAAAGTAGACCGAGAAACGTGTATAGGCTGTGGCGTCTGTGTCAGTCTGTGTCCAACAGTATTCGCATTGGATGAAGAAGGAAAGTCAAAAGTAATAAAGCAGCCAGAAGAAGGAGAATGTGATCTGGATGCCGTTGCCTCGTCTTGCCCTGTAGGTGCTATTACAGTCGAGAAATAAAATAAGCCTGAAGTTATCCTTTTTCTTCTTTCTCTATTTTTTCTTTATCTCTTATTGTTATAAGAATTATAATAGTTATTAGGGTTATTAAACCTAGCATCAATAACGTTGGGTTTAATATAGTAAAAAATCCACTTATGTCCATGCTTTTAGCTCTTAAAGAGAAATATTTTAATTTATCCCCAGTGTCACTTAAGAGATGAAAATGAGCAAGGAGAAGCAAGAGATTACATTTCCATTGTCCGAAGCAATCTCTTTTGCCGTCGAGAGCATTAGAAGACGTTTTTCTAGGGCTTTAATAACAGTTATTTCGATAGTTTTAGGAATAGCGTTTCTATCTGCTTTGTTAACAATAACGAGGATAGTTAGTGCACTTAGTGGTGGCCTAAGCCAAACCTCACAAGGTCCGCCACTCTATCAAATATGGATGGCTGCTATTGCACTACTGGTTTGTGGTGTTGGAATTATAAACAGTATGTTAATGAGTGTTACCGAAAGATATAAAGAAATAGGAACGTTGAAGACTTTAGGGGCTGAAGAAATTCATATTTTAGAACTTTTCTTGATTGAGGGTGCATTAATGGGCTTAATAGGTGGCATAGTAGGTGCTTTTGGAGGATGGCTAGTCGCCTTTATAATGTACTACGTGCAATCATCTTCTCCTCAATTAGTTCTCCAAGCTTCTTTAAGTTCGATCGATATCGTTGGAATTTCAATTGTTCTAAGCGTTATCTTGTCTCTCGTATCT
Organism: Candidatus Brockarchaeota archaeon; assembly: GCA_017601145.1. Taxonomy (GTDB): domain Archaea; phylum Thermoproteota; class EX4484-205; order EX4484-205; family JAAOZO01; genus JAAOZO01. The sequence goes on from JAFNIV010000012.1 coordinate 18,931, forward strand.
TCAATGGTTCCTGCCTATATGGCTTCAAAGTTAAATCCTGTAGAAGCGTTAAGGTATGAGGTGTAAAAGCCATGGCGTCTGCACTAAGGTATGAATACACTGTAGAAACAGAAGATCTCGCAAAAACCTATGTAATGGGCCCTGTTTCGGTAAAAGCTCTCGATGGAATTTCAGTGAAGATAAGAAGGGGCGAATACCTGTCAATAATGGGTCCGTCTGGCTCAGGAAAAACTACGTTCTTCAACATGGTTGGAGGTCTAGATCGCCCAACAAGAGGAAAAGTGTACATAGACGAAGTAGACATAGCAAAACTGGACGCATATGAATTAGCTTGGCTGAGAGCTAGAAAAATCGGCTACATATTTCAAACTTTTAACTTAATTCCTGTACTAACTGCAATGGAAAACGTTTCTTTACCTATGATCTTTGCTGGTGTTGGAAGAGAAGAGCGGCTAAAACGAGCCAGGGAACTACTTGAGAGAGTTGGTTTAGGAAACAGACTAGACCACAAACCTTCAGAATTGTCTGGTGGCCAACAGCAAAGAGTTGCCATAGCAAGAGCCTTAGCTAATAATCCCGTTATAGTTTTAGCAGACGAGCCTACTGGTAACTTGGACCTTCATACTGGACTTGACATAATCAATTTGCTTAAGACTTTAAATACAGAAAAAGGTGTTACAATTATAACTGCAACTCATGATCTAAAAATGATCGATGTAAGTGATAGAATATTCTGGATTAGAGATGGGAAGCTCGAGAGAATAGAAACAAGAGCTCAAGTTTCAGCTAGAGCTGAAGAATAAGCTTCGGCATCAGGTTTTTATTTACTGTCTTTGGTTAGTGGTCCTTATGACTGACTGGGTTAAGCTACTTGAACTTCTTGATAAAAGTAACATGTATGAAAAGGTATGCAACTTTCCAAATTATCTTGAGGATTCAATAAAGATAAGCGAAAACGCTAACCTTAAGGTTGACGGCAATATAAAAGAAGTCGTTGCTTGTGGAATGGGTGGTTCTGCTATTAGTTTAGAATTAACTAGGTCTTTAGTGCTGGACAAGATTCTAGTTCCATTTACAGTAGTTCGAGATTATTTCTTACCTAAACATGTTAATGAAAACTCATTAGTCTTTATTTCGTCTTACTCAGGAAATACAGAAGAAACCATAAGCTGCTTACGGGAAGCAATTAGTAGAGGCTCTAATATTGTTGCGGTAAGCTCAAATGGAGAAGTGGAATCAATTTGTGAAAAAAATAATTTGCCTTTTATAAAGATTCCTAAAGGTCTACCTCCAAGAGCTGCATTTCCGTACTTGTTTTCATCTTTGTTTTTTACTTTAATTAAAAATGACTTAGTTATAGAAAAAGAGAAAGTTCTAAGTGAATTTTATCCAACTGTAAATTTATTAAGAAATATTTTAAATTCAATTAGATTAGAGAGTCTTGATGAGGATAATGAATCAAAAAGACTAGCTAAAACTTTGCTTAAATCTGTTCCAGTAATTTATGGATATGGTGCCATGAGTAGTGTCGCTTTAAGATTCAAACAACAAGTGAACGAAAATGCAAAGTCTTTTGCTATTTTTAATAGCTTTCCTGAACTTAATCACAACGAATTTGAAGGTGTTAGATTCTTAAATCTGGTAGACCCTGTACTAATACTGTTAAGATATTCCCAAGAGCCAGAAAGAATAAAGAAAAGAATAGAGATAACAAAGAAAATTCTTAAAAGATTCTATAGTGAAATTTTAGAGCTAAGAGGAACTGGCAACACTATATTTCAAGAGGTTTTTACTCTAGTTTTTAAGTTAGATATGGCAAGTGTGTACTTGGCGCTGTTAAGAGGAGTAGACCCGTCTCCAACTCATAACATTGACGAACTGAAGTCTGAACTCTCGTTTCATACTTAAAAATTACACTAACTATTATTAAGAAATTTGCACTATATTAGACTGGAGACCAGTTCCACTTAAAATTGATACTATCACTTTTACATGTAGTTAAGTTTTTAAACTATCTCTTTTGCTCACCTTCAAAAAAACTTTTACGTAAACTCCATAAAAAAGAAGAAAACTACGACATAACCGTTATTAAAAACCTTTAAATCCCCCTTATAAAATAACTCGGTTTGCGAAAATGTGGCTTATCCAAGTAGAAAGTAAGGTGCTTCTATTTTTTTACCTTCTGGTAACACAAGCTCTAGACATTGGAACAATTTTGAATTTAATTTTTTTGATTTTATTCTTCATTTTTATAGTTTGGGGCCAGCGCATTCAAATGATGATTCTACTTAGAGACATAGAGTTCGCAATAGGCCGACTAAAGCTGATGAAAGACTCGGCTAGAAACGCTGTTATTGAAAGAATGAAAAAGTTTTCAAGCTCTGATCCTTCTAGTTTTATAGATAAGGTTATAGAGTACGTTACGATAGAGCCAGTCTCTCTTGATCCTTCTGGCATCATTTGGAAGTACGATTATCTATTAAAAACTTCTGAAGATAGAATAAAGTCTGAAGTTTATTCTTTTGTAAGTCAAGCAAAAGAAGAAGAAAAAAGTAATCTTCTTAACGTACTTGAAGTGCTTGCAAATCTTAACCTGCTTTACAAGTTAATGAGACATTACTACATAATGGGCAAAAAGACAGGAAGTGCTTTTATAATAATTCAACTCCAAGCAATCCTTCCTGAAGTTTTAATGAATGCCGATGCTTTAATGGGTGCACTGTTTGCTTTTTCCTATGGGCATCCTGTAGGAGATGGCGTCGGCGCATTAGTTGCTGCAAAAATAATGGGAAGTAAACTAAATGAAACTAAAGAAATTGCGAGAGATACAGTTTTTATGGAGACTACTTTAGAAAATAGAAAACTTGGTGTTATAAAAGCAAGAGGTCCTGGAGGCACTGTAGGTTATCCTGGAGACGCAATTATGAGTCTTTTAGAACGAGAAAAGTATGATCTCGTAGTAATGGTTGATGCTGGTCTAAAACTAGAAGGCGAAAAATCTGGATCTATAGTTGAGGGTGTTGGTGCTGCTATAGGTGGAATAGGAACAGAAAAATATAAAATCGAAGAAGTAGTAAGTAAGAAAGGGATTCCTCTTTATGGTGTAATTGTTAAAATGTCTATGAAGGAAGCGATTACTCCCATGACTGAAGAATTATATAAGGCTTCAGAACAAGTTATCGCTAGAGTAAAAGAGATTATAAAAGAAAAAGTTCCTGAAGATGGATCTATGCTTTTAATCGGTGTTGGAAATACCATAGGAATAAGGTGATGTAAAATGGAAAAAACTTCAGAAAGATATGATATAAATATATCATTATTTTTCTTTCTTTTAGGCTTTTTACTGTTTGTTTCTATAACTCTAATTTTCAATGGCGTTAATGAAATGAGTTCGGGAAATGCAATAAATGGGGTTATGTCTTTCTTGCTAGGTATTTTAGGTTTTGCTTTAGTAGCATACAACATAAATAAGATAAGGCATCGTCTTTCATTACCCGCAGTTTTGTCTCTTGGCCCACGTGTGGTTACTGTTGAAATATGTGAAAGCTGTGGTTACAGAACAGAAAGGCTATTCAAAGAAGGAGATTTCATTTTTGGCAGAGGAGATAGATGCCCTAAATGTAATTCAGAAGTTCCAATGTTAATTGAAGGGATTTACTTAAAAAGAGAGTTCCTCGTTAAGGCACAAGGTCAACAACCTTATCGTCAATAAATATTAAGGTTGTTTCTCGCTGTGCTACAGGTGCGCTTCCTGCTTCAACTAGAACATTATATCTTATCAAAGGTATTTTTTTAATAATGTCTAAATCTATTTTCTTTTTTCTAATCCATCTTTCACAAAATGGTAAACTATGAAAGTAATTTTTTAATTCTTCTGGAGCTTTATTCAAAGATGCTAGCTTAAATATTAAAGCTGTTTGAACTTCCTCTACATAACCTTTTCCAAAGCTATACGTGAAAAATGGCTCTATAGCTACAACCATACCATTTGTAAATCTTGTACTGTTTTTATTTGGTATGTTAGGAATTGATAAACCTGAATGCAAGTTAAACCTTTTTATTTCATGACCATGAAGGTTTGATATAACTAAGAATCCTCCCTCTCTTGCAACACTATCGACTATTTCTCCTACCTTTGATATCTTTTCTCCTACCTTTATTCTTTTTATCACCTCTCCAAGTGCTCTATTTACCTCCTCAACTATTTTTTTGTCTGTATTTGATAAAGCTACACTAAAAGCAGTGTCTACTATATATCCTTCTAGATGCACTCCATAATCAATTTTCACTAATGCCCCAGGTGGTATTGTTGTAGGATCTTCTGATGCTGCCGTATAATGTGCAGCGACCTCGTTTATTCCTATGTTGCAAGGGAATGCTGGTTTTCCTCCAAGTTCTTCTATTTCGTTTTCTATAGCTTCGCAAAGTTCAAGAACGTTTGTTCCATCTTTAACCTTGTTTTCAAAAGTTCTTCTTACTTTTCTCGCTATTTGTCCAGCTTGGATGTAGTAGTCTTCTTCTTGGTCAGAAAAGTTTTTAGCTCGTTCCATTTGCTTCTGTCACTAGAAGTTGAGTCTAGAAAATATAAAGGTTGAGCTTAAGAAAACTTACAATAAGGGTGCCGTCGGTGGAACCTTTGATGAGTTTCACGTAGGTCATGAAAGACTCTTAATTTTTGCTGCTAAAATGTGTAAAAAAGTCATAGTTGGTGTTACGAGCGACGAATTCGTAAAAAAATATAAAAGCCACGATATTGAAAGCTTCAATATTAGAGTAGAAATAATAAAACGTTTTCTTGAAAATTTAAAGGAAGAATCATGCTTTGAAGTTATTAAGATAGAAAACAAATATGGCCCAACAATAGAAGATCCGAAACTCGAAGCTATATTTGTTACAATGGACACTGTTGAATCTGCTTTTGAAATAAATAAAATAAGAAGAGAAAAAGGCTTTAAAGCTCTAGAGATAATAATCGTTCCAATGGTTTTTGCTGAAAATGGTGGATTTGTTTCTTCAAGCAGAATACGTTCTGGAGAAATTGACAGAAATGGAAAAAAGCTAATAACAGACAATAAGTTGACTTAGCCGTAGGAAATGAGTAGTCCTGAGCTTTCTCTGATACAGAGAAAGATTCTCAATTTTTTGCTAAGGACAAAAGAAGCTAAGCTCAGTGAATTAGCGAAGGAACTCAATGTTACTCAAGAAGGTTTATTTAGTGTGGCTGAAACTTTAAAAAATTTAGGTCTTTTAAAAATTGAAGAAATTGAAGAAAGATTCCTCAAACTCACAAAGGAGGGTAAGCTTTATTTAGAGCAAGGACTTCCAGAACGAAGAATTGTAAACCTTGTTGGAAAAGATAGAGAAATCGACATAAATTCGCTTTATAAACTAGGATTAAGCAAAGAAGAAATAGCCATAGGCTTAAAATGGATAAAAGAAAAAGGATGGGGATACATACAAAAAGGGAAACTAATCGTTAATAAAGTGCCGGAGATAGGTGAAGATGAAAAAACTATCCAACTTTTTAACAATACTGAATCAATAAAGGAAAATTCGAAAGTAGAGAAAGTAGCAGAAATCTTGATTCGAAGAAACTTGATAACTGTAGAAGTAAAAAAGGATGGGGCTGTACAACTAACTAAAAAAGGAGAAGAAGAAGCACAAAAACTGGAAAAAATTGTTTCCGAACCTCAAGAAATTAAAATTATTTCTTCATATGATGTTTTGAGTGGCGAATGGAAAAAGAAAAAGATAAAGAAGTATAACTTGGAAGCAAAACCACGAAAATACTATGGTGGAGCTTTTCATCCTTACTACTCTTTCGAAGAAAAAGTTAGAGAAATTCTAGTGGGGATGGGATTTGAAGAAAGCGATGGACCATTCATAGAACCAGAATTCTGGGTTTTTGATGTCTTGTTTCAAAGACAGAATCATCCTGCTAGAGAACTTTTTGATACATATCGGTTGAAAAACTTAAAAACTTCACTAAAATCTATTGAAAATGTAAAAATAGTTAAGGAACTTCACGAAAAAACTTATGGTGAAGCTTGGAGTGAAGACGTTGCCTCGAGGCTTGTACTTAGAGGTCAAACGACTTGCGTCTCTGTAAGGTTTCTTTTCGAAAGGAAGAAGCCTCCAATAAAAATGTTCGTAATTTCTGATGTGTTTCGAAGTGATGTTATTGATGCTACTCATCATATTCAATTTAAGCAAATTGAAGGTATAATGGGTGAGTATGGTGTGACTTTTAGACATTTGCTTGGTATATTAGATGAATTTTATAAGAAAGTTGGGTTTACTGAGATAAGATTTGTACCTTCTTACTTTCCATTCACCGAACCTAGTGTTGAAATAATAGCAAAACACGAAAAACTTGGCTGGATTGAGATGGGTGGCGCTGGTATGTTTAGGCCAGAAGTTTTAAAAGCAGTAAGTGTTAACTTTCCAGTTGCTGCTTGGGGTCTTGGATTCGATAGACTTGCTATGGTTGCCCTAGGAATAGACGACATAAGAAAACTGAGGACTATAAATCTTTCAGAACTTCGAGGTGAATAATTAGTTTGCCAACTATAAAAATTAATTATGAAGATTTGGTTGGCTTAATTGGAAAAAGTTTCGAGCCCAATAAAATAAAGGAGGTTCTACCTAATGCTAAGTGTAATGTTGAAAGTATAGAAGGCAATATTTGGATACTAGAAGTTACTTCAGATAGACCAGATCATTTTAGTTCAGAAGGAATAGCTAGAACGTTAAAGGGTTTACTCGGTGTCGAAGAAGGTCTTAGAAAATTTGAATCGAAAATTTCAAAAGTTGAAGTTATAGTTGACGAGAGTGTAAAAAGCATAAGACCTTTCATAATGTCAGCTGTAATTGATGATCTAAAATTAAATGATGAAAGTATAGTTCAGATGATGCAATTACAGGACAAGCTTCATGATGGGATTGGCCAAAGAAGAAAACTAGTTTCTATTGGCACCTATGACCTTGATAAACTTGGAAGAAGAATATTTTACAAAGTCATGAAATTGAAAGATATAGTTTTCGTTCCGCTTGGATATAAAACTGAAATGAATGGGAAAGAAATCCTAGATTTAACTGAGCAAGGGAAAAAATTTAGAAACATAATTCCTAATGACGTGGCTCCAATTCTTGAAGATGAAAGAGGAAATATCCTTTCTATGCCTCCAATAATAAATGGGGAGCAAAGTAAAGTTACTGAGAACACAAAGAATATATTTATTGATGTAACTGGTTTAAGTAAAGTAAGAGTTGAAGATGCTTTGATTGTTCTTTCAACGTCTCTATGCGAGCGTGGGGGTAGTATAGAGTGGGTAAAAGTGATAGAAAAAAACACAGGTAATGTTACTTTACCTAACGATAAGAATAAAGATTTAAAGATTACTTCAAAAGATATCAAAGAAAATCTTGGGTTAGAGCTTGAAAATAATAAGATCATCAAACTGCTTAAGTCTGTTAGGTTTGAAGCAAATTTAGTTGATGATGAAATCCTGGTAAAAGTCCCTATTTATAGGAGAGATGTGTTTAGTAATGTTGACATTATAGAAGATGTTGCTATTGCTTTTGGATACAATAACCTCACTCCTGAAAGTTTCTTGATGAAGACAATTGGTAAGCCTAGTGAGAAAAAAATGCTTGAGAGAAAAGCTAAGCTAGTTATGATAGGCATGGAATTCCAAGAGGTTGTGACACCTTTTCTTTGCTCGATTGAAAGGGCTAATAACTGGAACTATAATTCAGAGTCAAAAGTTATAGAGCTCGAGAATCCTTCAATAGAAGGTTATGAATCTGTCAGGCCTTCTCTCATTCCTGGACTCCTAAATTCAATAAGGTATAGTGCGCATGCTTCTCTTCCACATAGAGTATTCGAGGTAGGGCGAGTAGCAATAGTCATGAACTCAAAAATTCATGAATTTACGAATATTGCTGCAGCGATTTCTGACGATAAAGTTGATCTTGGAGAAGGTCATATGAGGTTGTTTTGGTTTATAAAAAGCATGACCGGTAACGAGCCAAAATTAGAAGCGTTTAGTTTTGATAAGTTTATAGAAGGAAGAAGCGCACGAATAAAGGTTAAGGATTCGCTCGTAGGTATAATCGGTGAAGTAAACCCTGAAAACTTATTAAGAGAAGGAATACGGAATCCGACTGTTGTTTGGGAGCTAAACTTAGAAGAATTACTAGGGTCAGCTAGCACATTTTTTAAATGAGTTTAATCAACCAATAAGGTTTATGTTCTTAAGTTACAAAGACCTTTTTTAATAAACAATTCTTTTAAAACTTTTGTGAGTACTTTTAGTAAGAATACAAGCGTGCAAAGCTTCTAGGCTTTTTTTGTTCGTTAACAAGGTTTACATAGCTGAAAGTAAGCATATCTTACAAATAAAGAACATTTGGATTATGCTATCAAACAAAAAAGTTACTAACTTCAAAGCAAAAATTAAAATATCGATCTTTGCTCTACCTTAATGTGGCTGGTTGAAATCCCCCATTCAAAGCGGATCCTACCGAGACGGAAGGTCCAGCAATGAGGGTGGAGTACCCAGAATGGGGAAAACCAGCCACAGCTCGGCTTAAGAGATTGGAGAGGATGGGCTTGAGCTCCCAATGAAACCAATTGTCAGGGTCGAGCTAAAGTCTAAATACTTTAGTTTTTCAACTAATTTTGGCAGTCCTTCTATGTCTTTCGCATTTCTTATAACTAATACTCTAAGTTTTTTCCACGTTAAATAATCAACGTCTGCAATTCCTCTTAGTACTCTAGACCATTGTTGGTATTTTTTCTCTCCTCCTCTGTCAAAATCTGGCATTATTACTATTTTCTTTCTTTTCCCTCTTTCCTGCAGTTTACATATCAGCTTTGAGAAATTCCTCCCTTTAACCTGAAGTACTTCAGCCTTAGTTCCTAAACTTTTAAGCGCAGATATGTCTTTCTTACCCTCTACTAATATTAAACTATCTTCGTCAAGAGAAATTAGATACTTTACAAGTTCCATAATTTTGTTTACATCATCAAAATTTATCCTCCTGTTATAATTCCTTTGGGACAACTACTAAAAAGATAGTGTTAGAACTAAAGCCTTAAAAAGCTTTCTACTGAATAGATAGGTAGAAGAGGTGATGCTTAAACTTTGGTCGCAGAGTCTGAAGTTCATGGAGGTCCATACTTTAAGTATCTTATAAAAATAAAATTTGAGGTCGAGGGTGTGGTGGAAAGGGATTAGCCCCCCACAAAAGCATGATGTCATAGGTGCCATATTTGGTCAAACTGAAGGCTTGTTTGACGAAACCCTTGATCTCAAAAAATTACAGAAGTCTGGGAGAGTAGGCCGTATAGATGTAGATCTAAAGACAGAGGACAATAAAACTACGGGTATAGCTGTAGTTCCTTCTTCTCTTGATCAAGCTACAACTGCCCTAATAGCTGCTTCTATTGAAAGTATTGAAAAAGTAGGACCTTACAATGCTAGTTTTTCGCTTGTAGAAATTGAAGACTTTAGGGAAAAGAAAAGAAAAGAAATATTGAAACGAGCTCAAGAAATAATGATAAAATGGAAGGCAGTCAGAAAAACTGAAGAATCAAAAGCGCTATCTACAGTAATGGAAAAAGTTGAATCTGCAAAACCAGTGAGTTGGGGCCCAGATGAACTACCTGCTGGGCCTGAGGTTGATGGTTCTGAGGAATTGATAATTGTTGAAGGAAGAGCTGATGTTGCCCTTCTTCTCTCCATTGGAATAAAAAATACAGTTGCTACAAACGGAGTGAATATTTCTCAGTCTTTAATTGAATTAACAAAAACAAAGAAAAAAGTAACGGCTTTCGTAGATGGAGATAGAGTCGGAGAAATGATACTTAAAGAACTTCTTAGGATGAATGCAAAGATCGACTACGTTGCAGTAGCACCAAAGGGCAAAGAAGTTGAAGAACTTTCTCCCTCTGAAGCATTAGAAGTTCTTAACAAAGCTTTACCTTTGCACGAGTACCTTTCAACTACAACTTCGCAAAAGAAGCTCTTGCAACTGTCAAAGGAGCAAATAGCACTTTTAAAAGAAAAAGTAGCTCAAATCAGAGGCAAATTAACTTCATTACTTCTGGATGAAAATGGAAATGTTATCGAAGAAATACCAATAGGCGAGCTATACGAAAAGCTAGACAAACACGAAAACGTAAAGTACATTGTATTCGATGGCGTTATAACTCAAAGGTTACTTGATAAGTCTGCAAGTCTAGGAGTTTATGTAATTGTAGGCGAAAGAATAGGTAAAGTTGAAAAGCAGCCAGAAAAGTTACTTGCACTTAGAAGTGAAGATCTATTGCAACTTAGTGAGTAATAGATCTTCATCAATACAATTATTTAGGAAAAATTCTGTATTTAACTTTATAAACTCCGCACCCCACTTAAACTTACTTAGTATCATTATGGCTTCCTCATAGAACCCAAGATAAAGAAATGCTGCAGCTAGAGCTTCAGCAGAGGAAAGTTCAAACTGCTTTCCATAGTTTACAGGGTTTGCTGCTATTAGCGTAGGAAGTCTCCTTTGTTCCCCTCTTTTAATCTTCCTAAATATTTCATAACCTTTCTTCCACGAGGAATCAATAACGACAATACCATGAACTAGAACTAGTGCTGAATCTTCTTTTGAAAGCATGTTTTCTGCCAGTGGGTTAAGAACTATTGCTTTCTTTGGTATTTCGCTAATCTTCTTTATTATCCTCAACAATCCATGTTTTGCAAGTCTTTTGCTTGTACATTTCTTTGGATCATCCTGCGCAAGGTAATAAGAAAATATTTTTATTCTCATTTTCGTAAACAAAACTTTAGGTTGGAGATAAAAATTTTTCACATTTTGTTTTTCTTCCTTTTTTACAGAAGTGGCTAGAACAATCAGAAAGAAAAATCCTTATATCCCCCTTCTTAAGTAGTAAGAAGTGGCCGTAAGTTGACGGCGAGTTCTCCCAGAACCTGGGCGATAGCCCAACTATGAACGGGAGGCCTCCACTTACGGTTAAAGTGTAAAATGAGGACCAATACTATGACCTTGGTCTGATGTGGTCGTCCAACTGATTAGATGGTGCGCGGTCGTCTCCTAAAACCGATTGATCCTGTCGGACCTCACCGCTACTGGGATGGGATTAAGCCATGCGAGTCGCGCGCCTCCAGGTATCGGGAGGACGCGGCGAACGGCTCAGTAACGCGTAGCTAACCTACCCAGAGGATGGGAATAACCGCGGGAAACTGCGCTAATTCCCAATAGGTGAGAGCTTCTGGAAGGGGCTCTCGCTGAAATGGCCTTTGCACGATCCTGCAAAGGTTGCCTCTGGATGGGGCTACGTCTGATCAGGTAGTTGGTGGGGTAACGGCCCACCAAGCCTAAGACCAGTACGGGCCCTGAGAGGGGGAGCCCGGAGATGGGGACTGAGACAAGGCTCCAGGTCCTACGGGGCGCAGCAGGCGCGAAACTTCTGCAATGCGCGAAAGCGTGACAGAGCCATCCCAGGTGCTTCCCGCTGAGGGAAGCTTTTCTCCAGTCTAAAAAGCTGGAGGAATAAGGGGGGGGCAAGCCGGGTGTCAGCCGCCGCGGTAATACCCGCTCCCCGAGTGGTGAGGGCGATTATTGGGCTTAAAGCGTCCGTAGCCGGCTCTGCAAGTCTTCCGTAAAATCCAAAGGCTTAACCTTTGGGTCGCGGAAGATACTGTAGGGCTTGGAGGCGGGAGAGGTCGCGGGTACTTCCTGGGTAGGGGCGAAATCCTCTGATCCAGGAAGGACCACCAGTGGCGAAGGCGCGCGGCCAGAACGCGCTCGACGGTGAGGGACGAAAGCTGGGGGAGCGAACCGGATTAGATACCCGGGTAGTCCCAGCTGTAAACGATGCGGACTAAGCGTCGGAGTGGGTACGGCCTACTCCGGTGCTGCAGGGAAACCATTAAGTCCGCCGCCTGGGGAGTACGGCCGCAAGGCTGAAACTTAAAGGAATTGGCGGGGGAGCACACAAGGGGTGAATGCTGCGGCTTAATTGGAGTCAACGCCGGGAACCTTACCAGGGGCGACAGCTGGATGAAGGTCAGATTGAAGGTCTTACTAGACTAGCTGAGAGGAGGTGCATGGCCGTCTTCTCAGCTTGGGGGAACTCCTAACTGAGACGGTAAGCCAGCTCGTGCCGTGAGGTGTCCTGTTAAGTCAGGTAACGAGCGAGACCCCCGTCTTCTGTTGCTACTCCTGCCCATCTGGGTAGGAAGCACTCAGAAGAGACTGCCACCGATAAGGTGGAGGAAGGAGGGGGCAACGGCAGGTCAGTATGCCCCGAAACCCCTGGGCCGCACGCGGCAGATAATGGTAGGGACAGAGGGTTCCAACCCCGAAAGGGGAAGGTAATCCCTAAACCCTACCTTGGTTGGGATCGAGGGCTGCAACTCGCCCTCGTGAACGTGGAATCCCTAGTAACCGCGTGTCATCATCGCGCGGTGAATACGTCCCTGCTCCTTGCACACACCGCCCGTCGCTCCATCCAAGCGAGGCTTGGGTGAGGCTCAGCTCGAGGGGGCTGAGACGAGCCTAAGCCTTGTGAGGAGGGAGAAGTCGTAACAAGGTGGCCGTACGGGAACGTGCGGCCGGATCACCTCCACGTAAAGGGACAATCGCGCACCAGGTTAAGAGTTGGACGACTATTCTTTATGACCTCGAGATGATAATCTCGAGCGAAAGGTGCAATCTTCTCGAATAAGAGAAGAAATGAGCGCCGGCATAGGACATGTGTATTTTTCTCAGCAGCTGTGGGGAAACTGCCTGACATGATACGCCGCTTGGTGGATGGCTCGGCTCGGTCGCCGAAGAAGGGCGTGGCAAGCTGCGATAAGCCTCGGGGAGGAGCATGCATCCTTCGATCCGAGGATTCCCGAATGGGAGGTCCCGCCTGTCTAAAGGACAGGCATTCCCGATAAGGGAATGGGAACCGACCGAAAGGAAACATCTGAGTAGGTCGAGGAAAAGAAATCAAAATGAGATTCCCTGAGTAACGGCGAGTGAAAGGGGAAGAGTCTAAACCGAACAGGGCAGAGAAATCTGCCTTGAATGTGGGGTTGTGGGTTAGGCCTCCTCCCTGCTCTGCGATTCGAAGAGACCTGGAAAGGTCCGCCAAAGAGGGTGATAGCCCCGTAGGAGTAGTAGAGCGGGAGATGGGCCTAATTCCGGAGTACTCTGCCTCAAATATGGCTGAGGAATCTGGGAGGATCTCCTTCCAAGACTAAATACGTACCGAGACCGATAGCGCACCAGTACGGTGACGGAAAGCTGAAAAGTACCCCGGAAGGGGGGTGAAAAGCGCCTGAAACCAAGCGGTTAAAGACGTGCGTGGCTTGAAAGGGTTTAGTCCTCTCGAAGGTTTCGAGAGAGGATACCAGAGTCACGCGCTCCGTCTAGAAACACGGGCCAGGGAGTTCATGGTCATGGCGAGCCTAAGGGGGTTAACCCTGGAGGCGTAGGGAAACCGACTGTTCGCAACCGCTTCAAGCGGCGAGGAACGGGATGCGCTCGTCTCTAGTCATGGCCATGAGACTAGAAACCAGACGATCTAGCCCTGGGCAGGGCGAAGCCGGGCGAAAGCCTGGTGGAGGCCCGAAGGGGTGCTAACGTGCAAATTGTTCCTCTGACCTGGGGCTAGGGGACAAAAACCAATCTAGTCTGGTGATAGCTAGTTCCCTCCGAAGTAGGTCGCAGCCTAGCGCGCCTGGAGGATGTTAGTGGGGTAGAGCACCGATTGACAGGTAAGGACCCGAAAGGGTTCGCCTGTCTTTCGAACTCCGAATCCACTGACTCCATAGAAGGGCGTAGACGGGTTCCTGGGGGTAAGCTCCAGGACCGAGAGGGGGACAACCCAGACCAAGGTTAAGGCCCCCAAGTGTTGGCTAAGTGTCAAACCAAAAGGCGTTTTCTTCCTTAGACAGCGGGGGGGTAGGCTCAGAAGCAGCCATCCCTTAAAAAGTGCGTAACAGCTTACCCGCCGAGGAAGGAAGCCCTGAAAATGGACGGGGCTAAAGCCAACCGCCGATACCTTGGAGTGCAGCGTTTTGCTGCATCTGGTAGGAGGGCGTCCTGGTCGGGTCGAAGTCGAGCCGTGAGGTTCGATGGACCGGCCTGGAGTGCAGATCCTGGTGGTAGTAACAGCAAAGTCGGGTGAGAATCCCGACCGCCGAAAGGACTAGGGTTCCCCGGCAATGCGTCGTCAGCCGGGGGTTAGTCGGTCCTAACCTTCGACCTTAATACGGTCGAGAGGAAGAAGGGAAGCCGGTTAATATTCCGGCACCAAGCGGGTACGTGCGGCGACGCTAGGCTCTCTTGCTGACACCTAGGGGTAGACTAAGCGAGGCAATCGCCTCGTCTAACTGTATAAGTCTGGGGAGTGCCGTAAAGGCGAGAACCAGATGAAAGCAGGAATGGCACGCCATTTAGGCGTGTTTAGTCGAACCCCTGGGGCAAGGAAAAGGCAAGAGAGAAGGATCCCGCTTGACCGTACCGAGATCCGACACAGGTGTTCCTGGGTGAGAAGCCCAAGGCGTGTCGGGCCACTCCGTGGCGAGGGAACTCGGCAAATTGGCCCCGTACCTTCGGTAGAAGGGGTGCCTGAGGTTGCCTTTGGTAATCTCAGGTCGCAGTGACTAGGGGGTCCCGACTGTTTACTAAAAACATAGGGAACCGCCAGCCCGAAAGGGTGTGCACGGTTCCTGAATCCTGGCCAGTGGCGGTATCTGAAACCCAGGTTCAACTGGGCCAAGGACCGCTAAACGCCGGGAGTAACTCTGACTCTCTTAAGGTAGCCAAATGCCTTGTCGGGTAAGTTCCGACGTGCATGAATGGATCAACGAGGGCCCCACTGTCCCCGCCCGGAGCCCGGTGAACCCACGTAACGTGGACGAACAGTCCACGAACCTCCAGCGGGAAAAGAAGTCCCTGTGGAGCTTTACTGCAGCCTGCTGCTGGGATGAGGTTACTGATGCATAGCGTAGGTGGGAGCCGTTACTAGCTCTATTCTCCCGGGAGTGGAGCGAGGCGACCATGAAACACCACCCATCAGTGGCCTCATCTCTTACTTGGAGGAAACTCCAAGGACAACGGTTGGTGGGCAGTTTGGCTGGGGCGGTCCCCCCTTGAAAAGGTATCGAGGGGGCCCAAAGGTCGGCTCAGGCGGGTCAGAACTCCGCCGGAGAGGGCAAGGCCAAAAGCCGGCCTGACTGCGATTCTAACAACGCGAATCGCAGAGGCGAAAGCCGGGCCTAGCGAACCTCTGTGTCCCTAGAGATAGGGGCCAGAGCTGTCAGAAAAGTTACCCCAGGGATAACAGGCTCGTCGCGGGCGAGAGTTCCCATCGACCCCGCGGTTTGGTACCTCGATGTCGGCTCTTCCCATCCTGGTGGTGCATCAGCCACCAAGGGTAGGGCTGCTCGCCCGTTAAAGGGGAACGTGAGCTGGGTTTAGACCGTCGCGAGACAGGTCGGTCTTTATCTGCTGGGGGTGCTGGTCGCCTGAGGGGAAGATATCCATAGTACGAGAGGAACTGGGTGTCGTAGCCGCCTGTTCATCGGTTGTCCGATAGGGCATCGCCGAGCAGCTGCGCTATTGCAGATAAGAGCTGAAAGCATCTAAGCTCGAAACTGCTCCCGAAAATAGGCGACCATTCTGAGGAGAAGCTCTCGGTAACGAGAGCCTTCCTCAGACGAGAGCTGGGGTAAAATACCCCGTTGATAGGGTGGGGGTGTAAGCAGCAAGGCTTTTGCCGAGCTGTTTAGCCCGCCACTACTAATCGCTCAAGGTGTTAGGTAGTTGACTTACAGTTGCTGAGAAAACATAGAATGTCCTATGCCGGTTTTATGATTTTTCTGTTTTATTTTTAGAGTAAAGCTTTATTTAGTTTTCTCCTTATTTATCCTTTAGCTTGGGTGAGCTGGTGGGCGGATTTCGGGTCTGTAAGGGCCTGAGGAAACTTCCCTCTCATCACGGGTCTCATGGCGTCGTAAGACGCAAGGGGAGACCCTTAGCTACGAGACAGAAACTCCCCCCATCACAGAATGTGAATGATGGACAAAAAGTCCTGACTATTGTGAAAGAGGGGTTGAAAGCTAAGTCTCGTGAGGAGCAAGGCCAAACAAGTCAGATGATTACCCGTGAGATGACTGGGTAGGCCGCTTAGACAAATTCCGCCTAAACAAAAAGGGAGTTACGGCCAGCACACCCAAGCGTTTCTTCTAGCATGTTAACCCTAGAAAGTAAACTTTTTATTTTACTTATAGTAAAAAAGCACATGAGCCCCGGTAGCTCAGCCTGGTAGAGTAAAACTTTGTCGTGCTCAATGCCTTGGTAAGGCAGAGGTCACGGGTTCGAAACGATTGCGAAAGGCCCGTCCGGGGCTTTTTACAAAAGTTTAATTATTGGCTTCTTTTACTTTTCTTGTTAAAAATGAATGGTGATGGTTTCATAGATGAGGGCATCATAAAGCTTGAATTGAGCAAGTTAAATAATCTTAAGAATGACCTTGAAGCTATAGCTAAAAGTAAAGAAAACAATGTAAGTGTTGAAAAAGAAGCAGTACTGCTAAAACGGTTTCTAGAAAAAGCAATTTTAAGAAGGAGGATACAGCTTAAGTTGATAGCGTTAAAAAAACGTATGCAGCTAATAGAAGCACTAAATGAAAAACTCTATCTTTTTAACAAACTTTACTCTAGATTTTTAGAGGAAAACCTAAGAATAGAAGACTCATGCAGTTTTTCTGCTGAGGAAATAAAGAAATTGCCTTCTTCAGACGAAATTAAAGAAAAACTTTACGAAATAAGAGCAAAATATTTTGAGCTAATAAACAATAGCTTAATAGAGCAAGAGGACATCGACAAAACATGAAAAAGTTAAAGTTCTTATACTTGGCCTTCTAGAGTAAGGTGTTGATTATGGAACAGGATGCAAATTCAAGTGATTCTTATCTAATTCGAAAAAAGATAGTTGATCTTGATATTGTGATACATAGAATAAAAGCAGTAGAGCAAAACTTAACAAGGAGAGCTGACTCATTAAAGAGCATAACTGGAGAGCTATTAGCAAGTGGAGACACAACAAGAGCAAAAAATTACGCTCTAGAAATTGCTCATATAAAATTTTTGTTAAAAAGAATACTTTATACTGAGATGTTACTAGAAGTTGCAAAAACTCGACTTGAGATTATTTCAATAGTCCAACCAATAGCAGAACAAATAAAAGTAGTGAACTCTCTTATAATGGAGGCTAAAGGTATTGCAAAGTTTACTTCACCAGAACTTTCAGAGCTTAATGAGATAGATAAGACTCTTGAAAGATTAGTTCTACCTGTGAATGAATCTACACCTTCAGAAACTGAACAAGATGAGGAAATAAAAAATATACTTAAAATGGCTTCTGAAAGTGCATCAAGAAAAATTCAAGAAATGTATCCTGAAGTTCCAGTTGAACAAAAATCCTTGAAAGACAAACTATACGAATATGCAAAATCAAAAGGGGGTAGATTCGTTATGGAAGATGCAGTAAGGGAACTAAAGGCATCAAGGGAAGAAATAGTCACAGCTTTAAAAGAATTGCAAAAAGAAGGGAGAATAATTTTAGAAGAGTCTGAAGGTTATTAAAAGTAAGGGTGTTATTGTTTTGTTTTTACTCGCTTCCAAACCTTTGCTTCCATTCTTCATATTTCTTAATACTATTTACATCTATCGAAGGTGCTCTTGAATTTATTACTTTAAAGAAATCCTGCATTACGACATGTCTTCTTTCTCCTTTTCCGCCTGTTTTTTGGAAAACTTCTTCGGCTAACATGTTTTCTATGTCTTTCACAATATTGTATAAGTCATCTGCAGAATAGTTCTCTGTTATTTTTGCTAAATAGCTGAAGTTTATATCAGGTGAAAGTCTAAAGCCTGCTTTTTGAACATAAAGTTTTAAGATTTTTTCTCTGTCCTGTTCTTCTGGTGGACCAACATATATCCTTTTAGTAAATCTCCTAAGAAACCGTTCATCTAGATTCCATGGTTCATTTGTTGCGGCAATCACAAAAATTTTACTATCTTTTCCCTTGCTTTCTAAACCATCCATCTCTATCGAAAGTTGGCTTCTTACTCTGTTTTCTCCTCCAACTTCTAATACATTTTTTCCTATTATACTGTCAACCTCATCAAAAAATAGTACTACTTTAGCTCCGTTGTCAGCTCTACTTCTTGCATAGTTAAAAATTCTCGTGATGTTTTTTTCTGATTCTCCAAGAAAATGCGAAAACACGTTCTTTATTTCGTAAAATTCAGCGTTTATTGATGTTGCAACTGCAGCTGCCAAGTAAGTTTTTCCACAGCCTGAAGGACCATAAAGAAGAACATATTTACTCGGCCCAAGTTTATATAGGTCGGGTCTTTTATCAGGGTATTCTATAGCACTTCTTATTGCTCTTTTTGCATGTTCCAAACCTATAACTTCCTCCCAGCTTATGTTTTTCTTTTCAAGTCTCATAATATCTGAAATTTTGTTATTATCATCAATTGTTACCTTTATTGGTTCTTTTTGAGATTCAAGTTCTGAAATCCTCCTTTTGTATTTTTCAATTAATCCAAGGTAAGTTCTTCTTAGAGTATCTTCTTCAACAAGGTTACACAGTTTTCCTAGTATCTCAATCACATTTTTGTATTCTACAATTGCTTTTTCTCTTTCATTTGCTAGATCGTATTGAACAGCTAAATTTGCTTTTTGACTAGCTATGTCTTCAAGTTCATTAATTGCCATGGTACTCATACTCAATTTATCTCGTATATTTGGTCTTTTTCTTTAGAATGATAGACTAATTATTTCATATTTGTTTAAGTGACGCAGATGAAAAATGGTGCTAGATTTCCTATTTGGTAAGAATAAGGTAAAGCCAGAAAAGCCAATAGAACCTATAGCTGAAAAAATAGATTATCGCCAAAAAATACAAGAAATAAATGTTAAGCTTAAAATTCAGAAGGAAAAATTAGAAAGGAGCTTAGCTAACTTAGAATACAAAAATAAACAACTTTTTGATAAAGTCGTAAAGGCTCAAGCAGAAAAAAATAAAGAATGGGCAGTACTTTATGCAAATGAAATGGTCCAAGTTAAAAAAATAGCAAGCACCATTTCCACTGCAATAGCTGCCCTTGAAAAAGTTTCATTACGTCTTGAAACTGTGCTTGTTACCATGGATGTTAAAGACTTACTAACTTCTCCAGAAGTTGCAATATTAAAACCTCTTTCTGAGTCATTAAGAGGTGTTATGCCTGAAGTATCAATGGAGCTTAATAAGATTTCAGAATCTTTAGACGAAGTTGCTCTCTCATTTGGAGCTGCTGAAGGCTACAATACAATACAATACGTTAAAGACGAAGATGTTCAATCTATACTCAGAGAAGCCTCAATTGCAGCAGCGCAAAGGATCAGAAATACCTTTGCACAACCTGATTTCGACACATTAAAAGAAAACGAAAAAACTTCTTCTACAACTGTAGGAAATAACTGGTGAAAGAACACAGCAACTGCAAAGTTTATTTAGTTTTTTTATTTGTTTTAAAGTGGGGGCGTCGGCTAGCTTGGCTTAGGCTCTACGGCTCGGGCCCGTAAGACCCCGGTTCGAAATTTTAACGGAAATCCGGGCGCCCCCATCTTATCAAAATTTAAATTTTTAGGAAAGCAACGAATCAAAACTACCTTTATAATAAACACTCTAAAAGTTTTTGCTAAAAATCCTGCTTAAGATTAAGGTCTAAATCGACCTTACTTTATTTAGGTTAAGTTACATATTAAAGAAAGAGAAAAAAATTTAAAATAGTCCTTTGAAGTCTGAAAATGTTAGGGGCCGGTAGCTCAGTTGGTAGATCTGAAAGAGCCAAAAGTACTCGCTTGGCGTGCGAGGTGTCGTGGGTTCGACTCCCACCCGGTCCACTTAATTTTTTAAGCGAATCCTTAAATAAGTGAACATTCTTTCCTTTAATTGATGAGAGTTGAGGGCTAAGTACGCTTATTTGCTTGAAGATGCGGATGTTCGGCGCTGGTTTGATAATCTTGCGGCTAAGTCTTATTTGACTGCCACTGTTTACCTTAGGAATCTTGGGCTTTATTGCGAGCTTATTGGACGGATCCTAAAGCCTTGCTTAAGGTTGCGAAGACCAAGGCTTTAAGGGATGGTTTCACCGATTTTGTCCGGAGATTGGAGAGGGAGGGTAAGGCGGGCTCCTACATTGCAAGGTTCAAGAAGACCTTGCACTTTTGGTTCAGCTATAACGGCTTGGATGTTAGGCTTAAGGTTATTGTCAGGCTAGTGCATGACCAAAACAACCTTAAATATCAAGAGACAAAAGTTTAGCGGAGGTGCATCAAACATGAAGTCTCATAAAAACGAAAGCTCGGCTTTTACTGGCGCAGAAGAGGCTAAGAAGCTCTCTGTAACGGAATTATTCAGGAGACTTTCCTCAAACGAGAACGGCCTTACCACTTCAGAGGCGGAGAAAAGGCTTCAACAGTTCGGCTCTAACGAGATTCCTGAGAAAAAAGTTAATCCAATTGTAAAGTTTTTAGGCTATTTTTGGGGTCCTATTCCATGGATGATTGAAGCGGCAGTTGTTGTGTCGGCGTTTATCCAACACTGGACTGATTTTGGAATTATTTTCGTGCTTCTTATGGTTAATGCAGTGGTTGGTTTCTGGCAGGAGCATAAAGCAGACAATGCTATTGAAATGTTGAAACAGAAGCTTGCGCCGAAAGCGCGAGTTTTGCGTGATGGCAAATGGCGTGAAATTCCAGCTAGGGAACTTGTGCCAGGTGATGTTGTGCGTGTACGCTTAGGTGATATAGTCCCAGCTGACATCAAACTTTTTGAGGGCGACTATTTGCTTGTGGACGAATCGGCATTGACAGGCGAATCTCTGCCTGTAGAAAAGCATGTCGGGGACGTTGGGTATGCGGGTTCCATAGTAAGGCAGGGAGAGATGAATGCTCTGGTGGTTTCCACTGGCATGAATACATATTTTGGTAAGACTGCTAGGCTTGTAGAAGAGGCTAAAACTCAAAGCCACTTTCAGAAAGCCATAATCAAGATTGGCGATTATTTAATAGTTCTCGCCATGATATTGGTGGCTATATCTTTTTTTGTAGCACTTTTCCGCCATGAAAGCATTCTCGAGATACTCCAATTTGCTTTGGTTTTAATTGTGGCGGCAATTCCGGCAGCATTGCCTGCTGTTCTTTCAGTTACAATGGCAATAGGCGCTATAGCACTAGCCAAAAGAGAAGCAATAGTAAGCAAACTTGTCTCTATTGAAGAAATGGCGGGAATGGATGTTTTATGCTCTGACAAGACCGGCACCATTACAAAAAATGAGCTCACAGTAGGCGAAGTGAAACCGCTTACGGGATTCACAGAAAAGGACGTGTTATCATTCGCTACTTTAGCGTCCAGAGAGGAAGACCGCGATCCGATTGACGATGCAATAATTGCTAAAGCAAATGCGTCACATGAAGTTGCTGAAGTTATTCGCCATTATAAAGTTACATCTTTTAAGCCATTTGACCCTGTTTCAAAACGGACAGAAGCCACGGTAGAGGCTGATAACGGAACCAAGTTTAAGGTTGCCAAAGGTGCAGAGCAAGCAATTCTATCACTTGTAGTCAATAAAGAGGCAGTAGGCACTGATGTGGATGCGATTGTAGATTCATTTGCCTTAAAAGGATATCGTGCGCTGGGAGTAGCTAGAACCGATGAAAAGGGAAATTGGCAATTCATTGGTTTAATCGCGCTCTATGATCCGCCACGTGAAGATTCGGCTGAAACAATTAAAGTAGCACAATCCATGGGCGTGCACGTAAAAATGGTTACAGGCGATCATATTGCCATTGCTAAAGAAGTTGCAAGGCAAGTAGGTTTAGGAACAAATATTGTAACGGCATCGGCTTTTGTAGATAAAGAAAGTAGTGAGGCTGCACGTGTCGTCGAGGATGCTGATGTTTTTGCCCAAGTTTTCCCTGAACACAAATATCATATCGTGGAGCTTCTTCAAGGCAAAGGTCATATTGTGGGCATGACCGGAGATGGCGTAAATGATGCTCCGGCTTTAAAGAAGGCGGATGCGGGCATAGCGGTTGCAGGCGCTACAGATGCTGCGAAGTCTGCAGCTGCTATCGTGCTTACGAAGCCTGGGCTTTCCGTTATTATTGATGCTATTAAAGAAAGTCGCAAAATATTCCAGCGAATGACGAACTATGCTATTTACCGCATTTGCGAAACGATAAGAGTTTTATTCTTCATCACGGTGTCAATAATAGTATTCAATTTTTATCCCGTCACTCCGCGAATGATAGTCTTGTTGGCGATTCTAAATGATATACCAATCATGACAATCGCTTATGACAATGTAAAATATTCTGATCAGCCAGAAAGATGGAACATGCGAATTTTATTAGGAATAGCCACTTTTCTAGGCATCATAGGCGTTTTCTCATCTTTTGGATTACTTTACATAGGGCGTGAAATACTGCATTTAAATACTGAAATACTTCAGTCATTCATATACCTCAAGTTGTCAGTTGCTGGGCATCTTGCCTTATTTGTGGCAAGAACAAAAGGACCTTTTTGGTCTGTTAAACCAGCGAAAATCCTGCTTCTTGCAGTTATACTTACACAACTGACTGCAACACTAATCACCGTTTATGGAGTACTGCTTCCAGCAATGGGATGGAGCCTCGCAGGTCTTGTTTGGAGTTACGCTTTAGCGTTATTTCTGGTAACTGATTTTCTTAAGGTCCGCTTCTATAAGCTATTAGCCAAGCCTTGAAATGGCTAATGGAAAACCTTCCAAACCAAACAATAACAATAGAAGAAGTCGTCCAACGGGCTTATGAAGAGGAAGGCTTGGAAAAGGCAGCCGTTGAAACAGCCATATGGCGCCTAACACAACAAGGCCAAATATACCAGCCACAACCAGGAAAAATAAGAAAACTGTAAAAAAGGATTCACTTAATTATTTAATTGCATACCGCCCGGTCCACCTAAATTTTAAACAAATCTTTAAGTACAAGACTTTATTTTGTTTTTTATCGAGAGAATATAAAGGCTAAGCATGCCTATCTGCTTGAAGCTGTTAAAGCTTTTTGCTCAAAAGTTGTGAAGACAAGACTTCCTGTAGTGTCTTTTATTCCTTAGGGTTGTTTACTAAGTTAGGTGATTTTAGAATCTAAGTCTGGTATGTTTTTCTCCTTAGAGTGTCTCGCTTATCTTTATAAATGCCTCGGAAGATGTGGAAAGTTACAATTTAATTAGTTTGAAAATATTAATTTTTATCTACAAAATAAACTTCTTTGCATCCTGCTTTAATAGGATGTTTTTAGATTAAAATTCAAAAATCTTCAATTGGTATTTATAAGCTCCCTTTCTTCTTTCATGTGATTTGGTGTTCAACAAGAAAAATTTAAATTTGGCCCTACTCTCAATAGGTAAGAACAAAGGGCCCGTAGCTTAGCTAGGTAGAGCGGCAGGCTCATAACCTGTTGGTCGAGCGTTCAAAGGGTATTTCCTGAAAGTCGCTCCGGGCCCATCTAACTTTCTTAGTAAAAATTAAAAGGGGCTAATTGTTAAAATAGGGCTAAATTGGAGCAGCAGAACTATGATCCTAAAGAAATTGAAGCATACGTAAAAGGTTTCTGGGAAATCAACAAAATAAGAGAAAAAATAGAGCAAACTAGAAAAACTCGAAACAAAGGGAAACTAGGTTACGTTGAAGGTCCTCCTACCTTAAATGGTCGTTGTCATGCAGGGCATAGTAGAGGACGTGCTCTAAAGGATATATGGTACAGGTTTAACACAATGCGAGGCTATTATGTGCTATTTAGGGCTGGATGGGATACGCAAGGCCTTCCTGTTGAGCTTGAGGTAGAAAGAGAACTTAACTTACAGAATAAAAAAGCAATCGAAACAGAGTTTGGACTAGAACGTTTCATAGAGGAAGTAAAAAAGAACATAGAAAAATACCATCAATATTGGCTATCGGTAGATAAGAAGTTTGGGCTTTTCTTTGATTACGAAAAGGAGTATATGACTTATCGTGATGATTATATAGAAAGAGAATGGAAATACCTAAAAGCTGCGTGGGAACAAGGTTTACTAAGTGAAGGCTACAGAGTAGTTGCTTATTGCCCAAGCTGTCAAACTGCTTTAAGCGATGCTGAAGTAGGGCTTGGTTATGAACTTCTAGAAGATCCATCAATATACTTTAAGTTTAAGTTAAAGGGAAGTGAAAATACTTACTTATTGATTTGGACCACTATGCCTTTTACTATCGTAACTGATATGCTCGTAGCTGTTAAACCCGATGCAGATTATATATTAGTTGAAACAAACCAAGGAAACTTAATATTAGCAAAAGAAAGACAGCAAGTCTTAGATCAACTCAACTTAAGTAACTATAAAGTACTAAAAGAGTTTAAGGGTAAAGAAATAGTCGGAACAAAATATGAGCATCCACTATTAGAGCTTATAAGTGGATTAAAAAAGATATATGAAAAAGAAGACATACACAGGATTGTTGGTGCTGATTTTGTAGACTTAACAACTGGTACAGGAATAGTTCATCTTTCTCCTGGAAATGGAGAAGAAGATTTTAATGTTGGTGTGCAAGAAGGCTTGTCTATATTTTCTCCTTTTGATGGTGAAGCAAAATTTACTGAAGAGGCTGGTTACTTTAGTGGGATGTTCGCAAGAGATGCAGATGATGTCGTAATAAAGCTTTTAGATGAGAAAGGTTTACTTGTAAAAAAAGAAAAGGTAGAACATCTCTACCCAACGTGTTGGAGGTCTCATCATAGGCTCATATTTATAGCTAGGAGAGAATACTACCTTTGGACCAACAAAATAGTGGATAACATAGTTAAGGCTGCAGAAAAAGTAGAATACTTCTATGAGGAACCTAAAAATAGATTTATTTCGATATTAAAGGAAGGAAAGCCTTGGTGCATCTCTAGAGAGCGATACTGGGGTACTCCCTTGCCAATATTTGTTTGCGAAAAATGCGGGCATAAAAGGTTAGTTAGCTCAAGGAAGGAAATAGTTGAGAATGCCATTGAATTACCTGATGGCCCAAACTTTGAGTTGCATAGACCATGGATTGATAAAATAAAATTAAGGTGTGAAAAATGTGGTGGCATAATGCATAGAGAGCCATTTGTACTTGATACATGGCACAATAGTGGTGCTGCTCCACTTGCAAGCTTCAGCGATGAAGAATTTTCGTACTTTGTTCCAGTTGATTTTCTTACAGAAGGAATAGATCAAACTAGAGGTTGGGCAAATCGTCTTCTCTTGCTTAACGTGATACTTAAAGGAAAGCCTGAACCACCATACAAAGCATTCTTGTTTCAAGGTCATGTTCTTGATGAGCTTGGTAGGAAAATGAGTAAAAGTTTAGGAAATGTTGTTGATAGTGAAGAAATGATAGACAAATATTCTGCAGATTTATATAGATTTTATTTGGTTTGGAAAGCTAGTCCGATTGAAAGTATGAGTTTTAGCGAGAAAGAAATAATGGAAAGACCATTCCAAGTTTTAAGCACGTTCTTCAACTTATGTAAATTTTTCTTTCAAAATGCAAAGTATGATAACTATAGCTGGGATCGTTTTAGTATAAATGAAATAAATCCTTCAGATTTATCTTATGCTGATAAGTGGGTCTTATCCAAAACTCAAAAATTAATAGTTAATGTTACAAACTATATTGATAGGGCTAGGTATCACCATGCGTTAAGAGAGCTGGAGAATTTTATAATCAATACCTTAAGTAGAATGTATATACCATCGATTAGGCAAGAATTTTGGTTTGAAGAAGATGAAAGAAAAATTATGACAAAATATGCCACACTTTTTTATATTCTGTTAACAGTTGCAAAGCTTATGAACCCAATTACTCCTTTTATATCTGAGTATGTATATCAAAAAGTTTTTAAGCAATTTTCTAGTAATCTAGAACTATCGATAAATCT
Source organism: Candidatus Brockarchaeota archaeon (assembly GCA_017601145.1). GTDB lineage: Archaea > Thermoproteota > EX4484-205 > EX4484-205 > JAAOZO01 > JAAOZO01. The sequence continues at coordinate 44,980 of JAFNIV010000012.1, forward strand.
TGAAGAATGGCCTAAGTATGACAAGAAGTTTTTATTTAAGGAAGAAAAAACTATGGATCTTGCCTTTAAAGTTATCCCTGTAATTCTTTATGCGAGACAAAAAGCTGGGGTTAAAAGAAGGTGGCCTTTACGAAAAGCTACATTGGCAATAGAAGATAGTGAAGTGCTAGAAGAATTAAAGAAAGCTCGTAACATCATCGAATTACTATCAAATGTGAAGGAGATAGATTTTGTTTCTAACAAAAAAGATCTAAACTTAAAATTAGAGATTAGCCCAGATTTACAAAAACTTGGGCCAAAATACAAGGAAAAACTAGGAGATATCGTTAAAGAGGTTAAAAATAATGAGAAACAAATAGCTCACAGTTTATTAGAGTCTGGTAAGGCTACAATTTTTTTAAATAATATGCAAATTCAGCTAACTAACGAGGATGTAAAAATAACTTACCTTCCACCAGATGAAACTGTTTTCGTAGAAGATACCGAGAAAAAAATTTCTGTTTTGCTTTCAAAAAAGAGAGATGAAACTTTACTAGCAGAAGGCATACTGAGAGACATTGCAAGAAGGATACAGGATGCAAGAAAAAGAGCTGGCCTTAATCCCCCTGAAATAATAGAGCAAGTTGTGCTCGTTGGATTAGACGATGAAACTAGAAAGCTAATGCATGGCAACTTACAAGAACTAGCAAAATTAGTCAGAGCAAAAGAAGTAATAATCTCAGAAAATCTTCCTCCTTCTTCCATAAGTTTTGATTATGATTTCGAAGGTTTTAAGCTTAGGATAGGCATAAAAAGCTTTAAAAGTTAGGAAAGTTTGCAACCTTATACCGGGCCGGTAGTCTAGTGGTAAGACGCTGGCTTCGCATTTCCATAAGAAAAAGCCAGAGAGCGAGGGTTCGAATCCCTCCCGGTCCATTTCCACTTTGTTTGAATGAACAGATGTTCTTTATGTCTTTTAACTTTGACGGCGGGAAGCCCCCAGCTTTCGCAGGGGATGAAAGCCGAAAAGCTTATATTTTTCTCATTACATTTGTCATTGTCTGCTTGGCTGGCAGACCTAGTAGGCATGGGACAGGCCGAAAGAGACGCCTGCTGAGGGCAAGACCTCCGTAACCCACCTTCCACACGGGTTCCTCGAAACGGTCTCACTTGCCGAGGCC
>JAFNIV010000013.1 GCA_017601145.1 Candidatus Brockarchaeota archaeon
TTTCCATTCAATGTTCCTCCATAAATCTTCCAAGATAGAGTTTAAGATTCTCATGTAATCCTCTATAAGCTCATTCACCTCAAGATTATGAGGTATAGAGTATGCTTTAACTAACAATCTTTTTGACACCTTCAACAACCTCCCTATACTTGTGGCTTCTCATGCCATAGAGCTTTTCGGATATTAATATTCTTCTATATCTACCAATATTTAAGCACATCTATTTTGAAACTGCTGAAGGGGCGAAATTGCTAGCTTCTTAAGAGAGCTACAAAATGTAGAAGTTTATACTTCAAGTTTTAATGATCCAGAATTTGGACTAAGCGAAAGGACAATCTCTGGAATTGATGTTTTGGTATGGTGGGGCCACCAAAAGCATGACAAGGTTCCGGATGAGGTTGTGAATAGAGTAGTTAAAAGAGTTAAGAATGATGGGATGTGTTTCATACCGCTACATTCCTCGCATTTATCAAAACCATTCATTTCTTTAATGGGAACGAAGTGTAAGTTAGGAAGTTGGAGAGAAGATGGAAAACAAGAGTACATACACGTGTTTAACCGGAAACACCCAATCGCAAATGAGATCAAAGATTTTATAATAGAACAGGAGGAAATGTATGGTGAACCATTTGAAGTTCCAAAGCCAGAAGACGTTATCTTCGTTTCTATATTTGAAGCTGATGGCGCAATCTTTAGATCTGGATTGACATGGAAAGTGGGCAAAGGAAAGGTCTTTTACTTTAGACCCGGCCATGAAACTTATCCAACGTACAGAAATGAAAACGTAAAAAGGATAATAAAAAATGCAGTACTGTGGGGAGCAAGCACCTAAGTTACTCATTTTTTAGTAAGTTAGTAAAATTTAAGTAACTATAAAAACTTTAATAGCGCATGCTTTCAAAGACAAGAACAATCGTCTCTTCTGCCTTCTTTGGTGCTCTTGCAGCAATCTTAGCTGTTGCTCCTCTTAGTTTTCCATTTCCTCTTATTCCTTACTTGAAGTTTGACATAGCGGAAGTTCCAGCGATAATTAGCCTTTTTCTCTTTGGACCATTGCCCGGGCTTTTTACTTCACTCGTATACTTGGTTGTACTGAACTTCATTGGAAGTTTTGCTCCAATAGGTCCTATTTTGAAGTTTTTATCAGTCTTGTCAACCATGATTGGTGCATGGTTTGGTATAACTATTTGCAGCAGAGCTAAGTCTAAGCCTTTTACTTATATTGTAGCAGTTTTAGTATTTTCTGCAATAGTTAGAGTTATGATATTAACGTTGGCGAACTATATTGTTATATGGATTTTAATGCCTAATTTTTTATCTTATGCAACATTTGCAGTTTCACTTGCAACTGGAATAAAGTTAAGTCCAAACTTTGAAGGTTTATTGGTTGTTCTTATACTGACAGCAATCTTTAATGTATTGCATGTACTCTTTACGATTATTCCTTCTTTTGTTCTCGTGATCGCGTTAGTAAGAAGAAAGGTTGCAAAAACATGGTTTCCTTTAAGTTAATTATTTTTGGTCCTGATCTCTAAAATTTAAAGTTCACTGGCATCAACATTATAATGTAGAAAAATTCCAGGCATAACCTTAAAAGCTTCTGCGTATTGAGAGTTTATTTGTTTTCCGTACCTTCTTCCTTGATACTTTATGTAGGACTCAAAAAAGCTCCATGCATATTCGAATTGCGATTTATGCTTCCTTACAGCTTCAAGCTTTTTATCCAAATAGTTAGTTATGTCTACGTATGTATTTGGTTTTGAAGTTACAAAAAAGGCTATATACTCTGCGGCGTAAGGTTCAAGGCCTTCTTCTAGGTGTTTTCTGTTAACGTTTGGTAACCCACTAAACATAAACGCTTCTGTTGCCATTATTCCAGTAGTTCTATGATCCGGATGAGCTTCATACATTAACCAAGGATCAACAGTAAAAATGGCTTCTGGTTTTTTCTCTCTTATTACTCTTATTATTTTTTCTCTTAATTCTAAACTTGGATAAAGCTCACTATCATGGTATCCGAGCCAAATTATTTCCTTTACACCTAAGACTTTTGCTGCTTCTTCTTGTTCTTGCATTCTTATCTTTACTAGCTCTTCAGGTAGCATTGAGAGATCTGATGTTCCGCATCTATCATCGGTTAAAGTTAAGTATATGATTTCGCATCCATTATCTGCTAGTTTGGCAATTGTTCCTCCGATTCCAACATCTGCGTCATCTGCATGTGGTTGAACAACGAGAACTTTCTTTAGTTCTTCTATTTTCTTTAAACCAGGAAAAGTTCTTAATCCTCCTTTGATAAGTTCCTCAAAGTCTATCATTTGTTCTTCGTTTTCTTAATACTTTTTTTATTTAAAAAGTTTTTTATAAGATTAAGTTGCTTGAATCTTTTTCACATAAACATGTTAATTTTTACTAGTTTTAGATATTTAGACTTAAATTCAAATGCTCAAAAAATGTGCTTGCAATGAACAGCAAACAAGATGAAATAAAAGTTGAAAAGCTTTCAAAGCCAGGTCCTCAGGTTGCTTTAGCTTATGCTGCTGTCTTCTCAGCCATAACTGGAGTAGGATTCCTATTAACTGCTCCCATTCCTCTAATACCTGGTGCAATACACTGGAGGATCCTTGCATTTCTTCCATGCATCTTTGGGGTTCTCTATGGGCCAATAATAGGATTCCTTTCTGGAGCTATAGGAAATACATTATGGGCTATACTTGGAGGATACTTTAATCCTGCAACTCCAATTTTTGATTTGGTTGGTGTAGGCCTTACTGGACTACTTCCAGGCTTGTTTGCAAAACCAGAAGATGCATTAAGTTCGAAGGGGCTACTAAAAGCTACACTAGTTTCTCTTATATCTGGAATTGTAATGGTTCCTATAGTTGCAATGGGTTTTGAATTAGTAGGCGTTGCTCCATTTGTACCTGCCTTAGTGATGCTTTCATTAAGCGACTTGCCTCCTATAATTGTGGGTACTCCAATCATTCTAAGAGCTATTGTTCCAGTATTCATTAAGAGGAAGTTAATAAAATGGAGGTTGTAAGTTCGCTTTCAGTAAAAAACCTTAGCTGTAGTTACGATAGCAAGTCTGTTTTTAATAACTTCTCATTTTCTTTAAGAGGTGGAGAAGCTTTAGCAATAGTTGGACGAAGTGGATCTGGAAAAACAACTTTAGCCTACTGCCTTACTGGAATCATCCCGAATATAGTTCAGGCAAAAGTTAATGGCGAGATTTTGTTAGATGGAAAGAACATTCTTGGAAAAAGGCCTTGCGAACTCGTAGAAGATATTAATATAATTATGCAAAGCTACGAAACTCAAATTTTTGGATTAAGTGTTGAAGAAGATATAAGGTTTGGTCTTGAAAACCTTGGACTAAAAGAAGAGGAAATTAAGAATAGAGTAGAATTTGTCCTGAAAGTTATTGGTTTAGAGAAGTATCGAGAAAAGCTTACAAGAAACCTTTCTGGTGGTCTAAAACAAAGACTTGCAATAGCTTCTACTGTAGCAATGAATCCAAAGTTTATAGTTATGGATGAACCAACTTCTAATCTAGATTGGAAAGGTACTAAAAGCTTAATAGAAATTATAGAAACGTTAAAAAAACATGGTGTTGGAATTGTCTTATTAACAAAGCGTATCAAAGGATTGGAATCCTATTTGGACAAAGTTATAAAGCTTGACGAAGAGCAAAGAAGTTTAAGCTACGATTTTAAGCATAGAAAAATACAAGATAAAAATTCTAATGGAAGTGAGGAGACATTGGTAGAACTACAGAATGTGTGGTTTAAGTACGAAGACGACGACTTTTCAATAAAGGATGTTTCGCTTAGCTTAAAATCTGGTAAAGTTTATGCTGTTATGGGTTCTAATGGTTCTGGAAAAACAACTCTAGTCAAACTATTTAACGGTCTAATAAAGCCCAAGAAAGGAAAAGTTCTTGTTCTCGGAAAAGATACAAGAAAATACAGTACAGCTGAACTTGCTAGATATGTAGCTATAGTATTTCAGGATCCTGAGAAACAAATAACTTTTGACTCTGTAATCGAAGAAGCTACGTTTGGTTGTAAGAACTTAGGCCTTCCTTTAAGTTATGCATATGAAGCTTTAGAGATTCTTAAACTAAAGGAAAAAAGCTTATTTTCTCCTCTTTCTTTGAGTACAGGCGAAAAGGTTAGACTAAGTATAGCTTCTGCAATTGCTATGAGACCAAAGCTTCTTATTCTAGATGAGCCTACCACAGGACAAGACGAAACAACATTAAGGATTATAAACAACGTCATTAAGAGTCTAAGAGAAGAAGGAAAAGCAGTTGTAGTTGTAACACATGATTCTGACTTTGCATTAAGTATAGCTGACGAAGTTCTTGTGATGCGCGAAGGTCTTCTTCTTGTCCACTCAACTCCAAGCAAAATCCTTCTCAATGAAGATATGTTAGAAAAGTTTGAACTAGAACCTCCAAGTTGCATTCAGCAAGAAGCATTCGTGAGGGACATACAATGAGTAACTTAAGCATAGATCCACGAGTCAAGCTTTCTGTGTTCTTCTTATTGTTCACTTTTTCTTTTTTCCTGAGCAGTATATCTTCTGCCCTTATCTTAATAGTCCTATGTCTAGCAATTTCAGCTTTAGACAAGGTTCTAAAGAAAGTAGTTAGGAAACTAATCATTTTTATTCCAATGTTAGTTGTTGCCTTATTACTTTGGACTTTCTTTTCTAGTTTTTCGCTATTTTATGTTAAGAACGAGAATATGAACATACTAAATGGTGTGTTCATGAGTACAAGACTTTTCTTGTTTTTAACAATCTCTATGACTTTTATCTTTACAACAACTCCAGAGGAAATGATAAAAGGGTTAGATGCTCTTCACTTTCCAAAAAGCTTAGTTTTTCTATTTGGGCTATCTTTGAGAGAGATAGATTCCGTATCTAGAGATTTTATTTCTATAAAGGAATCTCAAGCTTCTAGAGGCTTAGAGCTTGACAAAGGTTCATTAGTTAAAAGGATAAGAAATCACATCCCAATTTTAATTCCGCTCTTGGTGAGAAGTGTTGAGAGTGCTGAAAAACTTACCCTTGCAATGGAATTAAAGGCCTTTAACTTGAGCAATAAAAGGAGATCTTCAAATCTTAAGCTAAGTAAGACTGACTTTATAATTTTAGTTATAGTTACCTTCGTTGGGCTAACCGCAGTGTTTCTTTTAAGGTGATTTGTTTTGGAGGAAACTTTAGTTTATAGGGGCCAAAGTTACTACGAAGTTGAAGTTGAGGGCTTAAAAAGGAGACTTCCAATAGTTGAGGTTAGTCCTAGAACTTTTATAGCTTCTGATGCCGAACTTATACTTGGAGATGTTGAATTCATAGAAAAAGCTGCAAAGGCCCTCTCAAACAAAATTAAAAAGTTTTCCTCTAGCGTAGTTGTAACACCTGAAGCAAAGGCAATAGCTCTTGCTTATGAAGTTTCAAGAAACTTAGGGCACAAGAAATTTGTTGTAGCTAGAAAAAGTTTAAAAGCTTACATGAAAAACTACTTAGTTGAACCAGTAAGCTCCATAACAACTACAGAAGAGCAAAAACTTATCTTAACTGATGACGACATAGCATTAATTAAAGGAAAAAGGGTTTGCATACTGGACGATGTTGTTTCTACTGGAGGAACTATTAAGGCTCTAGAAAAGCTGGTTCAAAGAGCTGGAGGAGAAATCGTGTGCAAAGCTGCAATATGGAAAGAAGGTCCTTGGTATAAGGACAAAGCTTTAGTCTTCCTTTCTAAACTTCCAATTTTTATAGGATCAGAAACTTAAGTAGTTTAACCTAAGAATATACAAGCATTTCTTAACTCTCTTTAGTAGACTTAAAGTTCTAAGCTTAAATTTTTGTGCCAATCTACAACTTTATTGTTCTACATCTCGTAATGTGTATAATAAGTTAATGATTAATTTCTTAGAATGGATGGTTTGTTTAGTCGATATAAACTTATAGTTTGGTAAAGCAAAATCCAATAGCTTTAAGTTGAGCAATATAAAATTTGTTCTTTTGGACTTTGTTATTTACTTTTTTGAAGATTAACGACTTTTGTGCATGAACATGTTAATTTTTACTAGTTTTAGATATTTAGACTTAAATTGAAGTAGAAAAGAATGCCTGTGGTGAAATACAGATTGGAGCAAACTTCAGAAAAAACGGAAAAGGAAGGTAGAAGAAGTTCAAACAAAGTTAAACAACAGGTTTATGCTATACCTTGGTTGGCCATTTTTGCGCTTGGTATGGGCATGCTAGTTTATGGAGTTGCAGAAAGCTATGGCCCTGTAGTAACGATCAGTAGCTTTGTTCCCTCTCAATATTACTATGTGGGGCTAAGTCTTTCATTTATAGCAGGTGGTTTTGGAGCTTTGCTTGCGGGATTCTTAACTGATGTACTCGGAAGAAAAATGTCTTTCCTTGTTGTTGCTGCAATGGTCTTAACGGGCATAGCGATCTTTTTAATTGCTCCAACTAACATTGTAGCCCTAGTGATTTCATTTGTACTAGTAGGAATGGCAGCAATAGGTATGGAAACACCTGTTCTGACTGCTCTTTCAGAAATGATACCTTCCAAATGGAGAGGAAATATTCTTGTAATAATTCAGAACTTTGGAAACATAGGGGTTGCAATTGTATTTATTCCTGCGATGCTTGGATTTAGCATTATGCAAGATAAGATAGCATATGCGATTTTGTTTCTAGCACCTTTATTTGCATTGATTTTAGGCTATTGGGCTATTAAGGAAACACAACCATGGTCCGCAATTACGGGCAAGATAAGCATAGATGTAAGTGAAGCATGGAAAGCAATAGAAAGAGAAGACATAAAACCTGTAAGTCCAAATACTGGGATGAGCTTTAGATACATATTCTTAACTATAATAGGAATAGTTCAAGATGTCGCTTTTGTTTGGATAACCTACGACATAGGATATTTATACTTTTCCACTTATAGTGAAATAATTCCAATTGTTGGAGGATTAGCAATGGCAATAGTTGGTATTGCAGCAGGGATGTTGGTACACAGATTCTCAAGAAAGCAAATGCTTTTGATTTCCTATGGTTCATTAGCTATCTTCTGGATGTTGTTCTTGGCCTACGTAAACATAACTGGTAGCTTAAATGGTCTTGGCCTTCTTATATTGGCCGCAGTTCTTTTCATACCAGTAGAACTTACATGGGGCGTAAGGGCTATGCTTGAGCCTGAGCTTTTCCCAACTAAGAGTAGAGGAAGATGGATCTCATATGCTAGGATGGCTGTTTGGGTAATAGCAGGAGTAATAACTCTTTTACTTTCAATTTACTTCGCTCCTCCTTCAACAGCATCAGTCAATAAAATAATTAGCTACTTTAACTTATCTTCTGCAATAGTTATGCTTATCTTCTTAGTTGCTGTAGCATTATCGATAATATGGTACTACAAAGGGTTTGAAACAGGTAGTAGAAGCCTATTAGGTCATGACATAAAGCATTTATAGTTTTACAGAAAAGTTTGATCAAAAAGGTCTTAGATACTTTTAACTTTTTCTATCCTTTGTTTTGAACTTTTCATAAACTCTTCAACTTCTCTTAAACTATTAGGAACTTCCATTGGGCCAAAGTTTGTAACCTTCAAGGCACCAACAGCATTCGCAAACTTTAAGCTCTCTTTATAGTCTTTTCCTTTTAAGTACATCATTATATATCCTGCATCAAAAGCATCTCCAGCTCCAGTAGGATCTCTTTCGATGACTTCATAAGAAGGTTCAAAGTACCTTTCATCCTTTGTTACTAAATAAGAACCCTCATTACCTAATTTAACTATAACTTGCTTTACTCCATACTTAAGAATTTCGTCTGCTGCCTCTTCTATGCTTTTTTTCCCAGTTAAATCAAATAGTTCATTTTTTGAAGGCATTACTAGTTCTGCTACTTTTAGTACAGGGTCAGAAATCTTCTTGATCAAACTTGGCTCTATAAGTTCTGCTCTTAAGTTTGGATCATAAGTTACAACTAGTCCATATTGGTTTGCTATTCTAATAGCCTTATAACATGCTTCTCTCATACTTTCACTGAGAGAAAGTGCCGATCCCATAACATGAACAACCTTTGTTTCTTTAACAAAGTCTTCTTCTATATGTTCTGGCTTTATTTGTGCTGCTGCAGATTGCTTTAGTGTAAAGACAAATCTTCTTTCGCCAGAAGAAAAATACATAACAAACGCAATTCCAGTAGTAATTCCATCAAAGACTAAAAGTTTACGTGTATCAACTTTATCTTTCTTTAGTCTATCTTTTATTACTTTCCCAAACTCATCATTTCCAATTCCTCCAACAATTCCAGTTTCTATCCCTAATCTTGCTCCAGTGTCAACAAATATTGCTGGTGCCCCACTTGGAAAAGGTCCAACATATTCTCCTCTTTCATAGTGTGGCGAATCTTTGTTCTTCTTTACAAATTCAACTAAGACTTCTCCTATCGTCAAGATGTCCATAAGTTACTTCTTTTACATAAGGGCTTTTAAATTTTATGAAAAATATAATCTTATTTTTTCGGTTAGATTTAAGTCTCTAAATTTTTTAAAAATTCCCTTAGATTCTCTAAACTCTTAGTAGCTATTGTTTCTGCATTTGGCTTAAAGTCAAAAACTTCAACTGATAAGTATCCTGAGTACTCAATTTTTAATAAACCTTGAACTATCTGTTTATAGTTCGCTGAACCAGAGCCTGGAATGTAACCGTTACAATCATTTGAGTGGAAGTGCCTTAAGTTTTTCTTTCCCTCTATAATTATGTCACTAAATGGTCTTCCTTCATCGCACATACTCCTAACATCAAGTATAAGCTTTATGTTTTCATGATTCACTTCGTCTATGAACTTATTAGCTTCACGAACGTTATTAATAAAATTCGTTTGGTCTCTTGATAATGGCTCAATACATATCGTTACTGATTCTTCTTTAGCAAGATCCCCAACTTCTTTAAAGGCTGAAACAGCAGAGCTCCATGCTTGTTCAAAAATTTCTCTTGAAGGTATATTCCTCTGTTTTGGAGAACCAAAAACAACTATCTTACCTCCTATTTCACTGGTAAACTTTACTACTTCTTTTAAGTAGTCTATAGTTTCCTTATTGGTTTCACCATTATCTTTAAATAACTTTAAGTTCTTGTTACTTGTAACTAAAATCCAATGTGTACCAACAACCTCAAGTCCATTTCTGTTTGCCTCTCTCCTTATTTCACTTCTCTTTTCCTCTGAGATCTTTTCTACACTACTCGCTATAGTAAATGGTGCAATCTCAATACCGTTGTACCCAAGTTGGTTAACATAGTGAAAAGTTTTTTCTAAACTCCAACCTTTAAATAATTCATTGCATATTGATAGCTTCATATTATTTAGTATATTTTAGTTTAAAGCTTATTAATTTTTTTGCTTTAAATTTATCAATTCTTTTCCGTATTCTTTTACTGTTTCTCTTATAACAATATTTTGAAGATCCTTTTCAGGCTCTCTTATAGGTATTATCCTAATTCTATTTATCTTATTTATCTTCTCTAAATTCTCTAAATATTCTCCTCCTCTTAAGTGAAATATTATAATCTTATGTCCTCTATCTACAATATCCTTTAAGCTTAGAAGAACTTCTTCTATATTTTGCCACCCACAATCTGTAATAATGCTAATTAGTATTTTGTTTTGGTTTTTCTCTGCCAATCTAAGTATTTCGTTTAGAGGTAGTATTGTCATGTCATTAAAGTTTATAGCCAAAGCTATCTCTTTTTCAAGTATTGAACATCCCCATTCTTTAGTATAGTAGTCTGTTGAGAAATTTATAGTGGCTGTGTTGCTACCTATCCTTTCCGAAGTTAATAAACTAATAAATGCAGAAGTGGCTGCATCATCAAAGATTTTTTCCATACTCTTACTCGAGTCTAATACAATTATGCTAGATGGAACTCTTCCTACCATTAGGTTATTTCCCTTTTCTTTAGATTCGCTTTCCCATTTTGTTGTGTTTACTTCAACTCTTATTTTGCCTTCATCTAAACTTGCTTCTAGGTCGAGGTCTTCTACGTCGTCCTCAACACTCCAATCGACAGGATACTTTAAGATTGAGAGACGTGGTTCTGGTCTTCTTCCTTCTTCCAAATAAATCAACATAGCTCTTTTAGCTCTTGCAACGTACCAAAGCATTCTCCATACTAAATCCTCAGTTAAGTTTTCTGGAATGCTAGAGTAAGGTTTTCCAAGACTAGTTGGTAAGGTTGGTTCTTTTCCAGTTCCAGAAGAAGGCTTAAACATCTTACCACTTTCTCTTCCTTTTTCTTTCTGAGCTCCTCCTGTCTTTTCTTTTCCTTTACCTTTGCCCTTCTTCAATTCTTCTTTTATTTTCTCGATTTCACTACCCTTTAGTCTTGGTTCAATCCAGTAAGTATAAAATGCTTTAGCCTCGTTTCTTTCCTTTATTCCACCAAATGCTCTTAAAGCTTCTTCTAAAGTATTCTTACTTAAATCTTCTCTTAAAGGGATATTGCCACTAGAAGCTCCTATTTTATTTTTTGGTATCATAACTTTAACGTTATACTTTGCCAAGATTTTCGATATTAGCCTAACCTTACTAAACCAGTTTTTTTCAGACTTCATAACCGTTTTTATTTGTCTTGCAACAGTTTCGATAGAGTACTTATGGTTCTTTTTCTTTTTGTTAAGCAATTGTTCATAAGTTGCTTGAATATACTCATTTATTCCGCTCTCTCGAGAATTGATAAAACTATCTACGTGGTAAGGTATTTCTCCAAATCTTTTTGTAAGATAAAAACAGTCTACGTTTAAGTCTGAAAAAAGTAAAAGAGAAAAATAAGCCAAATTCCAATCTCTGCAAGCATTGTACGCACTTTTCAATAGCTCGTGTGCAGTTCTCAAATCGTAAGGGCAGTAATGAAGATGACTAATTTCATGTCTAATTACAGACCTAAGGTATTTCTCTTCATCTACGTTATTTGGTATTGAATTCAAAGAAATATAAACCTTTGTGTTTAAAACATAAAATGGCATTTCACTATTTTTTTCTTGTTTTTCAATTATTTCTAGTTCACATGGTGGAAAATATAGTTCATTTCTAACTTGTGCAAAAATTTCTCTTACTGTTTCCTTATTCATATTACTTTATTCCAAGAGTTGCTTTAAGCGTCTCTTCTTTCCTCAATTTTCCTTCTTTTATCCACTTTTCTTCAAGCGCATAAAGCTCCTCTGCAAATACGTTGTCTTCAACAGCTATTTCTTTTGCTGTTCTATACAGACCGGGGCTGTAGCTTGTGTAAAGCTCATTTAAAATAAACCATTGCCTTCTTGATTCTCTTTCAATCATTCTTTCTTTCTCTCTTTGAAGTAATTCATCAATTTCTTCTATGACATTCTCATTTCTCACCAAATTGATCCTGTGTATCAGTGCCCATCTCGCCATTTCTATTATGTCATCACTCGTTACTTCTCCTTCTAACCACTTTCGTGCTTTAGCTAGTTGTACAAGTACTACAGTTGCTCTTTCACTTGGTGGATCCTTTACACTACTGCAAACAAACCTCGTAAAGTGGCACCCCTCACAAAGTACTGGTGGCGATATGTTACTGTGTTCTTTGTCTCTAATGCATACTTGAAAATCTCTAATCAACACATTTATAAATCCTAAAGTTTCAGGGTCGAGATTTGTCTCTTCAACTTCTCTTCTAATTTCTAGCAAGTCTTCGTAGCTCACTACTTGCGGCATAGAATTTACCAGGTCGTTTCCATAATTGTTGTTTTTCTCCTGAAGTTCAAATTTCTGGCTAACAGTTAATGAGTTAAGGTAAACACAAACATCAAACCTATCATAGAATGGTGGTGGTTGGATAAAAGTTGTTAAGTCGTTTGGATTTTCATTTGCAATTAAAGTGTAGTCCTCTGCCATTGACTTTTGTCCATAGGCCCAAACTTCTCCAAACTGCATCATATGATGAACATTTGCTGTTGTATATGGATTTAGTCTGTTCACTTCATCTATGCCCTTCCCATGTGCTTGAACAAATCTTGCCCAAAGAACCCTTTCAGTCCCTTCTTTTTCGAGAGAAGGAATATGAAGTCTTCCAATAACTTCTCCTCTCTTAACTTCTGAAGCTCCAGATATTACAGTAAAATCGTCTCCAAATAATCCTTTAAGTAACAACAACATTAGTGTGGACTTTCCTGTTCCACGAGATGCACGTATAAGTAAAGTTGATCGCTTATGTAGTAAGTTAAGTATTGCTACATAGACTGCATCTTCATTTCCTACAAATCTTTTCATTACTTCTTCCTTTAATGCTTTTATGTATTCTCTTTTATTTGTCACGTTAACCACCCCCAAGCTGCTAACAATGAAACTAAAATTAGTGCAACAACTAGCAACTTTACCTTCTTATTTAATCTCTCAATATTCTTTTCCATCCATTCAATTCTTTCTACTAGGTCGAGAGCTGTTCCTCTTTCAAGAACTATAAGATCACTTGTCATTTTTTCTGAATAAACAAGCTCTAAGAAGTCTGAAAGCTTTGAAGGACGGTTTATTTGAAAGCCTTCATCCCAAGCTAATAATTCTCCAATTTTTTTCTTATCTACCTTAGAAGATTTGTATTCTAAAAACTTTCTAAAGTATTCGCTTTCCAACTTTCCATGATTAAAACGAATTCCTCCTTTTTAAATCTTGTCAAAAAATAGAAAAACAGTTTAGAAAAGGTTTATGCTTATGTAAATTACTTTATTAACTCAACTACTTACCTTTATGTTTCTTATCCTTATTTTTGGGGCAATTCTTCCTGCTTCATTCTTAGTTTTCTTTCCAACAGCATCTATGGACTGAAGAATCTCAAAAACTGTACTCCCAACCATCGTATTCTTCACAGGATATTTTATCTCTCCTTCTTCGATTAAAAATCCATAGTCAACTAAGCTAGAAATGTTACTTGATCCTTCTACAGGGCTTAATGAACTATCATAAATGTATATTCCTTGTTTTACGTCTTTAAATAGTTCATCATCTTCATACTCGCCTGAAGCTATTTGAAGGTTAGTTAAACGAGGACGCGGCTTATCTACTAGCCCTCCTCTACCTGCATGCCCATTGTTTTCTATTTTTAAAGCATTCGCAGTATACGAATCTGTAATGTAGTTTGTTAGAATACCATTCTCAATTAGTTTAACTTTACTTGAAGGATAGCCCTCAGAATCAAATGGAGTTGAACTCCATCCGTATGGGTAAAGAGGATCATCCAGGACATTTAGCTGTTCGTTTGCTACCTTTGTTCCTATCTTGTTAACATAGTATGAAGATTTTTGTAAAATGTAAAATGCATTTGCACCATATCCAACTATACTTCCAATAGTTCCTAACGTTGCTCTTTCATCAAGAATTAATGTATATGTTCCACTTTTAACTCCTCTTCTACCAACATTCTTTATTGCCTTGTTTGCAGCGTTTATTCCAACCTCTTCAAACTTTAGTTCTTTTGATGTTCTCGTGAAGAAGTAGTCAAATCCTGTTCCAATGTCTCCATTGCTTCCTTTTTTAAGCGCTTCTATTCCAAATGAAATTCCAGAAGCTTTTTGTGACCTCTCAACTCCCAAAGAATTTGCAATAAACTTTTCTGTTACGAAAAGCTCAGTTCCACCAACTGCATCCAAAGTTTTGTCAACATCTTTTAGGGCATGTATACCTCTTTGAGTGTTACTTACTAATTCTTCAGAAGTTAAGTCTTCTATTGTCCTATCATATAATCCAAAAACTTCTATAAACTCTTTACTCTCTGGTAGTGAAACAAAATTCTCATCTGGTGGAGAACTCTTTGCAAGTTCTATTGCATTTTTAACAACAGTTTCAACCTTGCTTTCTTCAAGAGAAGTAACTGTTGAAATTCCTATCGACTTACCTACATAAACTCTTATGCCAAATGATGAAAACGAACCTTCATCGATTCCCTTTATTGAATTCCTTTCTATAGATAAGTTGACGGATCTCCCTATTAAAGCAACTGCTTCTGCTTGGCTAGCTCCTAGCTCTTCAGCAAGCTTAATTCCTTTGAGACACAATTCCAATTCTTTCATTTTACTTTCTACCTCCAACAACTATTTCCTTAACTGCAATATGTGGCCCACCACCAGAGACTGGAACCCACTGACCATCTTTACCACAAGTACCAGGAAATGCAAGCTTCAAATCATTTCCTACTCCAACTACGTTTTCCAGTACATCTAAAGTTAAGCCAGACATTGATACGTTTTGAATCTTGTTTCCTATTTTACCATTTTCTATTAAGTATCCCTCTTGGGCTGAAAAGTAAAATTGTCCTCTTGCAGGATCAACATAACCGCCATAAGACTTTGCTAAGTATACTCCATTCTTTATCATTTCAGCTAGTTCTTCTAGGCTGTATTCTCCATTTTCTATGAAAGTGTTACTCATCCTTACTATTGGCTTGCTTGAAAAGTCCATTGCTCTTGCTGCTCCATTTGGTTTTGCATTTAAATAAGCTGCGGTTTCTAAAGAATGAAGATATCCTACCAAAATACCTTTTTTCACAATTTCCCTTCTTTCTGCCTTAGTTCCTTCAGAATCATATGGATAAGAGCCTCTCATTCCAGGAATTGTTGGATCATCTGTTACGCTTATAGCTTCATTCCCAACTTTCTTGCCCATTAACCCTGCAAGTATAGATCTATTAGCTTTTACAGCATCGGCCTCAGAAGCATGTCCAAAGGCTTCATGAATAAATACTCCTACTAAGCTTTGGTCCATTATGATGTTCATCCTTCCACTTGGCGGAGGTAAAGCCTTTAAAAGCTCAATTCCCCTTCTTCCCAATTCTTGACCTTCCTTTACGTGGTCAAATTCTTTTATAGTCTCCCATCCTCTACTCTCGCCTACAGATGTACTTACGTTTTGAATTAGGTCTCCTTCCTTTGCTACAGCAGATCCTGAGATTCTTGTACTACAGACCTCATATTTTACTTCTGTGCCATAACTGTTTGTAATGTATTCCTTCTTAACGCTATCTGAAAGTGTAACTGAAGTTGTAACAATTTCTTCATTACCCTTCCATATATTTTTATCAAATTCAAGAACTATCTTTACTTTTTCTTCTAGGGAGATGTTTCTGGGATCAATCTTCACATTTAACTTTACTTCGTCTTCGTAAGTCCTTTCTATCTTAATTCTAGATTTTTCAGTTACGTTTTCTGGTAATGCTTTTGCAGCTTTGTATGCCTTTTCTAACGCTGCTTTTATTCCTTCAGTAGAAAGGTTAGTAGTATAATAAAACCCCCAGTTTCCATTAATTAAAACCCTTGCTGCTCCTCCAATACTTATATCGTGTGTTACTTGTTCCACGTTACCTTTTCTAATAACTAGAGATGTAGATTCTACTTCAGTTATTCTAAAATCTGCGAAATCTTCCTTTCCAAGTTTAAGAGAACTAACTAAAGTCTTTATCTCACTCAACTTAAGATCTTTTCCTTTTTTAGCTTTTATAAATCTTTTTTATTTACTTCTCATTTAAGAAAACATTAATAACCACATTTTTCTTAGTACAACTTGAAATGGAAGATAGGTCAACTGAACTTCATAGGATTTACAGTGGAAAAATTCAGGTTTTTCCTAAAGTGCCAATAACGAGCGTTGAAGACTTTGCTGTTTGGTATACTCCTGGAGTTGCTTCACCATGTAAGATAATATCTAAAAACAATGACCTTTCTTTTGAACTGACCTCAAGATGGAATCTAATTGCAGTCGTAAGTGATGGAAGCCGTGTCCTTGGATTGGGTAACATTGGTCCATATGCAGGATATCCAGTTATGGAAGGAAAGTGCCTTCTCTTTAAGTATTTAGGTGGAGTTGATGCAGTCCCAATAATGTTTGGAACTCAGGAAAAAGATAAGATAGTTGAGTTAGTTAAGTTAATTTCCCCTTCTTTTGGAGGGATAAACCTTGAAGATATAGAAAGCCCAAAATGCTTCTACATACTAGAACGCCTTCAAGAAATTCTTGATATCCCTGTTTGGCATGACGATCAACAGGGCACTTCCTTAGTTGTTTTAGCAGCACTTATAAATTCTCTTAAGATAGTCGAAAAAAAGCTCAACGAGTCAAAGATTACAATAGTTGGTTCTGGAGCTGCTGGTTTAGCCACCGCAAAACTACTAATAGAAGCAGGGGCAAACAACAAAGATATGTTGATAGTTGACAGTAAAGGTATTCTAAGTTCAACAAGACAAGACCTTAAAGCTTTATCAAAAACAAATCCTTGGAAAGCTGAACTTGCTAAGAAAACAAACTTACGTAATATTGAAGGTAGTATTGAAGATGCCATTGCAGGATCAGATGTTATAATTGCTCTCTCTACTCCAAAACCTGGCACGATAAAGAAGGAATGGATAAGTAAAATGGCTAAGGACCCAATAATCTTTGCCCTAGCAAATCCTCTTCCCGAAATTTGGCCTGAAGATGCTAAAGCTGGAGGTGCTAGAATAGTTGCAACTGGAAGAAGTGACTTTCCAAATCAAGTTAACAATAGCCTAGCATTTCCTTCTGTTTTTAGAGGCGTTCTAACAGTAGGTTCAAGGAAAATAACAAATGAACTTTGTATCGAAGGCGCTAAGTCATTAGCTAATTATGCTGAAAAAGAAGGAATCAATGAAAATAGAATATTGCCTTCTATGAGTGATTTTAAAGCATATATTGAGGTTGCATACAGTGTAGCACTTAAAGCAATCGAATTAGATTTAGCAAGAAAAAAGTATACAAGAAAGGATTTGTACGATGAAATCTCTTCAGTAATTGTTTATCAAAGAGTGTTAATGGAAACCCTAATTAAAAGCGGATTAATTAATCCTTCTTTACACTCAAAAGGATCATTCAGTAGCTAAGTTAAGTCTTATGTTTAATCTAAGTGTTGTTGCATGATACTTAAATTTCTTGTCTAAAGAAAAAGTTTTTAACCTGTATTCTCTAGCTTAGCGAGATGCTAAAAACTCCATTTCTTTCAAGGAATGCTGTAGTAGCTTCAGAACACCCTTTGGCTTCATTAGCTGGAGCAAGAGTTATGATGGAAGGTGGTAATGCCTTCGATGCTGCTATAGCCGTTTCTCTTTCTTTAGCCGTACTTCAGCCTCACCTTGGTGGCTTAGGAAGTGATTTTTTTGCTCTTCTATATAGCTCAAAGAATGGTAAAGTTTATTGCATAAACTCAAGTGGTTGGTCTCCAATGAAGTTAAGCGCTGAAGAACTCTTAAGTAAAGGTATTAAGGAATTTCCAGTTAGAGGTGCTTTAACACCAGTTGTTCCTGGCCTTATAAAGGGCCTTTTTGAAGTTTACAACAAGTTTGCTACTAAAGAACTAGAAAACTTATTCAGGTATTCAATAAGTTATGCAAGAGATGGCTTTCCTGTTTACCCCCAATTGTCTAAAGCTATATCTTCAAACATAAATCTTTCTGAAGACGAAGGTTTTAGAGAAAACTTTTTACCAAATGGCAACCCTCCATCAGTTGGACAGATATTAAAGCAAAAAAATCTTGCAAAGGCACTTGAGCTCATTAAAGATTTTGGACCAAGCGTTTTTTATGAAGGACAAATTGCTGAAAAAATTGTAGATTACATAAATAGTAAGGGTGGTTACTTTAGTCTAGAAGATTTTAGAGAATTTAATGTGTCATGGGAGACTCCAATAAGTACTTTTTACAATGGTGTTAAGGTTTACGAAATTCCACCAAACAGTATGGGTGCTACAACTTTACTTATATTAAACTTACTTGAAGCATTAGAAGCCAAAAAGTATAGGCCGTTTTCTAAGGAAAGAGTTAACTTGTTTGTAAAACTATCAAAAGTTGCATATATACAAAGAAACAAGAACTTAGGAGATCCAAGGTTTGTTGAAACCAATATTGAGAGTTTTATTTCAAAAAACAGTGCTAAAGAGCTATACAATAGTTTTAAAGTTGAAAACTTTAGCAATAAGCTTAGAAGTGGTGACACAACGTATTTCTCTATAATTGATAACGAAGGAAATATAGTTTCAGCTATACAAAGCTTGTTTTATCACTTTGGTTCTGGCCTTGTTATTCCTGAGTATGGTATTCCGCTGAACAACAGAGCTTCATACTTTAATTTTTTTGGCCCAAATAAAATTGAACCAAGAAAGAGACCATTACATACATTGTCTTCTGTTCTCTTAGAAAACAATGATGAAGTATTTCTTGGCTTAGGAACAAGTGGGGGTGATTTTCGCCCACAATTGCATGCGCTTCTGATAAGTAATATCTTAGATTACAACATGGAGCTTTGGGATGCAATAGAGGCTCCAAGGTTTTTGTGGGAAGGGGATTATGTTTTATTAGAGGAAGGTATTGAGACTATTGAAGGAGTTAGCATTAAAAGACAAAAATATCCCAACAAAATGGGTGTTTCTCAAGGAGTTACAAAGAAAAATGGTTCAAAAGTTGGAGTTTGTGATATTCGAGGGGATGGATTACCAATAGGATTTTAAAATTCCTTTAGCGATTTGAAATCATGTTCTTGATTTGTTACAAACATATCAAATTAATTAGTGTATTTCTTTTCGTAAAAGAAGTCTTTCGCATACTTTCTTATGTTTTTGTAGTTTCTTATTTTTTTGTAGTTCATCCTTACAAACCTTGGAAGTAATGAAATAAAGTTCCTATACCTTCTATCTCCTAAAACGAAAACTGCTCTGTCTTCAGAAGATCTTAACGCCCTTCCCAAAGTTTGAGAAGCTCTTCTTATTGCTGGAATAATATAGGAGTAAAGTTCACCTTTTTCTGTTCCGTACTTCTTTTTATAAAACTCTACGTAAAGTTTAGTTCTTGCACTAATTTTGTCAAAAGGTATTCCAACTAAAAACACTCCAACAAGTTGCTTACCAGGAAAGTCAGCACCTTCTGAGAACCTTCCTCCTGCTGTAGCTATAAGAACTCCTTTCCTTTTTTCTTCCGATGACTTCTTAAACGATTCAATAATTGCTCTACTCTTATCACCACTCATTCCTTTTTCTTCAATGAAAACTGATCTGTTGTTTCTTTCTAACATTTGAAGGAGCCCGTTATTTATTAAATCTTGCTGTATTCTATAACTAGCAGAAAATATTGCTATATTTTCATTTAAGCCTAAGATGAGTGATTCTATTGCTTCAATATACTTCTTAGTCATATCTTTAGGAAGTTCCTCACCTTCGGATGATAGTTCTAAAGTAACTAAAGAAATACAATTTTCTTTTCTTAGCTTGAAGTTGAATTCTCCATAAACAAAAGACTTAAGGCCTATAGTTTCGGCGAAGGCCTTTGGAGGTCCAAGCGTTCCTGAACAAAAAATTGTCCTATAGTATTTATCCCAAACTTCTGAAAGTAACTCTCCTGACCTCATATCAAAAATTTCTAAAGATAAATTATCTTTGTTTTCTAAGTTTGCTATTAGCTCAACTCCTTCTTCTAGTGTTAATTCAAGTGCTTTAGTAAAGAAGTTTCCAAGCGCATGTAAACTAGATCTTGGAGCTTTTCCTTCCCTCACCTTCTTTTCTCTAAGTTTGTTCCCAAGAGCTTCAACTTCTTCTATCTCTTCTTCAAATTCTTCGTAACTTCTTCCACATTTATTAAGAATCTCGTCTATCCTTACAACCTTGTCTTCAACATTCTCTTTTTTTATCTCTTCAAGAATTTCCTCAAAGTATAATTTTATACTGGTTAAAAATTTACTGCACTCTATTCTTTCACCGAAATTCTCTTCAATTTCTTTAATTGCATTGTTTATAGTGTTAATAGTAATCTTGCTTGTATTTATGTTCGAGTAAGCATTCTGTAAGTTGTGTGCTTCGTCAACAACTAAGAAAGCATTCTCTGTTCTTATTTTGCTTTTAATTACCCAGCTTATTGGTTCATTAAGTACGTAGTTGTAATTCACTGCTATAACATCAACATCTTTTATTAACTCCAGTTGGTAATAGTATGGACAAATTTCGTTTTTCTCACACCAACTCAAGACTTCAGAGTAAGTGAGTGGAACTCTAGCATGTATTGGTATAACACTATTTAAATTGGTATAAAATTTACATTCTCCATTCTTTATCTTTGTTTTACAAAAGTAAGTTACATCTTCGTAATCCATTTCCTCATTTATAGTTCGTTGTAATAGGCACATGTCTTTTTTTCCTCTAAATGAGATTCCAGTCACAAAATAATTTTTAGATATTATTTTTAGTTCTTCAATTGGTCTATCTGTTTCTGTTCCAGTTCTAACTGCCCAAATTATTTTTCTTTTCTCTTTTTTTGCAATTGGTAGCAAAGCTGCCAGTATCAGAGGAGTTTTTCCATAGCCAGTAGGTGCGCTTATGACTACATTTTTTTCTATTACTTCTTTTTGTAAAAAGTGAAAAAACCTTTCTTGATCGTACTTAAACTTGTATGGGAAATATTCTGCTTTAATACTCAAATTCCTTTATCCTTTGAATATAACTTTACTTATAAAATTATCGAGAGGCTCTACTCAAAAGTTTATTTTATTGATCTTAAGATTTCTCCTATCATTTTCCAATCCTTTTTCATTATCTCACTTACTTTTGGATTGTACAGTGCTGTTGCAGGATGGTAAGTTGGTACTATTCTTAAGCTTCCGTAAAGTAAAGAGTTAATTGAGAAGGATTGGCCATGAATTTGGCTTATTGGTTTAGGTTTAAGATTAAACCTACTAAAGATTGTAGAAGTTGCAACATTGCCTAAGGTAACTATTAGCTTAGGTTTTACAAACTTAATTTGAAAATCTAAGTATGGGAAGCATGCTTCTATTTCTTCTTGCGTTGGTTCTCTATTGTTTGGAGGCCTACACTTTACAACATTAGTTATGTATACCTCACTTCTTTCAAATCCTGCAATCTTTAACAAGGTTTCGTTAAGTATTTTCCCAGCCTGTCCAACAAAAGGTTTACCCTCCTTATCTTCATTGAAGCCAGGTGCTTCTCCAATTAGGAAAGTTTTTGCTTTTGTACTTCCTTCCCCAAAAACAACATTAGTTCTGCTTTCGCTTAATTTGCATTTTTTGCATACAGATGCCTCCCTGATTACTTCTTCAAGCTCTTCCAAGCTTGTTTAGAGCATTTTAAAAAAGTATTTATAAAACTTTTATTTTCGTTAAACATAAGCAAACTTTTTAAAGTCTTACGACTATCATTTTTTTATGAACTCAAAGGTTCCAATAGGTGTAATAGGATTTGGAAGTATGGGGCAATTACATGCAAGAAATGCAATCAAGCTCGGATTATTTGAAATAAAAGCTGTTTCTGACATTGATGAAAATGCTTTAAAAGTTGCTAAAACAGAATTTAAGGTGAATAACACTTATAGCAGCTATTTAGATTTACTGGATAGAAAAGATATCGAAGCTGTTATAATAACAACACCTCCAAGCACTCACGCTAAAATCATTTCTGATGCTTCAAAGTATGGAAAGCACATTCTTTGTGAAAAACCTTTTACTACAAATTTTAAAGAAGCTCAAGTTGTTTATAGTTCTATAGTTAAGAATAAAGTAAAATTTCAACTTGGTCTTGTATTAAGGTATACAAAAACTTATAATGTCTTACTTAATTATTTGTCTAACGAAGTTAAACTACTTGGTCTACAAGGAAGGTACGGTGGATACCTAATAAGCTATAAACCTCACTTTGACAGAACCTTTGATCGAGGTATGGTTAATAGCAATACAATTCACTTAATAGATATAATTCATTATTTAGCTGGCAATATAAATGAAGTTTATGTAAAGTTCAATCCAAGCTTTCCTAAAGAACCAGAGCTTTCTGGAATTATTTCTTTTGTGCATAAGAATGGTCTTATTAGCAACCTATATACTTCAGGTGCTATGCGAGTTGAGTCTTTCTTGTTTGTAAATACTTTAAGCAAAGACTACTTAGTTGAAAGTAACATAAAACTATTTGAGATTACAGATAAAGGAAAAACCCAAATCTTATCTTCTGAACTTGGTTTTGAAGAAGAACTAACTGCATTCTACAACTACCTTGTGAATGGTATTCCAACACAATCTGGAGTAGAGGACGCAATGAAACTTTCATACCTAATGGAAAAAGTTTATGAATCTGCAAGCAAAGGAAAGCCTGTAAGACTTTAATTTTTATTTTAAATGTTTTTTCTTTATTTAGAACTTTACTATTATTTATTCAATCTATTTATGTCTTAGAAGTTCAGCTTTAATATTGTAGTTTTAACTAGCTGGTTTTTAAAGAAAGATTTTAATACTATTTTACAATGTTATACCTTCATGACTTTAACAGAAGAAGAGAAATATGAACTAAAGACTCTTATAATGGTTGCTCTTGAAGATGTTGTAGATCCTGAACTAGGTGTTGATATAGTAAACCTTGGTTTAGTTTACAACATTGAAATTTCTGATAATGGCGTGGTTAACATTAAAATGACTTTAACTGCAATTGGCTGTCCTCTTGGAGAGCTTATTGCGACAGCGGTAAAGGAAAAACTTTCATCGTTAGACGATAGAATAAAGGATATTAACTTAGAAATTACATTTGACCCTCCATGGAATCCAAAAATGGTTACAGAAAAAGGAAGGAAGATGCTTGAGAAGAATTTTGGGTATGATGTAATAGGTAACCTAATTAGCTCTTATGAGAGTTGACTTCTCTTTACTAAACTCAGGAGGTCCTTAGTTCTTCCTCATTTACAAGTTCTTGCACTGTCAAAGGTACCTCAGAATGGTTACATATGGCATATCAGAACTAAAGTTCTAGGCTTTCTCATCTAATTTTTGCAATCTTCTAAAGAAATTAATACTAAACTTAAGATAACTGGACTAAAAATAAGGAGCACATATAAAAAAAGTGCTCCTTATGAAAACCTATTGCTTGTTCACGTTTCCTTCTAATGCTTCTTTTAGACCTTTGAATCTATTCCTTACAGTAACTTCTGTTACGTTACTAGCTTCAGCAATTTGTTTTTGAGTTACAGTATTGATACCCATTCTCAGGGTTGCTAGGTAAATTGCAGCTGCAACTAATCCCATTGGATCTTTTCCACTTGTAGCTTTCTTAGCTCTTGCCTCGTTAAGAATCTTAGTAGTTTCCCTTTCAACTTCTGGACCTAAGTTTAGTTTTGATGTAACTTTCGTAACATAAAGTGATGGGTCTGTAATTGGCATCTTCTCGTTTTCAAGGGCTCTTAGAACATTTCTGTATGCCCTTGCAACTTCTTTCTTCTTCAAACCAGCTTTAGCTGCAACTTCCTTTAAAGTTCTTGGGACTTCACTACTTCTACAAGCAGCATAAACTACAGCTGCAGCCATTGAGTTAATCGGTCTTCCCCTCACTAACCCCATTTCAAGGGCTTGTCTGTAAATTCTCGCAGCCCTTACTACTACATTTTTACCCAAGTTTAGTTGGTCTGCAATATGAACAATGTATCGCATTGCAACCATTAAATTTCTCTCGTTTGCAGTACTAGCTTTGCTTCTTTCTTGCCACAATCTAACTCTTTGTGCTTTGTTTAATTCTTCTCCAGTTAATCCCTTCCCTGAAGCGCTTTTTGTTCCAAATTCAACTGTTGTCGCTAGACCTAAATCGTGTACTAGTGGCGTTAGTGGACTTCCTGCTCTGTCTCTTTGTTCACTTTCTTCATCTCCAAATTCTCGCCACTCTTGACCCATGTCGTATAGCTTATATAGCACTAGACCACAGTTTGCACAGTATACTTCTCCTGTTTTTTCATCTGTTACTATGTTTGTTGAGCCACAATTTGGACAAGTATTTCTTTGCATCATAGTCTCCCAACTTTTTTCCATTTTTTTCCACCTCACTAACTTTTATATACCTCCAATTATTATGACTCAAAAGAAATATTTAAGTCTTTCTAAAATCATTGTGGCGAGCAAAAAGTAGCAGTTAAATAAAAGTTATTGCCGTTGTTTTTAAATGTTTGCTTGTAACAAAAATAAAAATGACAGAGTTTTTGTGTTTTTTTGTTAAATTACTAACTTTTAAAGTAAAAAGAAAATTAAAAATTTATCGTTCTAATTGCAACATTTTTTTAATTTTTTAGTTACACTTATGAGAGGCTCAAAAGATTGCTATTTTTATGGCTTCGCTAAATTTGGCCAACTGGAAGTGTTAGCATACACCCATCCCAATATTTCGCCATTGAGAACTTTGTAGCTGTCTGCTGAAACACTCCCCATTTCCCACTGGTTAGCTGTAGCATTCCATCTATACCAAATCCAATAATAACTTGGCTTAGAATATCTTGTTCCGACGTCATAAATTCCTACAACAAAGGCTCCGTATTTCCCAATTGTATAAGTTACCTCGTTGTTTGTTGCTTTTATCGTTAGGTTTAGTAAAGAAGCTCCAAACGGTAGCATTGTGTTATTGTACCAAATTCTCGTACCGTTACCAAAGTTTATGACAAGACTTGAAACAACAGTATTTTCTGAAAGTGCTTTGTTGAGTCTACTAACTTCATTTCTTGTCATCATAAGCTGACTAACTAAGTAAAAGTTAACTACTATAGAAATCAATAAGAGGAAGGACAAAGTCAATGTAGCAACAGAAACTCTCATTTTCTCACCACCTCAAAATAAAAACTTTAAGTAAGGTTCAAGTGCTAAGCTTAACGATGGGAAAATGACTGCGTTTGAAATTTCATGTACAAGCCCCATTGGAAACGGAAAGTTCATAGTTATTAACCCTACAATTACTGAGCCATAAAAAAGAATTCCAACTGCCGCGTTAGTAACTACGTCATAAGTAAGTGTAGATAGTAAGCCAACAATCCCATAGATAAAGAACTTCTCTTTATTAGATAGCTTTGAAAACCTGCCGTTTATTAAACTTCCAGCAGCAGAGTAAGACATTTCTGATACGATAAGGATTGGAAGTATTGAAGCCGAAAAGCCATATGGGTTTATCGTTCCATAAACTAGCCAAATTAAAGTTGCTGTCATAGCACCAAAAGCAAAGCCAAGGGTTTTTCCTGCTAAGAAGGTGATGAAGTCCATAAGTTTAACGTTTGGTACTGAGATCAGAACGTAATTCGTGGCTAGAGCAAGTGCGACTAAAAGGGCTGTGAACACTAGCTTTTTTCTTCTACTTGTCATGCTGGATATTTTATCCAGCACATATTTAAATCTTTTGCATGGCTCAAAAAAGCTTTAAAATTTTATTTTTCAATTTCTTTTTTCTGAAGTTTCTGCAAGAAAGTCAAAACTTTAGTGTAAATAGCTGCTAGAGAAAACCTTTTATCTGTGGTGAGCTAAAGTAAGGTGAAAGTAGTTGGAAAGTCAAGGAAGTAAAGGAATAGAAAAAATGGTTGAAAAAGCAAAACAAATGATAAGAGAAAACAGAGTAAAGAGATTAGATAGATTTACTTATCAAGTGGTTGGTGATCATGGAACTTACATAGTGATAAAAGGAACTGATGGTGCTTACCACTGTGGTTGTCAAGGTTTTACAACAAGAGGCTTTTGTTCTCATGCTCTAGCTGTTTACTTGATCGAAAGAAAAAGAACTAAAAAACCAGAAGAAAAAGAGAAAAAGGAAGAGTTTCCTGCTGAAGTACAAAAGGAAGAGGAGTTAGGTCTAAAGGATATACTCCAATTTTTAGAAGATGAATGGTGATGAAACCTTTGTTTTGTTGATTTAGTCTTTTTCGAGTTTTCAAATTAAAAATTTAAATTTGCTCTTTTCCTAAAGAGAGTTCAGAGTTTAATGAAATGAGTAGTTCAACAGTAGAAATTAAGCTTGTAAATAAAGCTGAAGATGAGGACGTCTATGATTTATATATAGATAAAAAAGAATTTGGGAAAATAAAGGTTTATAAAGTTACAGAAGATGAAAAACAGATCATGAAAAGTAAGCTAAAAAAAAGCGTTAGAGTTGGTGATGTCTTTTCTGTTAAAGTTTTTCTAAAGGATGAAGTAACTAATGAAGAAAAATTTTTTGATGAGATAAAAAATGTAGTAAAGAGTAACTATAAGAGAGGCCTTGGAAGATTCTACTTCTTAACTGGTAATGAAAAAAAACCAGACTTACTTAAAGAACTGAGGTGGGAATAAAATGAATAAAGCTAGTTCTTTCTTAGTGTTAGCTTTAGTTGGAGGTATCGTTTTTGCTATTACTCTTCCATCTTTGCTAGGTCTAATAACAAATGGCCCCGTCTACGACGTTGTACCAACAGAAACTTACAATAAGACAATTACAGCAATTGTTCCAAAGCAAAACTACTTAATTACAGAAAACTCAAAAACGTTTAACATTTTGCTTACTCCAATAGGTTCTAATTATACTTTTTCTGGAAAGATATCTGGAAACTCTACATTTATTTTCAGCATAAGCTCACCCTCCTATTCTGAAAGTAATGTAGTAGTTAACACAGGTGATCAAAAGACTTTCACTTTTCCAATAAATTCTCCAACGAATGTTACAATTACTATAGCGAAACAAAGCTCAAGCAAGGTGCTAAGTATTACATTTGAAGCCTTTGGCGAATACAACGTTAGAATTCCTTCTTCACAAAGGGTTGTAAACTTTCTTTATACTTATATAATTCCATTGTTATCTATTCTTGGCCTAGTTATTCTTTTGTTTGGTTTCTACAGTCTAAGGAAAGAAGCTAGGTCACAAGTAACAACTCAAAGTTCGGTGATGCTTTAGCTCAAATGCTTTCAAAAAGCTTAAAGGAAGATATAAAAATATTTATTGATGAAGTAATTATTCCGTTTGTTATAAGCTTAATTATATTTGTTTTATTCTATTTTTCTCTTGTTCTCTTAACTGGGTCAACAACCCCTTTAAGGATAGTTGCAGTAGATATGCCTGTTTGGTATCAAAATAGCATGTATCCAACATTTATAACTGGAGATATAATAATTGTTCAAAAGGTTGATCCTTCTAGTTTAAAAGTAGGTGACGTAATAGTTTTTAATAGACCATATTCTGAGACTCCAGTCGTTCATAGAATAATTCAAGTTATTAAAGAAGATGGTACTCTAGAATTTAAAGTTAAAGGGGACTTTAATCCAATTCCAGATTTTTATTTAGTAAAGGAAAGCGACATATTAGGGAAATGGACTGGATACAAGATACAACTTATTGGCATAGTTATACTTCTTGCTCAAACAACTCTTGGAAAATTCATATTAATTTCTTTGCTCCTAATTTATATAATTTATACGTTTGTTGCAGAAAAAATTGAAAAGGATGAAAAAAGAACGTCTAAAGAAAATTTAAGTTTTTCTAAAAATGAACTGTAACTTTAGTTGTTAAATTTTTATTCTAGAATTACACTTACGAAGATAAAGTAAACTTTTCTAAACGTAACCGATAAAATTAAAAACCCAAAAACTTCATAGTGAGGCATGAGTGAGATTCCGTTTCTTCTTATAATACTGGATGGTCTAGGAGATCATAGTTATACTGAGCTTAAAGATAGAACTCCGCTTGAAGCAGCAAACCAGAAAAACATTTCAAAGATAAAAAGTTTAGGAGCTCAAGGCCTTATGGATCCAATAGCGCCTGGTGTGCCCCCAAGTAGTGATACTGCTCATCTTCAAATCCTCGGTTATGACCTCACAACCGAATACTTTGGAAGAGGTCCAATAGAAGCAATAGGTGAAGGGATTGAACTTGAAGAAGGCGAAATTGCTTTTAGAGCTGACTTTGGGACTGCTAAAGTAGAAGACAATAAGGCCATAGTAGTCGATAGGAGAGCCGGAAGAATACCAACTGAAGAAACTAGGCAACTTGTTGAACTACTAAATAAAGAAGCAAGATTCATTGATGGCTATGAGTTTAAGGTTGTAGGCCTAACTGAGCATAGAGCAGCAGTTATTGTAAGAGGAGAAGACTTGTCTTATGAAGTTACAGACAACGATCCCCACAACGTGAACGTTCCAGTACTTGAATGCCAAGTCAGGGAAGAAGCTAAGGAAAAAGAAAAGGCAAAGAGGTTAGCTGAGCTTATGAACAAGTGGACTATAAAAACAATGAAAATACTTGAAGAAGCAAAATTAAACGAAATTAGAAAAAAAGAAGGAAAACTTCCTGCAAATGTAGTGTTGTTCAGAGGGGCCGGAATTATGAAGAAGCTACCAACATTTTATGAAAAACATGGCTTAAAGGCAGCTGGAAT
This sequence comes from Candidatus Brockarchaeota archaeon, assembly GCA_017601145.1. Lineage (GTDB taxonomy): Archaea > Thermoproteota > EX4484-205 > EX4484-205 > JAAOZO01 > JAAOZO01. Next base: position 28,228 of record JAFNIV010000013.1, read on the forward strand.
TGCAGGCGGAGCTCTTTACAAAGGTGTTGCAAAAGCTGTTGGTATGGCCTTAATTGAAGTTCAAGGTGCAAATGGTATGCCTGACACAAACATTAAGGGAAAGTTTGATGCAGCCAAGAAAGCCTTATCAAGTTACGATTTTGTTTTCCTTCATCTAAAAGCAACTGATTATTATTCTCATAAAGGAGATCCAATCGGAAAATCTGAGTTCATAAGCAAGTTTGATAGTAACTTATCAATATTGGAAGAGCTTTTCAAAGATATTGCAATAATGGTAACGGGTGATCACACAACACCATGCGATAGAGGCTTACATAGTGGTGAACCAGTCCCAGTTCTTGTAAGTGCGCCATCGATAAGAAGAGATGGTACAAAAATTTTTTCTGAAAGAGAAGCTTCAGTCGGAAGCTTAGGAAGAATAAAAGGTTCAGATGTTATGAAAATAGTCTTAGACATGGTTGAAAGAACTGTTGAATTTGGAACAAGGCCATCTCCAAGACTAATAACCTACATGCCTCTTGAACTAAAACCTCTTAGAATTTCTTAATTCTAAAGAACTTTTTTGTTTAACAGTGTTCTTGTTTTGGGCTCGAGGTGAGGGGTTGTCCCGCTCTCAGCCATACCTGGTTTAACGCCCAACTGAGTATACGGTTCCCCTCCACTCCTGAAGGCGATTTTCCCCCAGAGTGCCCAAGTCCTGACCATTTCTTAGCCCAAGCTGGCAGGACTCAGACTGTAGCGAGGATATCGCCTTCATTCATGCGAGCTACTGCCATTGGGCAGTTAGGCTCGACCTCGATCTACCCATTACTTATGACTACTTGTTTCGATAAACAAATTTAAGCTTATATCTTTAACTTTTGTTTAGTTTTAACTAAATTTGTATAGATTTTTATGAGGTTTAGATATATATTTTTATCTTTCTTCATTAAAAATTAAAAGGGCAAGAAAAATTAAACCAACTAAAGTAATGAATAAACCATAGTATCCTAATTCTGTCGTTTGAATGTTTAACTTCTCTATAAAAACTTGTGCTAGTCCTCCTGAAACAGTTAATAGAACTCCAGCAAGAAATAAAAGATACTTTATTGGATTTCCAACTTTTCTTGAGGAAACCATTAGAAGAGAAACTAAGAATGAAGTAAGAATGATTACAGAAGTTATCAAAACAGAAGTCTTAAGTTTTTGAAAAACAAAAAAGTATTCAACGGAAAGTAAAGAAATAGCGATAAGGCCACCAACACTTCTTGCCAATGTTGCTGATGGCAGTTGTTTTGCTGGTTTGTTTATCAAACCAAAAAATACTGCAATAAGAACCAGAGCTAAGGAAGTATAAATTACATAAGAATTTTCTAAAAAGTTTTTTACACCGAGTAATATATTTCCTATTAAAAAGATTAATAGGTAAAGGTATGCACTTAAGTCTGAGATCAAACGAAAAATGTCTATGTTGTTGTTTCTCATGCTTGAGCTCATCAAAAAGAATTTTGTTTATTTAAACTTTTAGATTTCTATTATGCTAGAATCTAAAGCTATCTCTTTACCTTTACTAAAAAAATTAAAAAGGCATTATGAGCTCTTGCCAGTGGTAATGGTCTGACTGCTCCCCTTTTTGCTTGAATTTCTTGTAAAATTATGTCTGCAGCTTCATAGAAAACAAAATCCTCTGGAAGGTTTTCGCTGAGTTTAACTAGCTGGTTATAAGTTGGAATTACTACTGCAACTCTAGACGAGGGTTTTAATGCGTTGCTTATCGCCTCAAGTGCTATCCATGGTTCAGGGACGTCAATGAATGCCGCATCAAAAAAATTCTTTTCTTCAATTCCACTTCTAACGTCAGTTAGCCTAAGGTCGACATAGTTAAGTAGCGAAAACTTTTTCAAATTTTCTGAAGCAATTCTTAGTGATTCCTCATTTATGTCAACAGAAACTATCCTTCCATTTGGTTTAACTACATTTGCTAAGAAAATAGTTGTTGCCCCACTACCAGTTCCTACTTCCAACACTTTACTTCCACTTTCTATTCCAAGTTTTACCAAAGCATATCCAATTTCTTTTGGATAAACTACTTGAGTTCTTCTAGCTATCTTAGAAACAATTTCTGAAAAAGTTGGCTTGAGGATGAACACTTCCTCTCCTAAGTTTGTAGTCAACTTACTTCCATATCCAGAAGAAAAAACTTGTTCAAATGGTAAGTAGCCTCTATGCGTGTGTATTCCTTTCTTCGTTAGTAAATGTAAGCTCTTTTTTCCATTCTTAAAAAGAACAAGAACAAGATCTCCTTCCTTTAAGTTTTCCTCCAAAATCCTACACCTCTATCATAGTAATTGCCTTTCTTGCAGGAAAAGCAACGTTATAAACTAAAGTTTTCCCAACTTTACAACTAAGCTTTATTGCATTGTGTGCATGTCCATGAATTACAATATCTGGCTGAGTAAGAGAAATAACTTCTTCCATTCTAGGATCCATCAGGTAAGGATATGCAGACTCTTCCTCTCCAAAAACTGTTTCTCTACAAGTTGCGTAATGAGAAAGAAGTAATACTAGATCAACCCCACTTTTATTCATAAGTAGTTCTCTAATCTTTTTTACTCTGTCAGCATAAATCTGCTCTATGTTCTTTATTCTCTCTCTTTGCCAATTCGTTGGTTTTTGAAGACTTCCTCTTGTCCCTACTATCATTACTTTTTTGTTACCTAAAGTTGTATAAAAAGCATCGTCCATGAGCCAAACCACCTCTTCATATTTCTGTTTAAGTCGTTCATGAAGTTCATCAAATTCTTCATTTCCAAATGTAGAAACTATTGTTCCTTTGTAAACTTTTCTTATTATGTTTAAAACACTAGAAAGAGTACCAATATTTCCTTTATAGATCATATCTCCAGCGAACAACATTAAGTTGGCACTTGATAACCTTAAGCTAATTGAAGAAGAAAATTTACTTAAGTAAATCGGAGCATGTACATCTGAAACGGCAGCGATTAAAGTCATTTCGTTTTTATCTTCTTAAAAATTAAACGCTTAGTAAAAAATCCAAAGAAGGAAGATAAGAATAGTACAATTACTTCAAGGTAAGAGTTAAGAAGAAAATCTAAGTTTATCAAAGTTAAAGAAAAAGTGACATATGCTGCAATAGCAATAGCTCCTAGGATTAGTCCTTCCTCAAAGTAATCCTCTTCACTTAAGTACAAGGAAACTGAAAAACTTGATATTAGAACAAGAAGGATAAATCTAATGTCTTTTTCTATTACAGAATTGAGACTAAAGGATAAAGTTATCAAAGTTGATATGAAGAATAAAGTATAAAGTAAAGTAAAGAAGAGAAGATATTTATAGAGCTTCATTTATGTCTTCAAAAAGAAGAATTTACTTCTTTATAAACTTTATTTTTAATCTATGTGGTAGTAAGCTAGTTCACTTTTTCTATCAGGCAACTTTGATGTAATTTCGTTTATTGTATCTTCCGGTAAATTAAATTTTTTTGAGGCAATGTCTAGAATTTTCCTCGCAATAGTTTTATTTTCAACATTTCCAGGCACTATTACAAAGTAGTTACTAAGTTTGCTCTCAGACATGAAAGAGTAAGTATTAGGTTCTCCTTTTTCATTAAAAGAAATCAGTATCTTAAGTGGACAGCTCTTGAAAAACTTTTTTTCTCCACTTACAACAAATGACCCTTTGCTTAAGAAAGTTCCAGAAGGTGCCTTCTTTGAGAGCTGATGTCTTTCCACACAAAAAACATCAAGAGCTGAAAAGCCTGATTCCCATGCTTTACTAGTGTAAGAAGCAACTAAGCTAGCAACTTCTTCCATTTCTTCTTCTTTTAGCTCTTGCTTAGGCCAAACTACTGCAAATGGAGAACCAGGAAAGTCAGAATGAAAAACTACTAAGTCATCCTCAACTGCATACTTCTTCAATAGGATCTCATTTGTTATAGCGTCTTTTCCAAGCAAAATCATCTTGTTTGTTGAAGTAAATGCGTACCTAAATTTCTTGTACCATACTTTTTCTTTTTCTTCTTTGAGTTTTATCCTGGTTTCCTTCTTTTCAACCTTTTTCGGTTTTATTGCCTTTGCTTTTTCCTCAAGTTCTTTTGAAAGTTCAAATAGCTTAGACGCATTTTTTGCAGCACTTATGCTGTAGTCGAGTTCTATAGTAAAGTTGTTTATTTTTACCTCAAGAAGTCTCTTATCGTAATTTATTTTATTAACTTTAATTGGAGGATAATCTTTTCTTTGAGCCAGTACTATTTCAAATGCTTGCAGATTTGACATTATTAGGTTAGCTTTCTCTCTAGCTTCTCTTGACATTTCAAGTAACCTCCTTACTCTTTCTTCTTCTCTACTCTTAGAAATCTTCTTACTTTCTATGTAAATTTCTCCAGAAGGAGTGAAATACTTATCTAAAGCTTCAGATATTGAGCTAAAAGTTATTGTTTGGTCTGTTTGTATATAATTTAGTGGAATAAGCGAAAAGTCTACTACGGTATTAGCTTTAATATAAACAGTTGGCATTGGAGTAATTTGATCAATGAACATAGGTAGTCTTTTCATGCTCAATATTTCTTCTTCACTTAATTCTTTTAACTTCTTATCTTCTATTCTAAGATAGTTCATAGCCGCTTGAGCTAAGTTTCCAAGTCCAAGAGTTGCACTTAAGAACTTGGATAAATTTTCTTCTTTCTCGTTAAGAGAATTTATGTCAAAGTAAAATGGAGATTGAAATTTTGAAGGCGGTAAAGAGTACTTAATACCAACAGCTAAGCTTCTATCTTTCATTTTCTTCTTTTCAGTTGTAAAAATTATCTTTCCTTCTTTATCAGTGACAACTAAAGCTCCTCCACTCATAAGCTCAAGAAATATGCTAAATTTTTCGTTTCCTTTTTCAATTTCTATCTTTAAAATTCTATCAAAGTTTTCTTGAGTTATCTCTCTTATGAATGCACCTTTTATAATTTTTCTAACATTTATTACGCTAGTGCTTGGAGAAGAAAATGGATACATAAATGAAGTTAAATGTGCTCTAAGTCCTCCTTGATAGATTAGTCTTCTTGTTCCAAAGGTTGAGTGAAGCTTTATTAAAGCTAAGTTTAACTCTTCATTGAAGTAAAAGTTTGAAATTCTTGCATTTTTTAGCAAGTTTTCCAGTTCTTTTGCCAGAAAGTAAACTTCCAACCTAGATAGTTGCCTCAACTCTTGCTAGTACTTTCTTTAAATAAAACTTTATAAACCATTTTTTTCTAAAAACAAAAGAGAAAAATTAGGTGTTTTTAATGGAAGAAGGAATAGAAAAGCTTGAAAATCTCGTATATTGGGCAAGATGTATCCTCGGGTCCTTACTTGGCATAATATTCGCAATCTTCTGGAGACCATACTTAGGTAGCGTAATAACTGCAGCTTCAATTGCGTTGCTAGTCTTCTTAGTTTCTTACTATGTTATTAGATGGATCCTTGGTGAGGCTAGAGTTAACCTTTTAGGTGGGAAAAACAAGATTTACACTATAGGAATAGGTGCCTACTTTACGGCATGGCTATTTTTCTGGATTCTCTTTTACACGTTATTTTTTCATGGAACTTCTGGCTAAAACTCCTTATTTTTTCAATTTTATCTAGTTGAGTTAAGAAAAGTTTTAAACTTAAAATTAGGTAGTAAAAATTTTTAATACCTTCTATCAACAATCTGCTTTGTTAACCTGGTGATTAAAAATGTGTTCTGAAGCTAAAGAAGAGAAAGATGAAAAAAATGGAGAAAAATTGACTTTAGAACTTGAACTCCTTACCCTTAAAAACGAAGTGAAGCTCCTAGAAAGTGAGCTAGAAGAGGAAAGAAAAAAGTACAATGAAATAAAAAATAAAATGGACTATCTTACAGCAGATTTTGAAAACTTCAGGAAAAGAGTTGAAAAAGACAAGTTTAATGCTACCTTAGGCGAAAAAGAAAGGATAATTAGAAAAATTCTTCCATTAGTTGATGAGCTTGAACTTGCAACTAAAATGGTAAACGATAGCAATGATCCCTTAGCAAAGGGCCTTAAAATGGTTTTAGATAAATTCATTATGTTTTTAAGGGAAGAAGGCTTCGAAGTAATTGAAACAGTAGGTAAACCTTTTAATCCAAATATTCATGAGTCTTTGGATGGAAAGGTTGAAGGAATTGTTACTGAAGAAGTTAGAAAGGGGTTTATGTTTATGGGTAAAGTTATTAGGCCTAGCATAGTTAAAGTTGGTAATGGAGGTGGTAAAGAATGAGTAAAGAAGCTGAGAAAGAAAAAATAATTGGAATAGATTTAGGAACAACAAACTCTGCAGCAGCGATAGTTGAAGGTGGTAAGCCAATAATAATACCAAGCGCAGAAGGTCCAACTGTTGCTGGTAAGATGTTTCCTTCAGTAGTAGCCTTCACAAAAGATGGAGAAATCCTAGTTGGAGAGCCAGCAAAACGTCAAGCTACTGTAAATCCTGAAGGCACGATATTTGAAATTAAGAGAAAGATGGGTACAAACTACAGAGTTAAAGTTTATGGAAAAGAGTATACGCCAGAGCAAATATCTGCTTTTATTCTTCAAAAGATAAAGAGAGATGCAGAGCAGTATCTTGGTTATCCAATCAAGAAGGCAGTAATCACAGTTCCTGCACACTTTAACGATAACCAAAGACAAGCTACAAAGGATGCTGGAGAAATAGCTGGTCTTGAAGTTGTTAGAATAATAAATGAACCAACTGCTGCTTGTTTAGCTTATGGAATAGACAAGCTTGAAAAAGAAATGAAAATCTTAGTATTTAGCTTTGGAGGAGGCACACACGACGTTACAGTAATGGATTTTGGTCAGGGGGTCTTCCAAGTTTTAGCAACGAGTGGAGATACACAAACTGGAGGTGCTGACGTTGATAATGCAATAGTACAATACTTAATTGAGGAGTTTAAGAAGGAAACTGGAATTGACTTAAGTAAGGTTAACGATAAAATGGTAATGTACAGGCTTAAGGAGGCTGCGGAAAAAGCAAAAATTGAACTTTCAACCCTACTTCAAACTACAATAGATATACCCTTCTTATACTATGATCCCTCTGGGCCAAAGCATTTGCATGTGGTACTTACTAGAGCAAAACTTGAGGAACTTGCAATGCCAATAGTAAGAAAAGTGGGAGATACGATAATGCGTGTCTTAGAAGATGCAAAGTTAACTCCAAAAGATGTTGATAAGGTTATATTGATTGGAGGTATGACAAGGATGCCTTTAGTACAAAGATACGTTGAAGAAGTAACTGGTAAAAAAGTAGAAAGAGGAGTAGACCCAATGGAAGCTGTGGCTATTGGTGCTGCAATTCAGGGTGCAGTACTAACTGGAGAGGTAAAGGACATTGTTCTTCTAGACGTTACTCCGTTAAGCTTAGGTGTTGAAACTCTAGGTGGGGTATTTACGAAGATAATTGAAAGGAATACAACTATTCCAGTTAGAAAAAGTCAAATATTCACAACAGCTGCAGATAATCAAACAACAGTAACTATACATATACTGCAAGGAGAACGACCCATGGCTGCAGACAACGTTAGCTTAGGGATGTTTAATTTAACGGGAATACCTCCAGCACCAAGAGGAATCCCTCAAATTGAAGTTACATTTGACATAGATGCGAATGGAATACTGCATGTAACTGCAAAGGATTTAGGAACCGGAAAACAGGCTGGAATTACCATAACTGGTTCAACGAAGTTATCAAAAGAAGAAAAAGAAAGATTGATAAAAGAAGCTGAAATGTATGCTGAGCAAGATAAAAAGAAGAGGGAAGAGGCTGAGTTAAGGAATGAAGCTGACTCTCTAATATATACTGCAGAAAAAACTGTAAGAGAATTAGGAGACAAGATTGGAAAGGAGAACGTAGATAAGATAAACAATGCAATTAACGAACTAAGGATAGCTCTTGGAGAAAAAGATATTGAAAAGATAAAACAGAAAAAGGATGCGCTCTCAAAAGTATTACAGGAAGCTGGAACTGTAATCTATCAGCAAGCTGCTCAACAAACTCAAAGGCAAGAAACTTCTGAAAAGAAAGAAGAAAAGGTTAGAGATGCTGAGTATAAAGCTGAAGATGAAAAGAAATGAATAAACATTTGCTCCAGCAAGGAAAACTAATGATCTTTATGTTTTCTTTAATTTACTTTTGTAGAAAGATAAGATGAGTAGCAAGAAAGATTATTACGAAATACTTGGTGTTTCTAGAAATGCTACTAAAGAAGAGATAAAGCGAGCATTTAGACAACTGGCTCTAAAATATCATCCTGACAGAAACAAATCTCCAGAAGCTGAAGAGAAGTTTAAAGAAATTTCAGAAGCTTATGCTGTTCTTTCTGATGATGAAAAAAGAAGATTATACGATATGTATGGTCATGAAGGAATATCTGGAAGATATACTACTGAAGATATATTCAGAGGAGCTGATTTTGAAGATTTATTTAGAGACTTAGGTTTTGATTTCGGGTTTGAGGACATATTTGAAAGATTTTTTGGTTTTAAACCTGAATTTGAGCGAAGAAGACGAGACTTAACATACGACTTAGAAGTTACATTAGAAGAAGTTTCAACTGGAGTAGAGAAGGAAATTGAATTTTATAAGTCAGAAAAATGTGATATGTGCGGAGGAACTGGAGCAAAACCAGGTACAAAGCCAAAAACATGTCCAAGGTGTAGTGGAACAGGAAGAGAACGTCACGTAAGAACTATGGGCTTTGCTAGGCTTTATACAGAAACAACATGTAGTCTATGTCATGGTAAAGGCTCCATAATAGATGTTCCATGCCCTAAGTGTGGTGGTAGCGGAGTAATAAGAAAAGTACGGAAGGTCAAATTAAAAGTTCCTGCTGGTGCTTACGATGGACTCACGCTAAGACTTAAAAATGAAGGTGATTATGATCCTGATTCTAAGAAATATGGAAACTTATACGTTATAATCCATATAAGACCTCATAAGTTGTTTATTAGAGAAGAAGACAACTTAATTTACGATGCTAAGGTAAGCTTTCCAACAGTTGCACTAGGGGGTGAAATCGAAGTTCCTACTTTGAATGGAAGTACTAAGCTAAAGATACCTCCTGGAACTCAGCATGGAACTATCTTTACGCTGAAAGGAAAAGGCTTACCTCACTTAGATAGTTATGGAAGAGGAGACGAACTAGTTAGAATAAATGTTGTGATTCCTAAAAACTTAACAAAACGACAAGTTGAACTACTTAGAGAATTTGAAAGAGAAAGTTACAAGACAACTTAAATGTACTCCTTATGCTTTCTTTTCTTCTTTTCTATCTAGTTCAATTTCCGGTAACTGGCTTTCTAACTTTTGCTCAACTTTTGCTCCTTCTCTTGTCATAGCTTCTAAATGTGAGTAATATCTAAATATAACATTAGCTACATTTCTGTAGTTTCTTATGTTATTTTTCAACAACCATTTTAGTAAAAGTTCTCTTCTTTCAATTTCAAATATATACGCATTTTCCTTTCTGCCACTTCTTAAACTTGCATTCTTTAAATGTTCACTTTCTTCAACGTTTATTTCATATTCATCTGTCCTAGGATTCCACCTCGCTATTTCTTTTGGAGTTCCATCTTTTAAAATTTCCCAAACTCTCCTAATTCTTCTTCCAAAGGTTACACCTTCCACTCCTACCTTTGGTAGTATAACTCTTTCAACCAAAACTGCAACGTTCATCAGTGGAATATAAGATGGAGCTACATTCATTGGAGGGCTTGTAAGCCTCTTTACCGCATAGTCTAAGTCTTCAGCATGTATCGTGCTGAGACCACCATGTCCAGTTGCCATCGCTTGGAACAACACGAAGGCTTCTTCTCCCCTTATTTCTCCTACCACAATGTAATCTGGTCTGTATCTTAATGAAGTTCTAACTAAATCATACAATGTTACTTCTCCTATTTTCGATCCTCCTAAGCCATAGCTTGAACGAGAAACAAACTGGACCCAATTTTCGTTTGGAATGTTAAGTTCTGCTGTTTCTTCAACAGTAACTATCTTTAGTCCAGGCTTCAGTAAGTTTGTTAGTGCATTTAAAAATGTAGTCTTTCCAGCACCAGTTCCACCCATTACCATTATTGTTAATCTATTTTCTATGATTAACCAAAAGTATGCTGCTAGTCTTGGATTTAAAGTTCCAAAACTTATTAGGTCAATAATACTTAAAGGTTCTTCTCTAAACTTTCTTATAGTAAATGTTGAACCTGCACCTGAAACTTCTTTACCATAAGTGGCAGCTAACCTATGTTTTTCTGGAAGCATGGCATCAACTATTGGGAACGCAGTACTTATATGACGTCCTGCAAGATGGGCAAGCTTAACAACAAGGTCATTCAATGCTTCGTCATCTATAATTTTTAAGTTCGTTGAAATGCTCTCATACTTTCTATGCCATACAAACAAGGGACGATTAACTCCATCGCAGGATATGTCTTCAATGTTTGGATCTTGTATCATAACGTTAATTGGCCCGTAACCAATTAGATCTCTCCTCACATAGTACTTTATTTTATCTAAAGAATCTTTGTTACTCATCTTTAAAAATTTTTTATACTTGTTAATTATTCTATCAACTTCGCTTAAAACGTAAATTTTAGTGTCTTGAGTTTGTTCCTTTGGTGGTAAGAGCTCTTTTGAAAGAATATCAACTAATTTTTTGTAAGATTCTTCTTCTTTATCATCTAACTTTACTTCATCAACAAAGTAGTAAATAGCCCGTCCCCTTTCTTCTACCTCCGCTATAACAACTCTCGCGAATGGCTTTTCTATTTCATAAGTTTCAACAATCTTTGCATTGCTTGGTAAAGGGGAAAATTGAAATGGATTGATTTTTACTACTTTTTTCTTTTTTTGCTCCTTCTTTTCTTCGCGTTTTTCTTCCTCTTTTTTTCCTGGTTCAGTAGCTTCCTTTTTCTCAACTTTTGCTTGCAAGTTCTTGATACTATAAAAAATGCATAGACTTAAGTCTTTCGTTTAACATTTGTTTAGAGTTCCTAAAATAAAAAAGAAGCACTTTTAATCAATTCTTAATGGTTTCTTTAAAAAGTTAACATAGAAGCTGAATACTTAACTAACTATTTTTCTTTTTTATTTGTTACATAGATTTAAGCTTTAAAATAAAGCTTAGAGTTAAGAAAGTTTAATTTTTCTCAAAACTTTGATTTCTTAACTAGTAGTTCATTAACTAACGTTTCTTCTGTCTTCCAGTTTATGGCAGAGCTAAGAAATCGTGCTTTGAAAATAAGCCCTCTTTGTTTTGAAACCTTAACTTTCATAATTCCTGCATTCTTCCAGACTGGTGTTAAATCATAGATAGCTTTAAGTTGAAACCCCAAAATAAAGAAAAATTTATATACTTGATATTTTAACTTTGTGCTGTGATGAATATGCGCCAAACAGATTAGTGTGTACAAAATGTGGCAAAGAGTTTAACTTACTTGAAAAACGAATAGTTTGCGATTGTGGTGGGCTTCTAGAAATTAGACTTAACAAGAGCGCTTCTAAGCTTTCATGGAATTCATTTAGAAAGAGAAAGTTTAATCTATGGAGATATAGAGATCTAATTCCACTACCAAAGGATACAACTATAATTACTATGGGCGAGGGCGGAACTCCACTTATTTCTTCGTTCTCAATCTCAAAAGAGCTAGGATTAAACGAATTCTTCATTAAGTTTGAAGGCTCCAATCCTACTGGAAGCTTCAAGGATAGAGGGATGAGTGTTGCAGTATCCTTTGCAAATTATCTTGGAGTAAAAGTAGTTGCCTGTGCATCAACTGGAAATACCTCGTCAAGCATGTCTGCCTACGCAAGAAGGGCAAGAATTGAACCAGTAATAGTAGTTCCAAAGAATAAAGTAGCAAAGGGTAAGTTGTCACAAAGTATTCTGTATGGTGCTACAACAATCGCGATTGAAGGAAACTTTGATAATGCTCTAGAAGTAGTACTTCGAGCAAGCTCTTTAGGCTTGATCTATCCATTAAACTCTATTAATCCTTGGCGAATAGAAGGACAAAAGACTGTTGCATTTGAAATAGTTGATGAGCTTAACAAAGTTCCAGACTGGATCGCTTTACCAGTTGGAAACGCTGGGAACATTTCAGCAATATGGAAAGGTCTCCTTGAACTAAAAGAATTTGGCTTAGTAAAGAAACTTCCAAAACTACTTGCGGTTCAAGCAAGTGGAGCTGCACCATTAGTGAATGCTTTTAGAAAAGGCCTAGAAGTTCCAGAACCAATAAACGAACCTGAAACCATAGCTACAGCGATAAGGATAGGAAATCCTGCTAGTGGGCAAAGAGCTCTAAAAGCAGTAAGAGAAAGTAAAGGCTGCTTTATATCAGTTAAGGATGAAGAGATCATAAGAGCGCAAAAGCTACTAGCAAGGTACGAAGGTATTGGAGTTGAACCTGCTAGTGCTGCTGCTGTTGCAGGAATACTAAATGTTTTAGAAGACATAGTAAGGAAAGATGAAAGTGTAGTTGCAATTGCAACAGGTCATGCTCTTAAGGATCCTGATGTAAATTCATCCCATGAATATTCTTTACTAAATGCTTTAAATATTGACGAGGCAGTTGGCCTGCTAAGAAAACTAACAACTTAAGTTTAAAGGAGATGAGACTAATGTTTCATTTCAACCTAAAAGAAGTAATGAATACTTCATTGAAAGTTGAGGTTCCAGCATCTATTGCAAACATTGGTCCTTGTTTTGATATAGCATCTGTTGCAATAAGTTTATTTAAAGATGAAGTTGAAGTAATAGTTAAAGAAGGAACTGGCAAAGTAGAAGTTGAAGTAATAAATAAAACCGTACCAGAAGGTAATCAAAATACTGCTTACGGAGCTGCGAAGTCTATAATTGAAAGTTACAACGTTAATAACTTAAATGTTCTAATAAAAGTGAAAAAAGGAATTCCTATTGCTGCTGGCTTAGGGAGCTCAGGTGCAACTGCTGCAGCAGTAACTTTTGGTCTTTCAAAGTTACTAAGCATTGACTTAAACAAAGAAGAAATGGTCTATCATGCTGGTAATGGTGAGTCGATTGTAAGTGGAGTTCCACATTATGACAACGTTTCAGCATCTCTCTTTGGTGGTGTTGTTCTAGTAGACCCTAATACTATGAAAGTTATAAGACTAAATGCTCCAAACTTTCATCTTGCCTTAATTACTCCAAAAATAGAGTTTGGAAACTTTAAAACTAAACTTGCTAGAAGCATACTGCCAAAAACGATTGATATTAGAACTCATGTGATGCAGAGCTTTCAGGTTGCAAAGTTAATCACTGGAATTCTAAACAACGACTTAAAGCTAATTGGGGAAGCTGCATCAAGTGATCTTATTGTCGAGAAAGAAAGGAGTAAACTGATTCCATTTTACTGGGAAGCAAAGAAACTAGCACTTTCAGAAGGTGCTTTAGGCTTTAACATCTCAGGTGCAGGGCCTACAGTGTTTGCAGTTTGTAGTAGTGAAAGTACAGCAACTAACGTTGCAAAATCAGTTTCAAGTTTTTTCATAAGTCATGGTGTAGAAGCTTCTCATTTCGTAACTACTCCAAGTCAACATGGTGCGAAAGTAGTTGAAGGAGGTAATTACAATGAATAGGATTTTCTTGTGTGGTTTTGGGAATGTTGGAAGAGCTTTCGTAAAGCTAGTACTTTCTAAAAAGGAGTTGATTGCGAAGCGAAACTATGACCTTAAAATTGTAGGAATACTAGATTCAAATGGAGCTGCACTAGATGCTAAAGGCTTTACCGAGGAAGATCTAATTGGCTTACTTAATACAAGAAGAGGAGAAGTTTCTAGTACTGAGAAAGGAAGAAAAAAGATTAGTTTTGAAGAAGCTTTAAGTATAACTCAGCCAAATATTGTCGTAATAGCAACTCCAACTGTTTACTCTAAGGATAGCCCAGGAATCTATCTTTCATTAACAGCTTTGAGGAATGGTTGTAACATTGTGACTGCTGATAAATCTCCATTGGCACTAATGTTTAAAGATATGATGATGGAATCTTCTAAAAGAAATTTAAAATTTAAGTATAAAGCGACTGTTATGGCTGGGACTCCAATAATAGATATGCTTTCTCAAATTAAGCTTTATGACATTGAAGAAGTTGAAGGAATACTAAATGGTTCAACAAACTATATATTATCAAAAGTTTCTAGAGATTTCTTATCTTTTGAAGAAGCCTTAGCCAGCGCTAAAGCATTAGGAATTCTTGAGTCTGATCCAAAACTAGATCTAGAGGGCTTAGATGCTGCTGCTAAATTAGTAATAATTGCAAACACTTTAGGTTACGATCTGAAGATAGAAGAAGTAAAAAGAACTTCAATAACAAATCAAGAAGAAAAAATAAAATCAATTCTAAAAAAGAATAAAGTTCCAAAGTATGTGGGTATATTAAACTTTAGTCTAGGGAAAGCTCAGATAAAACTTTCTGGATATCCTTATTCAGATCCAATGAGTAACGTTAATGATACTCTTAATGCAATTAGGATCAAATCTTCTATTAATAATATCTTCATAGTTGGAAAGGGTGCTGGTCCTCTAGAAACTGCTCATGCTCTTCTTAGTGATGTAGTGTCGATAATTGAAGGTTGTTAAAGATGAAGGAAGTAGTTGTTGTTAAAATTGGTGGTTCTCTACTTAAGGATGCTTCTAGTTATGAAAGCGTTGCCAATCAAATTAAGGATTACTTTAACAACAATGAAACTTTAGTTGTTGTATCTGCTATGAGCGGCGTTACTGATGCCATACTTTCTTCGTTGAGTAGAGAAATAAAGTCTCTAGAGTATGTAGAGTCACGTTATACAGAAGCAGCTTCACTCCTAGGAGGAGAAAGCTTAGTCAAGGAAGTTCAAGAGCAATTAGACAACTTAAGACGAACAGTAATGGCATTTCAAAAAACTAAAGATAAAAATGTTTTTGATTATGCTTTAAGCTTTGGAGAAAAAATAAGCAAGAGATTGATGATGACAGCACTTGAGAACCTCGAATTAAAAACAGCAAACATTAACTCAACAGAAATAATAATAGTAAGTGAGCTTTTTGGTTCGATAGACTACAATTTAACGTTCAACAGAACAAGAGATTTTATCCTCAAGTGTTTTAATGATTCAAGGATGCCAATTATGGAAGGGTTCATATGTGGAGACTTAGGCGGGTATACTCATACGCTTGGAAGAGGAGGCTCTGATTACACTGCAACCATAGTTGGGACTGCTCTTGATGCAAAAACTGTTTACTTACTTACTGATACCCCTGGGATACTATCTATAAATGGTGTGTTTGAAGTGAAGCCAAGAGTTGTTGAGTTCATGAGTTTTGAAGAAGCATACGAAGCTAGTTTATACGGTGTTAAGAAACTTCATAGAAAAACATTTGAACCAATAATTATATTTCATCCAAAAACTAGAGTTCTGGTTGGTATGATTGAAAATTCAAAAACATGTATAAGCTGGGACATTCCAGAAAACTATGTAAACACTATAAAACTCATAGCCTATAAAAATCAAGCAAACAAACATTCTAAAGTTGCTCTCATTGGAAATAGAGCGAAACAGCTTAGCCTTCTAGAAAATGTAACTCAGTTATTGCGACAACTAAGAATACAAGTAAGAGAGCTAAAGTTTAGTGCTGATAAGCCTAAGTTAGAGTTTACAATAAACAAAGATTACCTTAAAGAACTAATCTATAGCCTTCATGAAAGCTTCATAGGGGGTGATAAGACTGGATAAATTAGAAGTGACAGTACTTGGAGCTTCTGGAATGGCCGGTCAAGAGTATCTAAAACTTTTGTCAAACCATCCTTTTTTTGAGGTAAAACATATTACTGGAAAATCTTCAGTTGGAAAGAAACTTAAAGAAGTTGTAAAGTTTGATGAAGATAAAATAGATGAAAGCTTATTAGAAATGACAATTGAGAAGACTGAAGTTGAATCAATAAAAAGTGATCTTTTCTTTTCAGCGCTTCCTTCTGACGAGGCTCTTCACATTGAGCAAGAGCTTGCAAAAAGAGGGTTTAAGGTTATAAGTGATGCTAGTGCCTATAGAATGGAAAGCGACGTTCCTCTTATAATTCCTGAAGTAAACCCAGAACATCTAGCGCTGATTGAAGTGCAGAGAAAGAAAAGAAGGTGGGACGGCTTCATAGTTACAACACCAAATTGTACAACTGTTGGATTAGCTATTGTTCTAAAGCCAATCTACAGCTTCTTTGGAATAGAAGAAGTTGTTGTAACAACGATGCAAGCTCTCTCAGGTGCAGGCTACCCTGGAGTTCCTTCTCTTGATATAATCGCAAACGTAATACCATACATCAAAGAAGAAGAAGAAAAAGTATCAAGTGAAACTTTAAAGATACTTGGTAGTTTAGAAGGTGAAATAATTAAACCTGCAAGTATAAGCTTAAACATTTCGTGCAACAGAGTTTCAACCATAAACGGCCACCTTGAATCTGTATTCTTAAGAACAAAGAATGATTTTAGTCTCGAAGAAATAAGAAATATCCTGGCTTCTTTTAAGGGTAAGCCTCAAATCTTGAAGTTACCTTCTGCCCCAGAGAAAGTCATAATCCTAGACGAAAGGAAAGATCGCCCTCAACCAAGGCTCGATTGTATGGCGGGTTCCGTAGCTGGCATGAGTGTTGTAGTTGGCAGGTTAAGAAAGGCAAGTTCTAGAAACTCTCTTATGCTAACTCTACTCTCAAATAACGTTGTAAGAGGTGCAGGAGGCGGTGCAGTTTTAACGGCAGAACTAATGTTTGCCGAGAAGCTAATCTAGTTAACATTTTCCACGACTTTAGCCGAGCTTCTTAGTTCTTTAAGACTGGCTCATCATATTGAGTTCTAGGCTATATAAAGGCAATCCATAGAATAGACATATAGCTTACTTTACCTAGCATGTTCATTTGTATAGCTTGTCCTTGCTTGAACAGCTTACTAAAAAATGCTGTGTTGAAAAGCACGTTTAAACTTTTTAACAATTCATCCGAAAACTAAAGTACTAGCTTTCTTGTCGAGCTTTTAGGTAATTTTTCTAAATTTGTTGTTTAACATTCATGGCGGGAAGTCCTCCTGCGAAAGCTGAGGGATGAAAGCCGAAACCGAAAAGCTTATATTTTTCTCATTACATTTATCATTGTCTGCTTGGCTGGCAGACCTAGTAGGCATGGGACAGGCCGAAAGAGACGCCTGCTGAGGGCAAGACCTCCGTAACCCACCTTCCACACGGGTTCCTCGAAACGGCCTCACTTGCCG
>JAFNIV010000014.1 GCA_017601145.1 Candidatus Brockarchaeota archaeon
ACTAACAATCTTTTTGACTCCAAGAAGCTTCTTCGCCTCTTTGATTTTATAGAGTTTTTCTGACATTAATATTCTTCTTCTACCAATTATTTAAGCATATCTATTTTGAAACTGCTGAAGGGGCAAAAGTTTGCAGCTATAGGTATACTGAAAATAATTATTGAGAAAATCTACTGGTATGTTTCCGCTATCCTTTTTATGTTTTTAATCTAAAATATGCCCCTTTAGAGAAATAACTTAATAGCTTTAGAGAGCCCTTTACGCCATTTTTTATGCATGCCCTAACTTAATGTTAAGTTGCCTGACTTTTCTATCATTGCCTCACTGTAAGCTCTAAATAGTTAACCCTCAATTTATCTTAAATAGGACAAAACTTATAATGGCGTAATAATTAGTAGAGATCATGAAAGATCCACAGAAGGTGGTAGTAATAGGCGGAGGAGCAGCGGGGATGGCTTCTGCTGCTAGTGCTAGAAGGGTAAACAAAGATGCAAAAATAACTGTGATAGAAGCGTCAAAGTACGTTTCTTATGGTTCATGTGGTATACCTTACTATTTAGGAAACCTCGTAGATGATGTTTCGAAACTAGTAACTTATACCCCTGAACAATTTAAGAAAGAAAGAAACGTAGAAGTTTTAACAAACTCTTACGTTACAAAAATTAAAGTTAATTCAAAAACTATAGAATATATTTCAGAAAAAGGAGAAGAAAAAGAAATTGAGTTTGATAGCCTAATACTTGCTACAGGCGCTAAACCGTTTATACCAAAGATGGAAGGCTTAAACCTAAGAGGGGTTTATACAGTTAGATTCTTAGAGGGCGCAGCAAAATTAAGAGAAGATCTTGCTTCTTCAAAAAAAGTTACGATAATAGGAGCAGGATACATTGGGTTAGAACTAGCTGAAAACTTTAAAAAACTGGATAAAGAAGTTACAATACTCGAACTTCTCCCGCGTCCGATGCCAAATGTTGACGTAGAAATGGCTAACATAATAGAGCAAGAGCTTAGGAAAAATGGTGTAAAACTTGAACTCAATAAAAAAGTGGTAGGTTTTGAAGGAAAAAACAGAGTGGAAAGAGTAGTAACTGAAGATTCCAAATATGAAACAGATATCGTTGTTGTTACAGTTGGAGTAAGGCCTAACGTTACATTAGCTAAGCAAATAGGTGTTGAGTTAGGTAAAAGTGGTGCCATAAAAACAAATTCTCGAATGGAAACAAGCATTAAAGGAATATTCGCAGCCGGAGATAACGCTGAAGCGCATCATATTGTTCTTAATGCTCCAGCTTATATTCCTCTAGCACAGACAGCAAACAAGATGGGTTACGTTGCAGGCGCAAACGCTGCCGGAGGAAGTGAAGAATTTCCAGGCATAGTTGGAAGCGCCATAACTAAAGTGTTCGATTTGGAAATAGGTAAAACTGGTGTTAGTGAAGAAGAAGCTAAAAGATTTGGCATCGAAGTAAGAAGTGTTTTCATTAAGTCAAAATCTAGAGCAGGTTATTATCCAGAAGGAAAAGATGTGTGGATTAAACTAATTTTAGAGAAATCTAGTAATATAATTATTGGCGGGCAAATTGTTGGCTATGAAGGAGTTTGGGGGAGAATTGCAGCTTTGACTTTTGCAATCACAAATAAATTAACCCCAAAGCAAGTTCTTTTCTCAGATTTGCCTTATGCACCTCCATTTAGTCCAGTGTGGGATCCATTAATAGTTGCTTCAAGAGTTGCTCTAAGATGAAATATTAATGTCTTAAGATAAAGTTAAAAAATGACCTTAATTTGCTTGTGAACAATGAATTCAAGCAAAGATACGTTTGAAGTTACTCCTTGGGGCGTTTCTGGAGTAGTTGATTACGAAAAGCTAATAAAGGAATTTGGGACACAACCTCTAACCGATGATCTAATTAAAAAAATAGAGCTCCTTGTTGGAGAAGTACACTTCATGATAAGAAGAAAAGTCTTTTTCTCTCATAGAGACCTAGACTTAGCACTTTCAGACTATGAAAACGGTATCGGTTTCTTTCTATATACTGGAAGAGGACCAAGTGGCCCTATGCACTTAGGGCATATTGTTCCATTTTACTTCACAAAGTGGTTACAAGATAAATTTAATGCAAACTTATACATACAAGTTACTGACGATGAAAAATTTCTAGAAGAAAAAAGAAATTTGTCATGGGAGGAAGTGAGAAAATGGACAAATGAAAACATTCTTGATATAGCTGCTGTTGGATTTAATCCAGACAAAACTTTCATATTCACCGATACTGAATACATGTGGAAAATCTATCCTATAGCTATAAAAGTAGCAAGAAAGATAAACTTTTCCTTAGCAAAAGCTGTCTTTGGTTTTGATCTCCAAACAAATATAGGCATGATCTTCTACCCCGCTATTCAGATAGTTCCTACATTATTTGAGAAGAAAAGATGTCTTATTCCTGCTGCCATTGACCAAGACCCTTATTGGAGAATTCAGAGAGATATAGCAGAAGACTTAGGATATTACAAGACTTCAGCAATGCATTCAAAGTTTATTCCACCCCTAACTGGATTTCAAGGAAAAATGAGCTCTTCGAAGCCAGAAACAGCAATTTATTTATCTGATGATGCAAAAACAATAAGAACTAAGGTTTATAAGTATGCCTTCTCCGGAGGTCGTGCTACGATCGAGGAACATAGAAAGTATGGGGGAGATCCATCAGTAGATGTATCTTTCCAGTGGTTGTATATGTTCTTAGAGGAAGATGACAAAAAAGTAAAGAGAATAGAAGAAGACTATAGAAATGGAAAGTTATTAACTGGAGAACTTAAGGACATTCTTATCGAAAAACTAGTTACATTTTTAGAAAAGCACAAAGAAAGGAGAGAGAAAGCGAAAGAGATCGTAAACTTATACAAATATGAAGGAAAATTGGCAAAAGAAATGTGGAGTGATTTAAAAACACAAGCCCTAACTTAAAAACAAGTAAGTGAAAACATATTTTCTTTTTTAAGTTTACTTTAATATTCAAAATACCTATTGTTCTAGTTCTTCGATCGATACACCATAACTTAAGAGACAATCTTCGCAGACATACTTTCCTTGATAGAACACTAAATGTTCGCTCCATTGACTACAGTCTTCACAGTATCCTTCATAATATTCTACTTTGTTTGTAAGAGTTAGTGGGGATATTTTTGAGTAATATGTCTCTAAGATTGCTGGAACTGCTAGGGCAATATCTCTTTCAGTTATTATCCCTACTAGCTTATCATTTTTCATTACACCTAACTTATGAACTTTATGTAAGCGCATAGCATCTAGTGCCCTCTCTAAATCTTTGTTGTAATCTATTGTTATTAGGGGAGAACTCATAACTTCTTCTACTGTTACTTTTTTTGGGTCTAGTCCTCTTGCTACAACTTTGACGACTATATCCCTCTCAGTTATCATGCCTACTGGGTTATTTGAAGAATTAACTACAATTATACTTCCTATTCCTCTGAGGTCCATCTCCTTAGCAGCTTCTTCAACAGTTTGATTTTTGTTTACGGTATAAACTGGAAAAGTGGCAACATCCCCCACTATTATTTTGTTCGTTCCATTTATTCTTCTCATGCTTTTCAGTATGACTAACTTATAAAAACTAACTAAATAAGTTTTTCCTTTGTTCAGTGCGAATCAATGAAGATTTGAAGAAAAGAGAATTTTTCTACTTTTCTAGAATCTTAAAAAATTTGAAATATAACTACAAGGCATCTTGATACACTTTACTGCTGCGTTGGAAACCATTAGTGTTATTTCTGGTTGAAGTGAAACAGAGAGCTACATTACGTTAATGATCTAATACTTTTTAAAAAGTCTTGCAAACCAAAAACAATTACTTGAAAAAATAATTCATATTTTATTATTTTTACATTCTCTTTTATAATGAGTTTTCGTAGAAATAAAGTAAAAAAGTTATAAAACAAAGAAAATGTAATAAGTGAACGGGAGAGTAGTTAATGGGCGGAAAGAAAAAGCCTACAATAAGTCAGGCTGAAAAAGCCATTAGAAGAGCTCAAATGCAAGAAGCGGGAAAACAAGCACAAAAAAGAAAAGAAACTGAGAATAGAGAGAAAGCTAGATGGTCTATAACTCAGATCGACCTTGAAAAAGTAAAGGAGAAAATTTCTAGTTTAAAGGTTGTAACACCCTTTGAGTTAGCTTCACAGCTTTCCATCAATATAGGAGAAGCAAAAAGGGTCTTAAATGAATTGAGTAGTAAGGGAGAATTAGTTCGATTAAGTTCTTTTAATGGGCATCCGGTTTACACACTCCCTAAGCAAGAACAAGTAACATCCTAAACTTTTTTTATAAAGTGCTAAAAGCCTAAACTTTACTTCTAGATGAATGAGTTGAAAGTTTTCATCTAAGCGAAGAAACAAATTCCTGCGAAACTTAAACCTATGTTTATCAAGAGGTGAACTACCCCTCGCTATCGCAAGGGGCTTCCAGCATAGGCTGGTTATGGGCTGGTTCACAGACAGCCCCGTCTAAGGGCATGTAGCCCAAAGACCTCTCGAAACGCTTAGCTATGTTTATGGCTCCGTTTAGGTCTGCGTTGTATTCTCCGCAGTAGGGGCAAAGGAAGAGTCCTTGAGTTTTTCTTTTTCCTTCACGCCCACAGATATGGCATATGGTTGAGCTATAAGCTTCACTTATGGTAATTACTGGTATTCCTTCTAGCATGGCTTTATATTCAATCATTTTCGTTAGGCGAAAGTATGGCATGTTGCTGACTATTCTGTTTAAGCGTTTGCCTTTAACTTGTTTTCTAATTCCCTTGAGGTCTCCCAAGACAATGTAAGAGTTGGTTGCAAGGGCGAAGCTGACTATCCATTTGCTGACTCGATGAAGGATGGTATTAACCACCCTTCTCTCCTTGCTTCCAACTCTCTTTACGACTTGGGTTAGACCTCTTTCTTGAAGCCTTCTGCGGAGCCATGCGTAATGGCGTCTAACTCCTCTTATCTCCTTGCCGAGAAATTGAGCTTTCATCACGGTTCCATTCTGCCAAAGCACCGCAGTGGCAGGGAACCGCTCACCCAAATCCACAGCAAGGATTGAGGAGCATCTACGCACAGGTGGAGCATCAAACTCGAAGGTTAGCATAGCGATATAGCGGTCTTTCCTCTTAACTATTTTACTCTCGCAAAGTTTTCCTTGCGGGAATTCTCTATGAGGTTTTACTGGAACTTTTATTCCGCCCCTAACACCATAGACAGGGATTTTTAGAAACCAGAAAGCCTTAGCTCTTTTAAGATTAATCAAATCATTTCTAAGACTGAGAGGATATTCCTTTTGTTTTACTTTCTTGTAGTACCTAATAGCCTGCTGTTTGTTTGCTGAATACAACGGAACAGTTTTATCACCACTTAAGAACCTTTGGAGGTTTGTGTATTCCCTATCAAGAATTTCCTTTTTCCTTCGAGTCAGCCCCACAATGCCCGCTTGGATAGTCAGCTTCATAGCAGGCTTTAACTAACTTTTTAGACATTTAAATCTTATCGCAATTCATCCCCGCCCTTTCAGACGGGGTCTTCTTGCGAGTCAAAGATAAAAATTAATTCGAAGTTATAGAAGTAGAAAAATTTTAAATATTTGAAGAACTACATAAAGTAAGAAAGGTGATAAAAATTGGATCAAACTCCAGATGTACCTTTTGTTCCAACTTCAGAAGAAGTAGTAAGAAGGATGTTACAAATAGCTGATGTAAAGTCTAGTGATGTAGTATTTGATTTGGGCGCAGGAGACGGAAGAGTGCTTATAATTGCTGCTCAAGAATTTAATGCTAAGGCAGTTGGAATAGAAATTAGAAAAGATTTCGTTACAAATATAGAGAAAAAGATAAAAGAACTAAAATTGGGAGACAGAGTCTCTATAATTCATGGAAACTTTTTTGATGTAAACATAAGCAGGGCAGATGTTGTAACAATGTTTTTATTAGAAAGTGTGAATAAAAGAATAAGACCAAAACTTGAAAAAGAACTTAAACACGGAGCAAAAGTTGTGTCACATGAATTTAAAGTATCAGGATGGAAACCAGATTACTTTGAAAGATTTGTATGTAGTGATGGATCTAAACATGATTTATATCTTTACATAATGCCACCAGAAAAAGAGCAGTAAAGAACAAACTAGATTAAAAAGTTTTTATTCAAAACAAGTGCTAAATTGTTGTGAAAGATTCTACAGTTTTTAAATCAAGCCTTCTTATAAGTTCTACGATCAACTTTACTGCATTCTCTACATCATTTAAACTTAAAACTCCAACGTGAGAATGGATATGTCTAGTTGGTATTCCAATTACTACGCTTGGACAACCTGTCTTATATAGATGAAACCTTCCTCCATCAGTCCCACCAGCAGGAACGACTGACAATTGATATGGAATCTTGTTTTCTTCAGCAACACTAATTACGAATTCCTTTAGTCTTTCGTTTGGAATCATTGAAGCATCAAACGTTACTATTGAAGGACCTTTACCCATTGCAGTAGGAGCCTCAGCAGGGTTAATTCCAGGAACATCTCCAGAAATATCAACTTCAGCTACTATAGCTACGTCAGGCTCTACTAAGGATGAAGTTGTTTGCGCACCTCTTAAACCAACCTCTTCCTGGACAGTAGCAGTAGCATAGTATGTATTTGGATGAACTACCTTGTTTTCTACAATGTATCTTAAAGCTTCTATTGCTAAGAATGCACCTATCCTATCATCAAATGCTTTACCAAAGACTACGGTATTGTTGCTCGCAAGAGAAAAAGGAGACCAAGGAACAACAGGATCTCCTATTCTTATCCCAATTTTTTCAACCTCTTCTTTACTGCTTGCTCCAATATCGATGTACATTTGGTCTATTGTTATTACTTTGTTCCTCTCATCCTCTTTTAGTAAGTGAGGAGGTTTTGAGGCTATAACTCCAAGTACTTTTTTGTCTTTAGCCCTAATTAAGACTCTCTGAGAAAGTAAAACTTGGCTGAACCAGCCACCTAAAGGCTTAAACGTTAGAAAGCCTTCTTTAGTTATACTTGTAACTATGAAACCAACTTCATCAACGTGTCCTGCAACTAAAACTTTTGGTTTTTCACTTAAACCTTTTACAACAAATGCGGTAGAACCAAGCTTATCAGATTTTGTTTCGTCTGCAAAACGAGAAGCGTAGTCTTTTACTATCTTAATGACCTCCCTTTCAAAACCTGATGGCCCGAAACTCTCAGAAAGCTGTTTCAAGAAATTTATTCTCTCCTCGTCTAATTTGTAGCTATTCATTTCATTCACAACTTTATTTTATTGATAAATAAATACTTTTCATAAAAATGGAGAAATTTTGTGACTTTAGTAGAGTACTAAAAGAATAATCAAGACTTCTAAGTAACATTTAAGATGTTTAGCAATAGCTTTGATACAGTTTTCTAGAGAACTTTGGAAATAAAATTTATTAGTAACTGGTTTGTTCTTTAGAAATTAGTACCAAAATGGATGAAAGTAGGAGCAGCTATAGAATTAAGATTAAAATAGGAGACAAGGAGCTCGAAGTTGAAGGAGATAAGGAGTTTGTAGAAAGAAATGCTGAGATCTTATTTAATAAAGTATACCAAGAAGTTACACCAAAGGAAGCGAAGCCAACTCAGGAAGAAAAAATAACCTTTAACGAGTTTATAAACGAGAGGTCAAAAACTTTTGGAAAGGACCCTGACCAACTTTCTGGATTTCAGAAGATACTCTTAATAGCATACTATGTATTTAGATTTGAGAATAGGGACTTCACTTACGAAGACATAGAAAGATATGCTCAAGAAGCAAGGTTAAGTGGTCTTGCAAATCCAAGGCAGTACATGTCTGAAATTATAAGAAAAGGATTAGTAAAAGAAAGTGGTATCAGTGAAGACAAAAAGAAAACTTTTAAGATATTAAGAGGAGGCATTCAATATGTTGAGAGTAACTTCAAGGAAAGCTATGAAGCAGAAGAAAGAAGCTCAGAGGCATTATCAAGTTAATTGACACTCTCCACAACTAAAGTTGGGAGATTCTCGGTTTTTCAAGGCTGAGCCTTTCATCATACGAGTTCTGGGTTAAGTAGTTAGCCCTTCCCTCTCGATTATTTCATCGAGGGCTCTTTGGGGGAACCCTTCTCCCCGCATCTGAAGGTTCAATACTGCTACGATGTCTCTATCTAAGATTATGTTACATTCTTCGCATTTCATTATCCTGCCCAGATAGGAAGCTAGCTTCCAGAACAGAGAGGACAGGTTTTAGAAGAGTTTTTAGGATTAACATATTTTACAGGCAACCCGTTCCAGAAATAAAGTTTCAGGCTTTCTTGCCGAATTCGGTGTAAATTCCTGCTAAGTTACCAAAGAAAAGGCCAAGCAATGCTGATAAACCCCAGCTTACTATAGTTACAAAAAACAAAGTCTTTAGATTGAAAACTCTTACCTTTGATGCGAGCCCAACTCCAATAACAGAGCTCATAACAGAAGCAGTTACAGAAGCTGGAAAACCAAATTGAGTAAAGACCCAAACTAGGAAAGAAGCAGAGAACATACTTACTGAGACACCAACTGAGCTTATAACTATTAGATCTTCTCCCAAAGTTTTCGTCATTTTCCTACTGAAGTAAATTCCAATAGATGCAAAAAATGAAAAAAGAAAGCTTGTTATTAGACCTTCTTGATAAAATGCAGAGATTAGTCCTATGTTATTTGCCCCTAAAACATAAGATGAGTAGAATACCGCACTCAAAGTTATAAGTTTACTAAAGGCTGTGATGCTTAATAAACAAAACTTTTGTGTGACCATTAATGTCAGTTTGTAAACAAAATAAGACAAGAGAATTGAAAGAAATGGAGTGAGAAACCAAGAAAAAATAATTTCAAAAGATAAGGAGAAATTTATTTGAGCATGTTGCACTAGCAGTATACCTAGTGCAGAAGAGAAGAAAATTTGTGCTAAGCTTGCTGGAGAATTAAGCAAACTTAAAAGAAGCATTACAAGGAGTGCTACTAGAATAATTTGAAATGCATAAAGATTAACTGAAGGAGACACAAATTGAATTCTTCTCATTTTCCATCCTTCCAACACTGATCCAAGAATTAGTCCAGAAGCTATGAGTAACGAAGCTTTCCTTTGATTTTGGAGACCAGAGCTTACTAAACTTGATTTTATCACAGCACCGTTGTTTACTCCAAAGATAAAGAGCATTAAGAGGGCAACTATTAAAGAAAACAAAATAAACACCTAACTAAATCCCTTCGCAACTATCTTAAGAACAATGTCTGAAGCATCTTCCGCATTATCAGCAATATTGTCAGCCATGTTAAGGAAATCCTTCATAGCAATAACGTCAAGCACGTTGAACTTTTTTGAATTTAAAAATAGGTTCCTCATTATCCTTGCTTTAATTAAGTCTGCATCTTCTTCGCACCTTTCTACGTTATGAGAAAACTTTATGAGCTCTTCTTTTTTAGAATTCTCTAGGATTTCGTAAAGTTTACTTAATGTTTTTACGGTTTTTAGTAAAGAGAACATGTAATCTTTTCCTTCTAACTCTTTAAAGACAAAAGCTAGAATGTCGCTATTTAAATTACTTTCAACAAGTATCTTAGCTGCATCTTTTGCAGCATCAGCAATATCATCATTCTTCTCCATTAAGTTTAAAAAGTCAGATGAAAGATATGCAAAGAACGAACCTGAAGCTATTTCTTCGGACGTGGATTTATGAATTTCATCAGCTTGAGTTTCTAGAAGATCAATTTCTGAAAATAAATTTGAAAAATTACGATCATTTTCGGAGATCTTTTCAACCATGGCGCAAAGTAGTTCTACACATTTTTCTACGACAACAAAATGTCTTCTTATATCTTTAACAACCTTTTGTTCTCCACTCACAAAGAGTTTAAGGATCTTTTCCATTTCTTAATTTGTAACTTATTAAATGAATTATTTAAACTTTTGTAAAATAGAAAAAGTTATTTACTACATATTTAAACTAAAGACAAGAGCGCAATGAGTAAGGAACTAACAATTGGATTTGTTTATAACGTTAGAAGCAAAAAATACGACGAGGAATTTTTGAAGAAATATACAGAATGGGATTACCCTGAAACAATTGAATCGATTTCAAGTGCACTAGAAGACACAGGAAATGACGTTATTCACATAGAAGCAGATAAACAAGTTTTTCATAAACTAGAAGAAAACAAAGATAAGATTGATATTGTATTCAATATAGCAGAGTATATCTCAAAAGACCTTTTTGGAGCTGAAAATAGAGAAGCACTTGTTCCCATGTTTCTAGAGTTTCTAAATATTCCATACTCTGGATCAGGTCCACAAGCTTTAATTAATGCCTTAGATAAGGCTGCTACAAAAGAAATAGTTTCTGCCTATGGAGTTGGAACAGCAGCGTTTCAAGTTGTAAGAGAGTATCCATTTGAACTAGACAATAGACTAAAGTTTCCACTTGTTGTTAAAGCTAGTTGTGAAGGTTCTAGTATAGCACTGAAGCAAACTTCTAAAGTAAACAACGAAGAAGAACTTAAAGAAAGAGTAAAGGAAGTAATAACTGTTTATAATCAACCAGCACTTATAGAAGAATACATTGAAGGAACAGAGTATACTATTGGATTTGTTGGAAGGATGATTGTCCCAATAATGGAAATAGATTTATCTAAAATACCAGGTCATCCTGCCCTAAGAGATCAAGAAGTGAAAGATATGGAACCAGAATACACGTTTTTAAAAACTAAAGAAAAAGACAAACAAGCACTTTCATTATTAAATTTTAACGAAACTTATGTTTATCTAGCAACTCAAGCAGCAATTTCACATGATGCATTAAGGATAAGAGACTTTAATAGGATGGATGTTAGGTTGAAAGATGGAAAGTTTTACTTTTTAGAAATGAATCCACTTCCAGGAATGCACCCGAACTATGGAGACTTACCAACGATGGCAAAGGGAGCAGGAATTGCTTTCGATGAACTTGTTAACATGATCCTAATGGAAGCAATAAGAAGGTACGAAAAACATCCTTTATTTAAAGAAAGATTTAGTAAGAGAAGAATAGAAAAAATAGAAGAAAAATACAATAAAACTATAAAGAAACTAAAGTTTCATGAAGGAGAAGTAAAGGGCATTTGGTACAAGTATAAATTGATAGCACCCTCTACGACCTAAACTAAAATCCTTAGTGGTTTTCATTTTGTCATTGTTGAATTCTTGACTTAACAACAAAGCTTTTGTCGTTAAAAGAAGAAACTCTAGAACTCTATTACTTCGATGTTTTTTAAAGTTTCTTGTACTATTTCTTCAAGGTTTATTTCTTTTTCTAGCTTTACGAAGGTACTATAGTTAGGCTTTGTAGAAGGATGCTTTGCTATTATGCTGCAGCAGTCTTTGTACTCTTTTATTGAAGGCTCATAAGTCCCAATCTTCTCCGCCAAACTTACAATTTCATCTTTATCATATCCCAATAAGGGTCTTATTATTGGTAAGCTCATGCCAGTATCTGTTACTTGCATAGCTTCTAAAGTTTGAGATGCTTTTTGACTTAACGAGTCTCCAGTTACTATACCTTTTGCATTTTCTTTTTTTGCAATTTCTTCTGCAACTCTAAACATTAATTTCTTAAACAAATGAAGGTTGTACTTTGGTGTTGAAAGCGAAATACTCCTCAATAAAAACTCAGACGAAGGTGCTGCGTAAAGTTTTTTACTTGAACCCCATTCGGACAATAGGAGAATCAACTCTTTAATTTTTGAATTTTTTACCATTTCTGAACTTTCATAAGGATGAAAATGTAAGTAAACAAGTTGAGCACCCCTTTTCATCGCTAACCAACTAGCAACTGGAGAATCTATGCCTCCTGAAATTAAAGAAACTAATTTTCCAGCAACTCCAACCGGCAAGCCTCCTGGACCTTGAATCTTTTCTAAGTATATGTAAGATTTTCCTTTTGTTATCTCTATGTAAATTTTTCTAGTTGGATTCTTTAGGTCAACTTTTGCCTTAAATTTATTTACAAGAAAAGCTCCTACTTCTTCTTCAAGTTGCATTGAACTTAGTGGAAAGCTTTTGTTGGCTCTTTTTGCGACAACTCTAAAACTAACATTTTCAGATAGCAGATTATTACACAGAGAAAAAATTGTATCCCTTATTTTGTTTATGTCCTCTTCACATTCTTCTGCAATCGTAAACCATTTTACTCCAAACACTTTTTTTATTGAACTAACAGCTTTAGGTAGTAGTTCATCGCTTCTCAAACGAACAACTACTCTTGTCTGCGTTTTACTAACTTCTTCTAGGTTAAGCTCCTTTAGCTTATTTTTTATGTTTCTGGCTAGGGTAGACTCGAACTTACTTCTGTTCATTCCCTTTAAAGCAATCTCAGAGTGATGTACAAGTATAACTTTTGGCATACTGCTTCTTTATTAAAGTGAAGCAGTTTTTATGCGTTGCTTTAAGAGTAAAAGTTGAGAATTTATGTCGCAAAGCTAACATTAACCCAAATAACAAATCTTAAATTACGAGCAGATTCCTTAATTGATTTTTCTTTTAAGTCAAGTAGGAATACCAAGTTAATGTAATCCTTCTGGTTACAAGCATTAACTCAGAACCCTTAGTTGACAATCTTTTAGAACAAGTGCTAATTATGGAGCGTAAAATCCAGCGATTAACTAGAATGTTGGAGAAATAAATTCATTTTGCAGGAATAACGTGAATTGTTTTATAAACAACCTGCATTACAGAACATTAAGGAAAAATATTAGTAAATTTTAAAAAGGAAAAATGTTCAATTTGAGACTACAAAAAATTTGACTACCGTAATTTCAGTACTTGGAGCAAAAGAATTTGACTCAGGAAAAACCACACTTTCAACTTCATTGATTTTAACGTTAATAAAAAAAGGAAAGAGCGCGATTGGTTTTAAGCCTATTGCAGGCCATGAATGCATAGAGCAATATGATTTTTATTTAAAAAATATACAAGAATCTAAACTTTATGGGCATGATGCCTATTTTTTGCGTATAGCTAGTCAAACAAAATTACCTATTGAAGTTATTAATCCAGTAGACGTGATGACTAAGTATAACCTTAAGTTTGAAGGACACTACTCAAACATCTACGACAATCTTGGAATAGGAAGATTTTCGTTTTATGAGAAAGGTAAAATAAAAAATGTCTACTACTATAGAAAGGGATTGAAGGACAAATTATGTATAAAACTTTTGAATAAGTTGAAGACGAAAGATGAAGAAATACTTGAGATTTCTTCATTTGAAGAATTTCTTGGATTGCACAAAAAATATTATGAAAAATCAGTTAGTTCAATGTTTAACTTTATTAAAGAGCTTTCAAACATCATTTTAATCGAAAGCTTTAATGACTCAGTCTATCCAGCACAACAAGTAGAAGAATCAAAGTTTATCTTTGTTTGTAACTTAAATGAAATTTATGTATATGAAGGGAAACAATTCTTAGAAAGCATTAAGGGATTAGGAGATCCGTTTTTGTTGCGGGTTAAAGACATCAATGAAAAAATAAAACCAAACTATACATTTAAACTTCCGCTCCTTATAAGTACAGAAGACGAAAAACAACTGGAAAAACAGATTAAAGAATATACTTTTGAGTTAGAGAAGGCACTTGATCAATTAAAGCTAACGAATAACGTTACTTAATAACAAGTTTAATATAATTTGATTAAAAGCATAAAAATGTTAAATGAAGAGTCTTTTATCATAGTTTTAGTAAAGAGTGCACAGTTTTCTTATATTTACAATCTCAGTTATTACCTAAGTTAACATTTTATTTCCTTATCTACTGCAGATATCTACGAAAAATACTTCTATTGTTTAAGAATTGGACAGTTTAAAATGTCTTTTGGTTTGTTAGTAGTTATGCTATCTACACCGTAGTTAAGAACTTCACGTAACGCATCACAATCATCTACTGTCCAAACATCAAAAGTTAAACCATGTAGGTGAGCTTCTCTTACGTCTTCTTGACTAAAAGATTTAAATCTAGCAGCTATTGTATTACTAAAGTGAGCCAATGCACTAAAAATAAATGGTTTACTGAAGTTTGAAGTTATTGCAACAACTGATAGAGAAGGAAGCAACTCTTTTACTTTTTTTAAAGAACTTAAGTTAAAAGAAGCTATTGCAACGTTTTCTTCAAGTTCGAACAACTTTATCATCTCGACAACATCCTTTTCAATGCCTTCGTCCTTAAGCTCAATTCTCATAAGAACCTTAGAATTAATTTTTTCTAAAACTTCTTGTAGCGTTGGAACTTTTGTTCCTTTAAATGAGCTACTAAACCATGAACCTGCATCTAAGTATTCAATTTGTTCTAGAGTTAACTCTCTAACTAATCCTTTGCCATTAGTTGTTCTATTTAATGTATCGTCATGTATTACAACAAGTTTGCTGTCCCTGGTTTTTCTTACATCAAACTCTATAGCATCAACACCAACTTCAATTGCTCTTAAAAAGGAAGGTAGCGTGTTCTCTGGACAAGCATCAGGAGATCCTCTATGCCCTACTATTATTGGTCTCATAAAAACAAAGTGTGAAAAGTGATGATAAAAGTCTTTTGTGAACTGATAGCAAAGTACAGTTCCTGTGGCAGTTGAGAATACGCAAAATTTGGAATTCTTTTACTAAAGGGAGAAAGGAGCTACTTTTCTATCTTCCAGTAAGTCATACTTTGTCCCTTATTTCTTCTTTTTGAGAATTCATTAAAAAGCTTACTCAAATCAACTTTTTGGTTATATTAGTTTTCTTCAGTAACGTTAAAAGCTTCTTAATTTAAGAAAATGTACTCTTAGCTGTAGAAGAAAAATTTAAAAGTCAACAATACAAAGAAGACACGATGGAATACAAAGTTTTTGTAGAAGAGTCTAAAGATGGGGGCCAATTCTTCATTGAACTAGGAGAAAAAAGAGCTGTTCTAGACTTCGTTAAAAAAGGAAATGAAGTTTATGTAACTCACACTTACACACCTTCTGAGTTCAGAGGAAAAGGGATTGCGGCAAAACTAATGGAAGCACTTATAAGTTATTGTGAGAAAAACAACATGAAGATATACCCAATTTGTTCTTATGCAGTATCATTCTTTGAGAAAAATACAGAATTAAAACGTATGCTTTCCGAAGATTACTTAAAAGAAAAAGATAACAGATAATATTTCTGTTAACTTCTAAGTTTATCTGGACAATCATTTAAATCCTCTTTAGTTTACGTACTAAGTAGTAAGAGTAAGTTCGCCTTTGTGCAACGCAAAATGTTACTCCTTCAGATTCTGAAGTTGGAAACTAAGACTTAGTTAAGCAAAAGTATATTCTTCTTAGAATAAATCATACAAACTTCGGTTAACCCTTTGAAACTTCTATTTTATCTGTGCTAGAAAGTTTAAGGCGGCTAACGTTATTCTTGTTGCTCTAATTAAGTTACTTCACTTAACTTTTGTATTTAGAAAGTTAAGCTCCTTCATGATTCTTTTTAATTGTGTATAGCTCATCTGTCCAGGCGCAGTTGGAGTTTCTACATAACCGTATACTAACTTTGAACCAAATATTGCAAAAGCTATTCTCTCAACAGGATTAGTATTAATTGGCATCACGACAACTTTACTCGATATTGAAAGAAGAGAGATTAGCAATTGTCTGTAATTTCCAACTCCATTTACTACAACTTTAAAAGCAAAAGTTCCTCTAGTAAACTTATCTGCTAACTTTTTTACTTCAAAGAAACTTGGAAAGTTACTAAGGTAATGAACTGACACTATCTTTCCTTTGTAAGGAACCGGATATTTCTTTAGAAATGAAGCTTCCACGTCATAAAGGATTCCATATTTATGTAAGTTTACTAAGAAATTTCTTTTTTCTTCCCTATCTATAAGGTTTACTCCCCCTTCATTGACATCACGAACTGTTACTATTATCTTTCTCTTGAACTTTAATAAAGTTCTAATACTTATTTGTTGCAAACTGTTCAGGTAATCTAATCTAAGTTCAACAAAGTCAGAATCTATATCTTTAACTTTATCTATATCTTTAGGAGATTTAACTGGCAAAGATGCAACTATAAAAGTTTTCATAAACTTATTCTTCCTCCTATTTTCATTAGGTCGTTCCAAAAGTTAGGATTACTTTTATTAACACAATCAGCATTTTCGATTTCAGCCCCAGCAAAGAAACCTAATGGTGCTACCATCATTGCAATTCTATGATCATTGGGACACAAAAATTTTCCTCTTAAAATATTGTTGCTTCCAGTTATAACTAAACTTTCTTTCTCAACGTATGAATGAACTCCAAAAAGGCTTAAGACTTCCACTATAGTTTTGAGTCTATTACTTTCTTTTATAGATAATCTTTTAACTCCAGTTATTCTAGTTTCTCCGGACGTAAAAGGAGCAAGAGATGCAACCGAAACTGCAAGGTCTGGAACATCCTCAACGTTGACGCTTATTGGTTTTAATTTATCCTTAATTTTTTCACCACTTACAAACCAAGAATAGTCCTTTAGCTTACTGTGAGCCCCCATTTGACTGAAAATTTCTACAATGTTATGGTCACCAAAGAAGTTTGGCGGTTTGTATAAACCTTCTATTTCTAAGTAACCCTTAGTTGCTATTGATGAAGCAGCATAAAACGATGAGAGAGAAAAATCTCCAGGAACGTTACCTTCATATGGGGCAATCTCTCCACCTTCTACAGCTAAGATGTTCCCATCAAACTTTAGATTTAGTCCTCTTTCTTTTAATATTTGTATAGTTAAGTTTATGTAACCTTTAGAAACTATTGGAGGTCTTACTACAATTTTTCCTCCTCCAAGAATATAAAGAGCGTACACCAACCCAGTTATATATTGACTACTTTCGTAACCATCTATTTCAACTTCTGTATGTCTTAGCTTACCTTCTATAGTTAGAGGGAGATGACTTGAAGAAACATTAATCTCGTTATCTCTTAAGAATTTTACTATAGCAGATAAAGGTCGTCTTCTTAAAGTTTCATTACCATCTACTGTAAATTTTCCTCCTATAGCTACTGCAATAGGGATAAACATCCTAAGAGTGGTTGCAGAGCCTTCAAAATTAACGAAATTTGTATAAAGTTTAAGAGCTCTTGGCTTAAAGAATCTTTTACCATTAAATTTTACACCTAAAGCATTAACAGCTCTAATAGAAGCTTTAATATCATCAGAGAGAGTTAAATTTCTTAACGTTAGTTCACTAAACAACGATGTGAATATTAACCTTATTCCTATACTCTTAGACTGAGGCGCTTTTATTTTGCCCCTAATGGTTGAAGGGAATAGGACTACCTTCATGTTTAACACACTCTACGAATAGTATGTTACCAAACTTACTTAGCTCATCAAGAACAGGCCCTTCTTCGCCAGGCTTACATAATGCAAATACCGAAGGACCATTCCCACTTATTCCAGCAGCTAAAGCACCTTTTCTTAAAGCTCTCTTAATTGGTGTTTTATCGTAACCAAGTATTTCAGCTACAGCAATTCCATTTAGCTTCATAGCTGTTATTATATCTCCTGATAAAGCTAACCTGAAGAATTCCACAAACATTAGTTCATGTTTTCGAAAAGCAGATAAGTTAACAGCCGGTCTATTGCTTTTCGGAAGTATGAGTAAAATTAGATCTTCTAAAAGATTAGTAATCTTAAGTAGCTTTCTTTTTCTATTATCAGTAAAAGTTATTCCACCATAGTATGCCGCAGTAGCATCATCAAAGGCTCCAGTTATAGAGACTCCAGCTTTAATTGAAATATAGGCGGAAAGTTTTGGAACATCAACTTTAATCTTGAATTTCCTTGCAATTGCACTTATTAAAGCAACAGAAACAGCACTACTACTCTTTAGTCCACTTCTTTGTGGTATTTGGGAGTCTATTGTGACCTTTAGTCTAGGGATATTGTAATTTTTATAAAAGTAGTTTAGAATTGTTCTTTCAAGTTTAGAAGAATGTTCTCCAGAACCTTCTTTAACATAAGCAGTAGCTTTTAAGTTAATTGCCATTGTTGAACCATAGAATGAGGGTATTGCATTAACTACAGAAACACCACCATATGCTACTGCTTGCATAAGTTCATATATCGCCTCCAATTTTTTTCTATTTTTTCCGAGTCATCCTTACTCAGTTTAACTGATGGTACTACTCCAGCTCTAATAGCATGGTCAATTAACACTAAGCTTACCATCGCTTCAACAACTGAAACCCCCCTTATTGCAACTGCTGGATCATGCCTTCCTTTAGTAGATACTAAGTCTTCCTCATTAGTTTTTAAGTTTACTGTTTTAGAAGGTATTCGTATAGAGCTTGTTGGTTTGAATGCACATCTTACTACAATAGGTTCCCCTGTTGTAATTCCACCTAATATACCACCAGAAGTATTGTACCTAAGTCCTATGCTGTTACCTTTTTTTATGATTTCATCATTTACTTCATTGCCTTTCATTTTAACTGCCTTAAATCCAAGCCCATACTCAAATCCAACTACTGCAGGAATTGACATTATAGCTTTAGCTAAGTCTGCCTTTATTTTATCAAAAACAGGTTCTCCCAATCCAACTGGAGGATTCATTGCTACAACTTCAACAGTACCACCATAACTATTACCTTCTGCTATCGCATTTTTAATTAATTCCTTAAACTTTTTTTCAAAGTCTTTCTTACTACACCTTAAAGGGCTATACTTTGAACAAAGTATTTCCTTAAAACTAACATTACAATTTAATTCCAATGGACCCAGACTAACAAGATGACCTGCAACTAAAGTATTAGTTAACATGAGCAGCTTTTTTGCTAAAGCTGAAGCTGCAACTCTACTGAGAGTTTCCCTAGCACTTGACCTTCCTCCGCCTCTATAGTCCCAGTTTTCATAACCATACTTCTTAATATAGGCAAGGTCTGCATGACCAGGTCTTGGTTTATATCTTATTTCTTCATAAGACGAAGAAATAACATCAACATTCCTAACAACTATCGTTACAGGAGCTCCAGTTGTTCTACCTTCATAAATACCACTTAAGATTTTAGGTTCATCAGGTTCTTTTCTTTTAGATACAAAAGATTTTCCTGGTTTTCTAAAAGATAACTCAAACTTTATATCTTCCTCGTTTAATGGAAGCCCAGCTGGAACACCATCTACAACGACTCCAACGACTGGACCATGGCTTTCTCCAAATGTTGTTATTCTAAACATCTCACCAAATGAATTTCCTGGCATCTAAGTAAGCTATCACCTCTTCATCACTTAATGACTTACCAAACCATAGTTTTTCAGATTCCAAGGCTTGTCTAACAAGCACCTCAATACCACTTATAGTTTTCATTTCTCTAAGTTTAGCTAATTTTAAAAACTCAGTATTAACTGGAGAATATAACAAGTCTATAGCTAAAATTCCACTTACATACTTTGGGTTAATGAAGTCTTGAACTGGTACAGCATTCACTACAATGTCTGCGCTTTTATACTCTTTTGCTAGCTCTGCATTTATACCATTTCGATTTAGCATATCTACAAGAAGTTTCCCTCTTTCTGGAGTTCTATTGTAAACGAAGATTGAACAACCTAAGTCGCCTAAAGCGAATGCAACTGCTTTGGCAGCTCCTCCTGCACCAAAGACAATACATTTGAAACCATTAATACTCTTAAGTTTTTCTAACACTAAACTTTGTATTGCAATATAATCTGTATTATATCCTTTCTTATTGCTAATTGTATTTATTGCGCCTATTGTTCTTGCCTTTTCATTTACATCATCTAAGAAGCCCATTATTTTTTCTTTGTAAGGTATAGTAACATTGAGACCAGCACAGAGATCGATAAGTGTTTGCGCAACTTTGCTAAACTTTTCTTTGGATATATCAAAAGCTAAATATACTGCATTAGCACCAACCTTACTAAAAGAGTAGTTATGGATTATTGGCGAAAGAGTATACTGTATGTTGTTTCCTAAAACACCAAAAAGCTTAGTAGAGTAGTTTATTTCAAACATTTTAACATACACTTCTGTATGACTTCAACAGAAGTTTCAATTTTCTTCCAACTACCTATGTTTTCAGGAGTAGGTAAAAATATCGTATTTTTCTTGGCCTTCTTATCTTTTGTTATTGCAAGTAGCAAGACGTCCAAAGAAACATTAACTTTAAGTTCTTCAAGTGCTACTGGTAAACCATAACTTTTTAAAACAAACTTTAACGCTTCAACCACATCTTCTTTTGCATAACCAAGTTCTTTGGCTATTTCTGCTTCATAAATCATACCAACTGAAACTGCTTCTCCATGATGAACCTTAAAGTTGGATGCTGCTTCTATCGCATGGCCTATCGTATGACCAAAGTTTAATACAATTCTTACTCCCTTTGTTTCTTTTTCATCTTTCTTAACAATTGACAATTTGTTTAATGATGACTTATACACTATCTCTTCTAGTTTAGAGCTATCTCCTGAAAGAATTTTGTCTCTATGCCTTTCTAAGTAATTGAAAAGACCTCTATCTAAAGTAATTCCATACTTTATAACTTCAGCAAGTCCTCTGCATAACTCTTCTCTTGGGAGAGTTTCTAAAAATGAGACATCAGAAACAACCAACAGTGGTTGGTAGAAAGTCCCGATGATATTCTTTATTCCTCCAAAGTTAACACCATTCTTCCCTCCTAGTGCAGCGTCTACCATTCCAAGTAACGTAGTTGGTACATTAACTAAGTTTACCCCTCGCATATAGATTGAGGCTATAAAACCTGAAAGGTCAATAATAGTTCCACCTCCAATTGCAACTACAAAGTCAGTTCTAGTGAAGTCATTATGAAACATCGCATCTAGAATTTGAACAGCAAGGCCCAGATCTTTTGCCCTTTCTCCATCTTTTATTTGAAAGTCAACAAAGTTAACTAGACTATGTTTTACTTTTTCTACTATAAAAGAAAGAGAGTTTGGATATACTAATATCTTTTTTTCTTTTATTTCTGAAATTGAAGAAACTATGTTTCTTCCTATTCTTACTTCAACTGAAGAATTACAAAAGTTTTCTTTTAAAGTTTTCATAGGAACCACCATTAAACTTTTCTACCAAGTACACTAGCAAGAGCCTTAATTCTTTCCATAAGTAATGCAAATGAGCTAAGGGTAAGTTGCTGTTCTGAGTCGCTAAGGGCTTTTTCTGGATTGGGGTGAACTTCTACCAAAAGCATATCTGCACCTGCTGCTATAGCAGCTAATGCATGCGACTGAACTAGTTCTCTTTTACCAGCCGAATGACTTGGATCAGCACAAACTGGAAGATGGCTTAGCAGCTTTACTGCAGCTATTCCACCTATATCGAGTGTAAATCTAGTTACTTTTTCAAACGTTCTAACTCCTCGTTCACACAATACTACATTTCCATTACCTTCATAAAGAACATAATCAGCTGAAGCCAACCATTCTTCTACCGTAATGCTCATTCCTCGTTTCAACAGAACTGGTTTCCCAAACTTACCCAATTCCCTTAGCAATGGAAAATTTTGTGAATTTCTTGTACCAACTTGAATCATGTCAATGTCTTTGTATAGGTCCAAACTTCGAACATCTAGAATTTCAGATACAATAGGAAGACTTAGTGAATCTCCAACTTTCTTAAGAATTTTTATTCCTTCTAATCCTAAGCCTTGAAAAGAGTAAGGACTAGTTCTTGGCTTAAAGGTACCACCTCGAAGAAGCTTTGCTCCTGCAGATTTTATAACCTTTGCAACAGACTCAACTTGCTCTTCACTTTCTACAGAACATGGACCTGCAGCTACTACTATCTTTTCTCCCCCTATTTCTACACCACTTACGTTTACAACAGTAGGTTCTTGTTTCCAGTTATTTCCAGACAAGACATATGGAGATTTTAAATTAACAATTGATTCTATTGATTGATCCTGTAAGTTAAGTAAGCATGAATCTGGCCATCCTAGAACTAATTTCTTACCATATAGATCTATGAATTTATAAGATGCTGAGCTTGCTTCAAGTTTTTCTTTTAATGTAGAGTAGTCTGTGTTTTCTTTTAGTAAGTAAAGAATCATTGTTTATCCAACTCTTTCTTTAACTTTAAAAGTTCGTTTAAGCCTAAGGCTCTTTCACTTTTACTATACTTATTGTACTTTTGGATCTCAAAAATAACTTTTATGTTACTTCTTGTTCTTTCTAAAATTTTTGAAACTTCAACGAAATTGTAAGTAGCAAACTTGCAAGTGTTTATGTTGAGTTTCTTCTTACTAACATTTATTGATCTCAATAAACCAACTAGGTAAAAGTGAACAAGTACTTGGACAATAGCCATTGCTTTTTCATGATCTTCTAGAGAAGAAACTATTGGAATTAGTCCACTTTCTAACCAAAATTTTTTTACTTCGTTTACTACTTTTACCCCTGTAGAAGAGGGTATTATAACGATCCTCTCTCCGATAGGAAGATAGATAGGACCAAAAAGGGGATGTGTACTTACATAGGTAAAGCCATACTTTATAGAAAGTTTTTCCATTGTTAAAAAAGCTTTTTCTTTCGAAGAAAATATATCCATCACTAGCTTTCTAGAACTAGACTTTAGAACTTGAAGCACAGTTTTACTATTAACTGCAGTAGGCGGTATAGCTAAAATTAAGTATTCAGATAAGTCTAATGCATCTTTAATATATAATGCACGAACGTTAATTTCTGATGCAACTTTCATTGCCTCTTTTAGATTTATTCCAGTTAGTACAACATTATGTCCTGCAAAAGAAAGAAGAGAAGCAATAGATTTACTCATACTACCATATCCAAATATTGTAACATTTCTATGCTTTGATGCTTGCACTTGTGAAATTCTTGAAAAGGTTAGAAGTTGTGTTAAAATTTGTTCAGTAAGTCTTACTGGTAAGTTGTACTTTTGAGAAGATGAGATCCAGTGTACTTTAACTTCTTTCTCCCTTCTGTTATCCTTTATACCTTGAGCATACTTCCTCTTAAACTTGCCTATTTCTTTTGAGATTCTTAATCTTCGCGAAACTAACTTTAAGAGTTCTTCATCAATAGTATCTATTTCTTTTCTTAATTCCTTAAGTTTAATCATCTTTCTAATACCTCAGCCTTAAAAGTTCCAAAGAAGCATTGATTATTGATTTATCGTTAATTTTATAATAGTCTAACAATTCTCTTTGACTCCTAGCAGACCTTCCAAAGTCGTTAGCTCCAATCATTTTCATTGGGACAGGATATTTTTTAACAATAACTTCTGATACCGCAGAACCCAATCCACCAAGTACATTGTGTTCTTCTACAGTTATTACTCTGCCAGTTTTTCTTGCGTATGATTCTATGGCTTTTTCATCAATTGGTTTTATAGTTGACATGTTTATTACAGCCGCACTTATGTTCATTTGTTCTAATCTTTTAGCGGACTTAATAGCATCCCATAGAACGATACCTGCTCCAATTATTGTAATGTCAGAACCATCCTTTAGAATCGTAGCTTCTCCTACCTTAAAATGATTCAAAATACCTTGTGTTATAGGTGGGGAATAGTCTCGTCCTATTCTGTAGTATATTGGTCCAGGCTCATTAAGAATCACTGGAAGACTTCTCTTTACTTCTAAAGAATCTGCGGGCACTATAATCTTCATTCTTGGAAGGACTCTCATCAAGGCTATATCTTCTAAGGATTGATGACTTGAACCATCATTGTTATCACTATATCCGGAATGTGTCGCAACTATTTTTACATTTAAGTTCATTCGACATATTGTATTCCTTATTTGTTCCCATGCTCTCATCAAAAACATAGCAAAACCAGTTACAACTGGGAGCTTTCCAGTAGTAGCTAATCCCGCAGCGAAGTCAATAAGATGTTGTTCAGAAATACCAACGTTGAAATATCTATTAGGAAACTTTTCCTTAAAGTATATTGCTTTGGTTGATTCTCCTACGTCAGCTGTAACAACCAATAGGTTCTTATACTCATCTCCGAGCTCACTGATCTTTCTTCCAAAAGTTTCTCGCATTGAAGAAAAGGCTTTACTCTTCTGCATCGTTACTGATCACCCTTTGTTTCTTTGTATTTTCTATGGAGGGCAACCCTTTTCCTCTAACTGTTTTTGCAAATATTATTGTTGGCTTTCTTGAATTTATACTACTACTTATTGCATAAGATATGCTCGATATGTCATGACCATCACAATATAAAACGTTCCAACCAATATCTTCCCAAACTTTAGGTAAGTAATGCTTTGGTTTTATTTCTTCTGTCGTACCATCAAGTTGATACCCATTAACATCTATTATACTAATTAAGTTGTTAAGTTCCATGGAAACTGCATGAGTTGCAGCTTCCCAGACTTGCCCTTCATCTTGTTCGCCATCACCCATTATTACGTAAACTCTTCCATCACCTTGAGACATCTTTATCCCCTTAGCAATGCCAACACCAAAGCTTAATCCTTGACCTAAGCTACCAGTAGACATGTCCACTCCAGGTATGAACACTTCTGGATGACCTTGAAGTATACTACTGATATCTTGAATTTTCCAAAGTTCATCTATAGATATTACACCCTTTTCTGCTAGTATAGCATACAAGGCAGGAGCAGCATGTCCTTTGCTAAGAATTAACCAATCCTTATCTTCATAGGGTTCGTCACGCTTAAACTTAAGGATAACTACAGCCAGAATTTCTATTACACTTAATGAAGAACCTAAGTGTATGTCACTATTGTACAATAATGACATAGCTATTACGTTTTTTCTTGCTTGTTCAGCTGCAATTTTAAGCCGATTTAAATCGGCTATCGATATTGGAGTTTAGTTTTCATCTCCATTCCTTACCGTTAAGGCATAGAATTGTATATTTAAATATTTCGTTACAGTTTTATAATACTTTATAAGCAAACTATTTAAATCTAACCAAAAGGACTTATAGAAACTTTCAGCTTATTTTGTTGATTTATTCTAAAAACAAAGTTTGACGAACTTGCCAAGTTATGTAGCTTTCTATTCGATTAAGATACGTGAAAAGTATCTCCTTAACTTTAGAACAACTCTTTTTTCGCCAACAACTTCAAAAGTTCCAGAAAGTTTTATGTCCTCAGATGAAGAACCAATCATTACTTCATAAGTGCCTGGCTCAACAACTAAGTTTAAATTCTCATCGTAAAAAGCAAGTTGATCAGTATAAAGAATGAAGGTAACTTTTTTACTTTCTCCTGGCTCTAAAGTTATTCTCTTAAAGCCCTTTAGCTCTTTGATAGGTCTAGTTAAACTAGCTACAACATCTCTTAAGTATAGCTGAACTACCTCATCACCACTTAGGTTTCCATTGTTCTTTACTTCAAACTTAATGTAGACTTCTCCAGTTGGCTCAACTTCTCTTGGAGATATTTCTAAGTTGCTGTACTCAAACTTTGTATAGCTTAAACCATGACCAAAAGGAAACAACGGTTTTGAATCTGAAGAAACGTAGTTTCCCCAAGAAGTACCCTTTCTATTGTAGTAAATAGGAATTTGCCCTACTGATTTTGGAAAAGAAATAGGTAGTTTTCCACCTGGATTATAGCCCCCAAATAAAACATCAGCTACCGCATTGCCTCCTTCCTCACCAGGTAGCCAAACTTCTAGAATAGAAGGTATATTTTCAGCTATCCAAGGTATAGCTAAAGGTCTTCCATTAACTAGAATAACTATTGTTGGTGTTCCTGTTTCATAAATGGCTTTAACAAGTTCTTCTTGAACTCCAGGTAAGCCTAGTTCATTTCTATCTCTTCCTTCTCCAGAAACATCTTCTTTTGTAAAACCTGATCTTTCACCAACTACCACTATAGCAACCTTTGATTTGCTTGCGAGCTCTATTGCTTCTGAAAATCCTTCTTTAGAGCTTCCAGTTACATCACAACCTTTTGCATAATAAACCTTAGTATTCTTAGAAACGTTTCTCTTTATTCCTTCAAGTATACTCACTATTGGAACAGCATCCTTAGTGAGAGAAAGATGTGCGGTAAAG
The DNA here is from genome assembly GCA_017601145.1 of Candidatus Brockarchaeota archaeon. Taxonomy (GTDB): domain Archaea; phylum Thermoproteota; class EX4484-205; order EX4484-205; family JAAOZO01; genus JAAOZO01. The sequence continues at coordinate 26,061 of JAFNIV010000014.1, forward strand.
CTATAATCTCCAAGCAAATTTCTCGTACTTGCTGCGTTTGGACCAATAACTGCAATGGACTCTATGTTTTTAGACAAAGGAAGAATATACCCATCATTCTTTAACAACACTATTGATTCTCTTGCTACTTCCAAAGCTAAGTTCCTGTATTCAGCCTTACTATCAAGAAACTCTGGAACTTCTGAAGGATCAACATAGGGATTCTCAAACAATCCAAGTTTAAACTTTAACCTTAAGACTCTTCTAACAGCATTATCAATTGTATCTTCAGAAACAATACCTTTCTTAACTGCGAAAATTAATGGCTCACCATAACAGTTTAAGCTTGGAAGCTCTACGTCTATTCCAGCTTCAATTGCTAACTTTGCTGCACCTTCTTTTGAGTCAGTAACTTTGTGAAAAGAGTAAAGCATATCTATCGCGCCATAATCTGAAACCACGATTCCACTAAAATTCCATTCTTCCCTTAGGATTTTAGTTAAGAGCTCTTTTGAAGATGCACAAGGAATACCATCGATTTCATGGTAAGCGTTCATTATAGAAAGTACTTTAGCATTTTTAACTGCCACTTCGAATGGAAATAGAAATACTTCTCTAAATTCCCTTGGGGAAACATGCACTGGCGCTAAGTTTCTTCCACCTTCTGAAAAACTATGACCTGCAAAATGCTTAGCTGTAGCAACTATTCCATTCTTAATATCTTCTCCCTGTAAGCCTTTGATATAACTTTCTCCAATGCTTGCTACTAAGTAAGGATCTTCTCCTAAAGTTTCTTCAATTCTTCCCCATCTTGGATCTTTAGCTACATCTAAAACAGGAGAAAGACCTTGATGTGCACCAACATACCGCATTTGTGTTCTTATAACTGAAGTTACCTCGTAAATGATATCAGGATTCCATGTACTTGCAAGCCCTATAGCTTGTGGAAAAGTTGTAGCAGTGTTTGCCATAAAGCCACTTAAACATTCTTCGTGCACAATTGCAGGAATTTTAAGCCTTGTTTTTTCTATTAAAAATTTTTGGATTTCGTTGTAAATTTTTGCTACTTCCTTTGGAGGAAGAGCTGTTGCGCCCGCTAATCTTGAAACTTGTCCAATGCCATTTTTTAAAAAAGTACTTAGTTTCTCTTCAGAAAGCTTTCCATTTTCAATTATGTTTGGGGCCCATATTGAAGTTAGTTGGGCAATCTTTTCTTCCAAATTCATCCTTGAAATTAAGTCTTCAATTCTTGCTTCTATTGGATAACTAGAATCTAAGTAAACAGGGTTTGAGCCCATATTACTCACCTAAATACTTTACGGCTTAATGAGAACTTTAATCATCCCTCTTCTCCTGCTAGTTAGTTCATTGAATGCTTTTGGTGCTTCATCTAGGCTGAAAATATGTGAGATTATTGGCTTGAGCTTTATTTTTCCTGAAGATGCAACTTCAACCGCCCTTTGGAAAGTATAAGGACTTCTGTAAGAGGTAAATATAGAAATTTCCTTGTCGTAAAGCTCAAAAGGCTTTACTTGCCATAAGTCATGTTCTGGAGCAACACCAAATATGAGAAGCTTCCCTCCTCTCCTTGAAAGCTTAAATGCGGTTTCTATTGCAGCAGAACTTCCTACACATTCTATTGAAATATCAACTCCAATGCCTTCAGTTTTTTCGTACACAAAACTTTTAGGATCTTGCTCTTTGAAGTTTATCGTATAGGTTGCACCAAGCTCTTTAGCAAGCTTTAATCTATCTTCATCCATATCAACTACAAACGTTTTTGAGGCACCATAATAATTAACAACTTGTGCCATAAGTAAACCAATTGGGCCAGCACCAACTATTGCTACGCTACTTCCAACTTTTACTCCTACGTTGTCTAATCCTCTAACTATGCAAGCTAATGGCTCGATTAATGCAGCCTCTTCCAACGTTAGGTTGTCTGGTATCTTATATACATTTTGAGCTGGAACTTTTACATACTCAGCAAAAGCGCCATCTATAGTTACTCCAGTTGCTTCAAGATTTTCACAATAAAAATTTCTTTCGCTCATTCTACAGTACTTACATTCTCCACAAGGGATGTTTGGCTCAGCAACAACTCTATCCCCAACTTTTATGTTTGTAACATTTGAACCAACCTTTTCTACAACTCCAGAAAATTCATGCCCTAAAACTAACGGAGTTTTAACTGGCCATTCTCCCTTAAAAAAATGAATGTCAGTTCCGCAAATTCCACAAGCAGTAACTTTTATGAGAACTTCTTTGTCTCCAATTTTTGGTACTTCCTTTTCAATTACTCGGATGTCTCCAACTCCAAATAGCGCTACTGCTTTCATAACTTTAGTGAACAGCAGCAAAATTTATAAGTATTTTCTAAGAACTTATTTTAGGTGAACTTTCATACAAGAGACTAACTTATTTTTAATAGTAATTTTTCTTCCTTACTTAACTGAGCAATTCCAAACTTTAAAATTTTTGCATAAACAGCTAGTCTTCTTCCGAGTATCTCACAAGCTTTAATGTTTTCGGTCTTTGGAGTCCCAACAGAAACGGCGCCATAATGTAAAGTCACTCCTGGTGCAGAATAGTCTGGAGTCCCAAACGTAACCATACCATAGTTTAAAGCAGCAAGAAGTATTGTGAGTATAGTAGTTTCATTCCCTCCTCCTAAACCGCCAGAAGAAGAAAATGCAGCTGCGACCTTTCCTTGCATACGCCCCCACATTGGCATTGCTTTGTTTGTAAAAAATTCATTCATAGCCTTGCTCATAACTCCACAGTGAGTTGGAGAACCAAAAGCAAATCCATCAAAATCATTTAAGTCTTCTATTGTGACTTCATTTACATGCTTAATGAGAACTTCTGCTCCAAGGTCCTTAGCACCCTTTGCTACTGCTTTAGCCATCTCTAGTGTATTACCAGAGATGCTATCGTATACCACTAGCACTTTTACTTTCATGACTCTCAAACGAAAGGAAGAAAGAGATTTTTTAATTTTTCTGATTATGTAAGTTACAACGTAAAGCTTAAGTGACTAGCTGTTTTCAAAAATCAAAAAAGTTTCTTCTCGTTCAGCTTCAATTTCATTAACTAGTCTTGGTTATGAACATCGAGTTAACGAGCTTTAGAGCGAAAAATTTAAATACAGTTAAATTTCATTAATGTCCTTTTATGAGCCGAGATGTACAAAATAGTACATTAAAGAACGAAAATGATAAATTCATATTTCTAGATCCAGAAGAGCTACCTACTTCTTGGTACAACATACAGGCAGACCTTCCAGAGCCATTACCGCCACCATTAGATCCAACAACCCTAAAGCCAATAAACCCAGAACTTTTAGAAAGAATATTCGCGAAGGAACTAATAAGACAAGAAGTTGCAACTGAACGCTACATCAAAATACCAGATGAAGTAATAGATGCCTATTTAAGACTTCCAAGACCTACCCCAATTTATCGAGCTAAAAGACTTGAAAACTACTTAGGAACTCCTGCAGAAATTTACTTTAAATGTGAGAACTTTAGTCCAACCGGTAGTCATAAAACAAATACTGCTATTGCTCAAGCATATTACAACAAAAAGCAAGGAACTGAAAGATTAGTAACAGAAACAGGCGCAGGACAATGGGGGACGGCCTTAGCTCTAGCAAGCACAATTTTTGGATTAAAATGCAGGATTTACATGGTTCGCGTAAGTTACCAACAAAAACCAGGTAGGAGAATAATTGCACAAACTTATGGAGCTGAAATCTTCCCATCACCAAGCGATCAAACAGAATTTGGCAAGAAGTTACTTAAAGAAAATCCAAATCATCCAGGGAACTTGGGTATAGCAATCAGTGAAGCTATAGAAGATACATTAACACACGAGAATACAAGATACTCTTTAGGATCTGTACTAAATCATGTTTTGCTACACCAATCGATAGTTGGCTTAGAAGCAAAAAAACAATTTGAAAAGATTGGCAAGTACCCAGATATTGTTGTTGGTTGTATAGGTGGAGGATCCAACTATGCGGGATTGGCTTACCCATTTATGGAAGATAAACTAAAAGGTAAAAGTGAAGCTGAGTTTGTTGCTGTAGAATCGAAGGCCGTACCTCATACAACTAAAGGAGTTTACACTTATGATTATGGGGATTCTGCAGGACTAACGCCACTTCTCAAGATGTTAACCATTGGACATACATATGAAACGCCACCAATCCATGCTGGAGGCTTAAGGTATCATGGAATGGCCCCCTCAATTTCATACCTTATATATAAAAACTACATGCGTTCTGTAGCTTATCACCAAACTGAAGTCTTTGAAGCTGCAAGAATACTAGCTAAGACAGAAGGTATGATTGCAGCTCCAGAAACAGCGCATGCTATAAAGTTTGTTATAGACGAAGCACTACGTTGTAAGAAAACAGGAGAAAAGAAAATAATATTGATGAACTATTCTGGGCATGGTCTGCTTGATCTATCGGCTTATGAATCGTACCTTGCAGGTAAACTTGTAAACTATGAACCAGAAAAAATTGAAGTTCCACAATTTAGTTACTAAACAGTAATAAGATCTAACAGTTATCCATAGATTTTTGCTTCATCGATGAAGCTTGCCAGTATCTTCTACTAACTTTTTTTCTCTTTTTTGTACACTTAATGTCTTTTTTAACTTTGATGGCGGGAAGTCTTCTTGCGAAAGCTGGGGGATGAAAGCCGAAAAGCTTATATTTTTCTCATTATATCTATCATCGTCTGCTTGGCTGGAAGGGCTGGCAGACCTAGTAGGCATGGGACAGGCCGAAAGAGACGCCTGCTGAGGGCAAGACCTCCGTAACCCACCTTCCACACGGGTTCCTCGAAACGGCCTCACTTGCCGAGGCCTCCGCTGTGGGTGAGTGGAGATCGAGTCTGTCCGTGGAAGCAGGAAGCTCCTTGCAATAGCGAGGGGTAGTTCACATATTCTAAGAAACGCCTATTCTAAAGTTTGATACGACCAAAAAAAGAGTAAAACTATCTAGATCAAGTTTTTTGCTTACTTCCCAAAATTAAACAAAAACTTTACAAAGAACTTATGCGCAATGTCTATTCCAGAGACATACTTGTTTCCCTTAATTACAATATACTCGTTTGGACTATGAGCTCTAGCACCATGCCCTAAACCCAAGTGAACAGCAGGAGCTTCTAAAACGTCATTAAATAAGTACATGGGTGCACTTCCTGCTGTTAGAGGCCAGATTTCAACATCTTTGTTAAAGGAATGGATTGAAGAAATTACTGCTTGCACTACTGGATGATTTACACTCGTTTTACTCCATTTATAACCATTTAGCTGTCTTATTTCAATATCATTATACCCACGATTATCTAGATGTCGTCTTATTAGTGAAATTATTTTATTCGGATCATTTTGATTTGGAACTAATCTAACATCAACTTTACATGTTGCCTTATGTGGAAGAACAGTTTTAGACCCTGGCCCAATATAACCAGACCAGATTCCATCTATGTTAAGAGTTGTACTGAAAAGGAATTTCTTAAGAAGATTGTACTTATCGTTTTCATCAAAGATAAATTCTTTTACTTTAAGCGTTTCTTTTATCTTTTCTGGTTCAAAACTTTTTGCTAACTCTTTCAACAACTTTTCATCTTCTTCAGATGGTTCAACAACATCATCATAAAATCCATCAATTGTTATTGTTCTTCCATTGTCTTTTGCCATTGTTGAAAGAGCATCGATTAGTCTCCATGTAGGACTATCAATCCAAGCTTTGTTACTAGAGTGTATATCGAATTCTATGGGTCCTTTTCCCCAGTTCTTACCACTGGCCTCAAGTTCAAAGTAAACAATTCCTTTGTTTCCTAGAGAAAGCTTTACTTTACCCCAAGTATCTTCTAAGAAGCTTGGAAATATTGTTGCCTTTGCACCTTTAAGCTTATTTTTATACTCGTTAACAAAATCTGGAAGATGCGGGCTACCAAGCTCTTCTTCTCCTTCTGCTATAAACTTAAGATTTACTGGGAGCTTTCCTAAAGTACTAACTATAGCTTCTACTGCATTTATAAAAGTTATGAGCGGCCCTTTTGTATTTATACTTCCTCTACCAATGAGAGCACTAACTTTTCCAGAAGGTAAATCCAATGGAACTATGTTTGCTTCAAAAGGTGGTGAAACCCAAAGTTTTTCATCGTCAACAGGCTGCGTATCGTACATCATATAAACTAACAAGGTTGTTTCTGCATTCGAATCAAGCTCAGCATACACAACAGGATGCCTTCTTGTTGGAACAATCTCCACATTTTGGCAGCCAATTTTTTTAAAATAACTCGCAAGTAACTTTGCAGCTTCTTGTACGCCTCTATTTTCAGCACTTATACTTGGTTGTCTTACGAATTCTTGGATTCGTGATACAAATCTGTTTAGGTTTTGATCTATATAGTTGTAAACTAAGTTGATTTCAGATTCCTTTGGCATAGAGCGTAAAGCATAAATAACCACTATTTAAACTTTTCTTAAAAAAAGGAGGAACTAAGAGATTACAATTTAAGGCAAAAATAGATATTTGTTTTAGACCGAGGAGTTAGCACATCTGACAACGTCTTTCTTCCTGTATCACTTATAGAAGAACAGGAAGCCTGGAAATAAGAATTTCTTCTGTGCATTAAGCTTGGCAGGATTTATACCTCACTTTTCCAGTATATTATCGCCTTTCTGTCTTTGATTTAAAATATGCATATAATGCATCATATAAAGGAAACTGCTTTGCCAAGTTATCGTAATCATCTTTACTGATTAGCCTGAAGCCTTCAGCTATAGAATTAAGACCTGCAGATTCGGGTGTTAGACTTCTATTAGGCGTATCTGCTCCTCGAACCACAAGTGCTAATTGTTTAAGTGCAGGATCCTCTAGCTTGTATTTTTTGATTATAGCATCGAAAGTACATTCATCACCGTGATGCCCCAGCTCCACACCCTTTACGTCAAATGGTATCGCACCTTCTTTTTCAGCTACTTCCATAACTTTATCTTCCGGAACAAAAAGGAACTCTGCATCCTTATCTACAAATCTTTTTATTAGCCAAGGACAGGCAACTCTGTCTACTTTTGCCTTCTCTCTAGTTACCCATTTCATGATATAGTGATACTTTGTTAGCTTAAAAACTTTACTATACATAGTTGCATACTTCGGTCGTTTTATTACCTTTGCAGATAGGTATGTTCATATATCTACTAAATAAGGATTTTGATCTATGCAGACACAACTGAAGAAAGATGCGCTTGTCTTTAGAGAAGTGCTATTCCAAGGAATTGTAGCTTAGCTCCTGCTGGTACAACAGTTGCGGCTTTGTGCTTCTAAATGTCATTGGGGTAAATAGAATATCTGAACATTTCGTTATGCTGAAGTTACTACAAATACACCAAGCAGAGCTTTAAGAGATCTTGGGATCTTTTAAACATACATAATCTATCAGGTCTTCTTAGATCTAAATTATTCTTTTAGGTTCTACTGCTCAAGAAGCTTATTATCATAGGAGCGTCAGTAACGTTAATCTTCAAAAAGTTTCCAGTTATATGGAGAACTCTACTTTCTCCAAACATCCTTACAAATTCAACTTTTGTTGCGTTTGTAATGCCCATTTTTATAAGGTCTAAAGTTACTTCTCTTTCATTAGGTAATGTCGTCCAAATTACGAATTTTTGCTTTAAACCATTACTAAACTTGAGTAAGTAAATGCTACTATCGTTTTCTACTCTAACCCTTTCTAAGAATTTAAACCCATTCAAGTTTTTTGCTAAGTTGTAAACAGCATAATAGGCAGGTTTTATGAAGTAGCTTTCACTTAAGAACAAAGAACTAACTTGTTCGTTTGAAATTATTCCAAAACTATTTTCAGAGTTGCTTGGGTCTATACCATCATCTTTCCAATCATACATTATAGTAATTGGAACTTTATTCATTAGATTTATCAAATACATTCTTGTTAAATATTTGGCTTGAGTCAATATATCAACTTTATTTCCATATGAACCGCTAGTAGTATAGCCCCACTCACTGCTCACTATTGTTTTGTTGTTAACCAGTTGCCTAAGTTTAGTGTAGTCATCTGAAACAGTTTCAGGATTTGAATTTCTATAAGGATGAACAGATACGGCTGAAACATAATTCAAAGCACCATATTCAATGAATATCCTTATGAAATTTAAATCTATTCCAGCGGTAGCAGGAGCAATAATTAGTATATCTTTGTTAATATTAAGAATCTTTTTTGCGGTTTCTATAGCTAGTTTAGAATAATCATCAACATTAGGACTTGGCTTCCAAAAACCATTTGGTTCATTCCATATTTCCCAAACTATGCTATAGTTCAAGAAGGTCTTTGTTGCATTTGCAGCAAAGTTTGCAAAAGCATTTCTTGCTCCTTCAGTATGCGGTGACAAACCGTTATCATACAAAGGATTACTGTAATCAAGAATGAAAAGTGGAGCAAGCCCTCGTTTTTTTAGTTCTTCTGTTAGAATAAGGTAGCCTGAAAAATCATAAGTACCTTTAGTTACTTCTACATGATCCCAGAAAAAATCCATTCTTACTAACTTAAAGCCAGCATACTTTATCATATCGAGCCAAAATTTTTGTTGATCATTTGGGTTTATGAAGTGAATGTTTACGCCAAGACCATACGGAACAATTAATTCGTTTGCTTTATCAAAAGAAAAACTACTTGTTTGAAAATTGTTCATAACTGCTAGCATCCACGGATAAGATTCAAAATTGTACTGAGAACTTTGTTTACTACCATTCGTTTCAAACTTAATCTCTTTTGCTTCAACCTTAACTATGTAGAGACATTCATTAAGCGAATTTGTATCTATGGTAAATTTAACAATTTTGACGTTTGGGAAAACAAAGGCTCCGGGAATCGTTGTAGAGTAAACTATATACGAATTACTTCTATAAGAATCCATAGGAACTAAGTAAAAATTCAACGAAAGAGCTGTGAAGTATGGATTTGTAACTTTAAAAGTAAACGTTGCAATTTCTCCTTTAAAGAACCAGTTTTTACAGTAACTTGTAGTTTTATTTCCTTCATAGAGTAAAGTAATACTGAAAAGCAATCTTTGCACAACAAAAACATAAACCAAACCAGCCAGAATAATTATAATAATTATTCCAATTATTATGCCTTTTTCAGCAGTCATCTTAAGAATAGTAAAGCTATAGCTTTTAAATTTTACTATTAATTCGCTACTTAAGAAGTTATGCTTCTAAAAACAATTTCTTGTCCTTCCTCTGAGAATCTTAACTATAGAATAGCCTGCACTTACCAATTATTCTCTAAGAAGAATATGTTTAAGTTTTTTTATAGCATTTTGAGAACCATCGAAAGACTACACTTATGAACTCTTTTTTAGTCCATTAACTTTACAACCTGATATCCTCACATTAATAATGATTTAGTTTTTTATAGATGCAAGTTTAACTGCTCAGATAAATTTAATAGTTCATGAACGCGTTTGTCTAATGCTTTTTTATAACTTAATAAGCTATCAAGTAAATTGTTGACTTCTTTACTTTGATACACTAACTTTTCTTTCCTTTTCTTTATTGCTCTTTTAACCTCTTCCGATGCAGGCCCTCCAACTAAGTTGTAGCTTTCAACGACCTTTTTAACGTTGAAACAATTTTCTATTTCCTGTAAACTTATGCTTAAGTTTAAGTTTTGCTTTAAGTAATTGCAAAATTGTTGTGGACTTAATTCATTTGCATAGCTTCTTAAGAAACTTCCAACAATCTTATGCGAAACTCTAAATGGAACACCATACTTCACAAGCAGATTAGAAAGTTCAGTAGCAGTCGAGACACCATCGTTTGCTTCCTTATACATTTTTGAAGTATTAAACTTAGCTTTTAGTAACATTTCTCTAACAACAAACAAGGAGCTTGATACAATTTCATATGAACTCCAAATATGAGGAGTTATCTCTTGAAGGTCAAGGTTGTAGCCAAGAGGAAGAGCTTTTACTATTGACATGACTGAGAACAAGTTACCATAAGTACTACTTGTTTTAGCTCTAATCATTTCTGCAACTATTGGATTTCTTTTTTGCGGCATTATGCTACTGGTTGATACAAACTCGTCTGGGAGTTGAACAAAGTTAAACTCAGAAGTACACCAAAGCACAAACTCTTCAGCAATTGAACTTAAGTCCGTCATGATTAAAGAAAAATTAAACAAAGCCTCAACAGCAAAGTCCCTAGAAGAAACAGCATCTATCGAGTTTTCTAGCACTCCATTAAATCCAAGTAGTAAAGCTTCTTCATTTCTATCTATTTGAAAACTACTCGTGGCAAGTGCTCCAGACCCCATTGGAGACATATTAACTCTTTTGTAAAGTTCAAAAAGCCTCTCGAAGTCTCTGTCTATTCTGTCATGATGAGCAAGTAAGTAGTGAGCCAACGTTGTTGGCTGTGCATGTTGAAGATGAGTATACCCAGGCATTATAGCATCAACAAGTTCATCACTTTTGCTTAGCATAGCTTCTTTAAGAGACAACAGTTGATTCATTGTTTTTACTATCTTCTCGCGTAATGCCATTCTTATAGCTGTTGAAACCTGATCGTTTCTGCTCTTTGCAAGGTTTACATTTCCTGCTAATTCAGGTCCAACCTTACTTATAAGTAAAGCTTCTAGATTAGCATGAACATCCTCGGTTGAATAGTTTAGCTCAAAATCACCTAGTTCTGAGAGAACACTTAAAATCGACTTAGCTTCCTTTAACTTTATTAGATTTTTCTCATATAAGATAACTACATGTGCCTTTGTAATGTCAACTACATATTGCTTGATTTCATTGTCATGAGAAATTGAAGAAGTATAGTTAAGAACTACTTTGTTTATATCTTCCTTTAGAATTCCTCCCCTATAAGGATCACTGGACATAGGCTTCAAGCTTATTGTTCTTCATTGCATTATAAGCAGCTCTAGTTTGGAGAGACCATATTTCGATGAACCCTTTAGCAAGTGTTTGATCAAACTTGCTTTGGGAATCATATGTAGATAAGGCAACATCATACAAAGAATAGGGAGAGCTTCTACTAACAACAGATACTGAGCCCTTAAACAACTTTACTTTTACTTCACCATAAACCCTCTTTTGTGTTTCTTTGATAAATGCTTCAAGGTCTAGTCTAAGTGGATTTATCCAAAGTCCATCGTAAGTTAGATTTGTCCAAGTTTGGTCTATTAGTTGCTTAAACATAAGTTCATTTTTAGTTAAAACTAGCTTTTCAAGTTCCTTATGAGCTTCTATAAGAGTAACAGCAGCAGGACATTCGTAAACTTCTCTTGATTTTATTCCAACTAGACGATCTTCAATGTGGTCAATTCTTCCTACTCCATGTTTTCCAGCAAGCTCATTCAAGTAACTTATCAAACTAACACTATCTAAGTATGAATTATTTATTGCTGTTGGAACTCCATTTTCAAACTTTATTTTTACATACTCAGGATTATCTGGAGCTTTTGTAGGATCCACAGTTAGTTCAAATGCATCCTCAGGAGGTTCTAACGAAGGATCCTCAAGCACTCCAGCTTCAATGGACCTTCCCCACAAGTTTTGGTCTATGCTGTATGGAGAGCTTTTAATTTTTATTGGGATTCCCTTTTCTTTTGCGTATACTAGTTCTTCATTTCTGCTTAGGTTCCATTCACGGACAGGCGCTAAAACCTTAATTTTTGGGTTCAGAGACATTACAGTTGTTTCAAATCTAACCTGATCGTTTCCTTTTCCAGTTGAACCATGAGCTATAGTGTCTGCATTTTCTTTTAATGCAACTTCCACTAACTTTTTAGAAATTAATGGTCTTGAGAGTGCACTTGATAGTGGATACTTCTCCTCATAAAGAGCATTGGCCATGATTGCAGGAAAGATGTAATCTCTTACAAATTCTTCTTTTGCATCTATTGTGTAATGTTTTTTTGCTCCAAGTCTTAGTGCCTTATGTTCAACCTCACCAAAATCCTCCTTTTGTCCAACATCTACGGTAACGGTAACTACTTCAGCGCCATACTTTTCCTGTAGCCACTTTATCATAACTGATGTATCCAATCCACCACTGTATGCTAGTACTACCTTCATTGGCTAAACTATGTTAAAATGTTATTAAAACATGACGTTCTAAGATGAAACAAAAAAGAAGAATTAAGTTTCAAATAAAACTTAAACTTTTTATTTACCTATAAGAAGAAAATTTTATTAAACTTAAAAACTAATAAGAGTAACATTCAAACAATGACTTTTTCTATCTAGAACATCATATATTTGAATAATTTTTCACAATTAAAGACTTGCTGGTGCGCATTAAAGTAACTATGACAACTGTTGGACTTGTTTATGACCTTGCAAGAAAGGACGAAAAAATGATTGTAAATGCCTTAAACAATGTAGGAGCAAATGTTAAACTTATAGACTCAAGAACGAAGTACTTTACTTTAGTCAAAGAAGAAAATAGAGAGGAAGTTGATATTTACTACCAGCGTAGCATTAGCTACTTTAGGGCTCTTTACTTTAACTATGTTTTAGAAAAATTTTTAGAAGCAAGAGTAATAAATAGTTACGAAGCATACTTACTCTGTGGAAACAAGTTACTTACGACAGTAAACTTCATAAAAAACGAGATACCAACTCCAAGAACAATTGTTTCATTTGATTCAGATTCAGCTCTAGAAGTAATAAATAAGCAAGGTTTTCCCTTAGTACTAAAACCAGTAATTGGAAGTTGGGGAAGGCTAGTTGCACCATTGAACGACCTAGAATCAGCAAAATCCATACTTGAAACTAGACAAATGATGCACCCAATTTATCAGGTTTATTACATTCAAGAAAGAATTAGGAATCTTCAGAGAGATTTAAGGGTAGTAGTTGTTGGAGACAAACCGGTTGCAGCCGAGTATAGGTATGCTACGAATGGTGAATGGAGAACAAACCTTGCAAGGGGAGGAAAAGCAATAAAAGCAGAAATAACTGAGGAGGTTGAAAAGATAGTTGAAAAGATAATTAAGGCCTTTGGAAAGGGTATCTATGGAATAGATTTTATGGAGAATGAAAGAGGCTTACTTGCTCATGAAGTTAATCCAAACGTTGAGTTCAAGGGAGTAAGTGAAGCCTCTAGAGTTGATGTAGCAAAAGAAATAGCAAATTATTTACTAAAAGAAGCTAAAAGATAATTTTTATTTCAAAAGAAAGATTTAAAAATGTTCGAAGTAGTACCTGAAAAGGGCTTTACGACATCTGAAAAAAGAGCATACGTCGTGCTAGAAGATGGAACAGTGCTTCAAGGTAAGCCCTTTGGTTACCCAAAGAATTCTGTTGGAGAAATAGTTTTCAATACTGGAATGGTTGGTTACACGGAAGCCTTAACTGATCCTTCTTACAAGGGACAAATACTTACTTTCACTTATCCTCTTGTTGGAAACTATGGAGTTCCAAGTTACATGAATAAGGATGAATTTGGAGTACCTAGATACTTTGAATCAGACTCAATAAAAGTTGAAGGAGTTGTAGTATATGAACATTGCAAAAATCCTTCTCATTGGAGTTTAAATAAAAACTTAAACAGTTGGTTATACGAAGAAAAGATTCCTGGAGTATATGACATTGACACAAGAGAACTAACAAAGAAACTAAGAGTAAAAGGAGTTATGATGGGAGCTCTGATTTTTGATGAGAATGTTGAAAGAGCACTTAAAACAATAAAGAAAGCACAGCGCTATGAATCTAAAAACTACGTTGATGAAATTTCTGTAAAGGAACCAAAAACTTATGGAAAGGGTAAGAAAAAAGTTGTTATGGTAGATTTAGGAGTTAAGTACAACATAATAAGAAACTTAGCCTCTAGAGGATTTGAAGTAATAGTAGTACCTTATAACATTAGTTTTGATGAGATAATGAGTTTTTCTCCTGATGGAATAGTAATAAGCAATGGTCCTGGGGATCCAAAGATACTAACTACCACTATAGACAATACGAGAAAAATGCTAGAAGAATATAAAAAGCCAATCTTAGGAATATGCCTTGGACATCAGGTAATAGCTTTAGCGCTTGGAGCAGATACATACAAATTAAAATTTGGGCACAGAGGCCAAAATAAACCAGTAGTAGACCTTACAAATGAAAAATGTTACATAACCAGTCAAAATCATGGTTATGCTGTAAAGGATGAAAATTTGCCGAACATTGGGTTGAAAGTATGGTTTAAGAACATAGACGACAATACTATTGAAGGATTACTTCATGAAGAAAAACCAATAGTAACAACACAATTCCATCCAGAAGCATCACCAGGCCCTTATGATACTTCTTTCGTATTTGATATTTTTTTGAAGCTTGTGGAGGGCTCTTAATATGCCAAAGTTCGAGTGGATAAAGAAAGTATTAGTGATTGGGTCTGGACCCATTCAGATATCAATGGCAGGAGAGTTTGATTACTCAGGAACGCAAGCTCTTAAAGCACTAAAAGAAGAAGGAATAAAGACGATTCTTGTTAATTCAAACGTTGCAACAATACAAACAGATCCAAAGATGGCAGATAGCGTATACTTGTTGCCCGCAACTCCAGAATTTTTAGAAGAAATTATAAGAAAAGAAAATCCAGATGGAATAATGTTAGGATTTGGAGGACAAACTGCACTAAATGCAGGATATGAACTTTACAAGAGAGGAATTCTAAAAAAATATGGAGTGAAAGTACTAGGCACTTCTGTTGAAAGTATAAACATAACATCTGATAGAGAACTTTTTATGCAAACTATGAAAGAAAATGGCCTACCAGTTTTACCTAGTAAAGCAGCAAGAAGTGTTGAAGAAGCTCTTAAGATAGCTGAAAAAATAGGGTATCCAGTAATAGTCAGAGTTGCCTATAACTTAGGTGGAAGGGGAGGGGGTGTTGCTTACAATCAGCTTGAACTTGAAGAAATAGTAAGTAGAGGAATTGCAAACAGCTACATAGGGCAAGTTTTAGTTGAAGAGTACATTGGGGACTGGAAACAAATAGAATATGAAGTTGTCAGAGACTACAATGACAACTGTATTACCGTCTGTAACATGGAAAATATGCTTGGTATGAGAGTTCACACAGGAGATAACATAGTCGTTTCGCCTTCTCAAACTTTAAACAACAAAGAGTACCATATGCTAAGAGAAGCCTCAATAAAAGCTACTAGAGCTAGTAAGGTAGTTGGAGAATGCAATGTTCAGCTAGCTTTGGATAAGAATTCAGAAAGATACTATATAATAGAAATAAACCCAAGACTTTCGAGGTCTTCAGCTCTCGCATCAAAAGCTACAGGCTATCCTTTAGCTTACATAGCTGCTAAACTTGCCATAGGATATACTCTTCCAGAAATACTAAATAAAGTAACTAATATAACTTCTTCATTCTTTGAACCTGCTTTAGATTATGTTGTTGTTAAAATACCAAGATGGGATCTTTCAAAGTTTGGCTTTGTAGATAGAAGACTGAGAACTCAAATGAAGTCTGTTGGAGAGGTTATGGGTATAGGGAGGAACTTTGAAGAAGCTCTTCAAAAAGCAATTAGGATGCTAGACATTGGATTAGATGGTCTTACAGCAGAGTTAGAAGGGGAAAACGTTGAAGAAATTGAAAACGCTCTTGCTAATCCAACTGATGAGATACTTCTAACAATTGTAAAAGCAATAAAACTTGGAATAAGTGTTGAAAAGATAAGCAAACTAACTTGGATAGATGAGTGGTTTATCTGGAAAATAAAAAACATTGTAGACATGGAGCTTAAAATTAAGGAAATAAGAGAACTTGATGATGAAGATGAAGAAAAGATTAGAGAGGCAAAGAAGCTTGGCTTTTCCGATAGTCAAATTTCAAGGTTAATTAAAGTTAGTGAAGAAAAAGTAAGAGCCTATAGGAAGAAGCATAATATAATTCCAGTAGTGAAACAAATAGATACACTAGCTGCAGAATGGCCTGCAAAGACAAACTACCTTTACTTAACATATGGTGGAGAAAAAGATGATATAAGCTTCGTAAATGAAAATAAGAAGAAAGTTGTTGTCCTTGGAGCAGGAACTTATAGAATAGGAAGCTCTGTTGAGTTTGACTGGAGCACTATGAACTTAGTTTGGTCGTTGAAGAAGTTTGGTATGGATGAAGTAATAGTAGTAAACTGCAACCCAGAAACAGTATCAACAGACTACGACATGAGTGACAAGCTTTACTTTGAAGAACTGACTTTAGAAAGAATTTATGATATATATGAAAAAGAAAATCCGTTGGGAGTTATTACATGTGTTGGTGGACAAACCGCCAATAACCTAGCACCAAAATTATCTAAGGTTGGAGTAAAAATACTTGGTACAGAAGGTGAAAACATTGATAGGGCTGAAGATAGAGCAAAGTTTAGTTCGTTACTGGATGAACTTGGCATCCCTCAACCAAAATGGGCAAAGTTTAGCTCAATAGAGGAAGCTAAAAGATTTGCAGAAAGTATAGGGTACCCAGTAATAGTTAGGCCTTCATACGTACTTGGAGGAGCAGTGATGAAGGTTGCTTGGAACAATAAACAACTAGAAGAGTTCTTGCTTAGAGCTACCAAGGTTTCGAAAGAACATCCAGTAACAGTTAGTAAATTTATTACTGAAGCTATGGAAGTTGAAGTTGATGGAGTTTCTGATGGAACGAACGTTATGATAGGTGCAATAATTGAACATCTAGAATATGCAGGAATACATTCTGGCGATGCAACAATGATAATTCCGCCACAAAGGCTTACAAGTCATCATGTTGAAACTATAAAAAGTTATAGCAAAAAAATAGCAAGGGCTCTTAAAATTATTGGACCTTTTAACATCCAGTACTTAGTTAAAGGAAATGAAGTCAGTGTAATTGAATGCAACTTGAGAGCAAGTAGATCTATGCCATTCGTTTCAAAGGTAAAGGGAATAAATCTTATGGAATATGCTGCAAGGGCTTTACTAGGACTAGGGATCGAAGAAATAGATGAAATTAATGTTCCGTATGTGGGAGTTAAAGTTCCACAGTTTTCTTTCATGCAAGTTGATGGTGCAGACCCAATCCTAGGAGTTGAAATGAAGTCAACTGGAGAAGCAGCATGTTTGGGCGACACCTTTCACGATGCATTGATTAAAGCTACTGTTGCTGTTGGATTAAGGATACCGACACTTAATTCAAACAATAAAAAGGTCTTTGTTAGTGCAGGAACAGAAAGAGAAAAAATGGAAATTGAGCCTGTAGTTAGAAACCTATTGAAGTTAGGCTATGAAGTTTATTGCACTTCAGGAACAGGAAGTTATCTTATGGAAAGAGGGTTAAACGTTAAGATACTTCATAAGATTAGCGAAAAAATAGAGCCAAATGTTTTGACTTATATTGTGAATAGAAACTTGGATTTAATAGTTAACATACCAGAATCTAAAGACATTAACGAATACGAGTTAATAATGAAAGATGAGTACACTATAAGAAGAAAAGCTGTTGAGATGGGAATTCCAGTAATTACAGTATCTAAAATCCTTGAAGAACTAATAAATGGAATTCTTAACGTAGAAAAGCCATCTGTAAGATCGCTACAAGAGTACTACAGCATAAAAGAAGAATACTATGAAAAACTTGTTCAGAAAAATAAAGAAAAAGATAAAAGTATTAGTTTTTAGGCTTGCGTGAACTACCCCTCGCTATCGCAAGGAGCTTCCTGCTTCCATGGACAGACTCGCTCTCCACTCACCCACAGCGGAGGCCTCGGCAAGTGAGACCGTTTCGAGGAACCCGTGTGGAAGGTGGGTTACGGAGGTCTTGCCCTCAGCAGGCGTCTCTTTCGGCCTGTCCCAT
>JAFNIV010000015.1 GCA_017601145.1 Candidatus Brockarchaeota archaeon
AGAGACGCCTGCTGAGGGCAAGACCTCCGTAACCCACCTTCCACACGGGTTCCTCGAAACGGCCTCACTTGCCGAGGCCTCCGCTGTGGGTGAGTGGAGATCGAGTCTGTCCGTGGAAGCAGGAAGCCCCTTGCGAAAGCTAGTGGTAGTTCACTAGTTAACACCTTACCGATTTTTTTAGAAGTTTTTTATGAATTACACAATGCTCATTACTCTTTACCTTAAAACCTTTAGTTAAGAAGGATAAAAGAAGAAATATAAGCGAAATTGTATTACGCCTGATTAGGAAAGAGGTGTTATGAGCTTAAGAATTTAATAATGAGACTAATACAAAAAGATAGCATAAAATATTCTAAAAGTGCTATTCTATAAAGTCAAAGAAAAAGTTGTTAGACTGTTGGACATAGCTCTTGTTTTTAAGATAAGCTTCTTGTAAAAGTATCATACGCTTGTCATGAAGCAAGAAGCTCTCTAGATAAGAAAAGGTAGCTCACAACTACCGATTGCTACAAAAATTTAAATAAGCATTGCTAAAATAGCCCTAGACCTGTAAAATGAAAGTAGACCAAATAATAATGGATTTAGATGGGTGCGTTTATCTGGGAGATCACCCTATAAATGGTTCTCCTCAGGCGATAAAAAAGCTAAGAGACAAAGGAGTAAAAATAAGGTTCTTGACAAACAACGCAACAAAAACGAGAGAAGATTATAAAAATAAATTGAGTAAGATGGGTATCCCTGTTGAAAGCAATGACATTTTAACTTCTGGCAGTGCAACAGCAATTTACTTAAAAAAGAAGTTTGGAGAAACAAATATATACCCAATTGGAGGTAAAGCTTTAATAGAAGAACTTTCAAGAGAAGGACATAAAATAGTGGAATGGAATAAAGCAGATTTTGTAGTTGTATGCTTAGATTTCGATATAAATTATGATAAGCTTCTTAATGCTACTAGGGCTGTAATGACTGGAGCGAAATTAATTGCTACTAATAGAGATCCCACAGTACCTTCTGAAAATGGATTTATGCCTGGAGCTGGAGCAATAGTTTCAGCAATAGAGTGTGCTACAGGTACTAAAGCATTCTTAGTAGGAAAACCTTCAAAAGTAATCTTAGAAATAGCTTCTTCTTACTGGAATTTTAAAGACAATGTCGTAATGATAGTTGGTGATAGGTTAGATACGGACATTTTAGCTGGAAACGAAATGAACTGGATAACCGTTCTTGTTCTTTCGGGGGCTACAAAAATTGACGATCTGAAAAAAGAAAATGGACAAAAGATGAAGCCGAAAGTTATTGTCAGAGATTTGCTAGACTTAGCGAATAGATGGGATGAAATTCTTAAAAATTTAGGTGAGTAAAGTTGGGCTATATAAGAGTAAGAATGAAGGTCTATGGGAGAGTTCAAGGTGTTTTCTTTAGGCAGTCTGCAGCTGTAGTTGCAAGCAAGCTTGGAGTTTTTGGGTATATACAAAATTTAGAAGATGGATCCGTTGAAGCTGTTTATGAGGGCAATGAAGAAGCCGTAAAAAAAATGGTTGAGTGGACTAAGAAAGGCCCTCCTACTGCAAAAGTTACCTCTTATAGGATAATTTACGAGCCTTATAAGGGTGAATTTAAAAGCTTTGAAACAATGTAAAACTAAAATTCTTTTTCAAAGAATGACTTTCTCAGACGCACTGGTAATAAACATTCAAAGACGTATAGAAGATAGTTTATCATCATTTAGCACTAATGCTCCAGGTTTTATACCGTAGTATCTACAGCTAAAAACTACATATAACTTTCCACCCATCTCTATGGAGACGCCGTTTGCTCTAGGTTCGTGACTTCGTATGAGTGCTTTAAGTTTGTTTTCTTCAAGGAATTTATCTAAGACATCTTTTCCAAAGTAATATATACCTGGGCCTCTATCACTAGACTCAAAACCTTCAATAAAGTCTATTGGATCGTTCCACAAAATTTCCATTGCCATTCCTCTTGGGTTTGTCTCGCCTTTTTCAAGCTCTCTTATGTTATCTAAGCTATTTAGGTTTCTCGCTAAGCCACCATGTAAGGCTATAAATTTCTTGTTTACTACTACAGCATAAGGTAAGCTAGAAAACAATTTCATATAAAGCTCATAAAATCCTAAGCCATATCTCTTTATAACCTCTCTTAAAAATCCATAAGCTTTATTCATCTCCTCTGTTTCATGGTTTCCTCTTAGAAGGATTACCTCGCTCCTTTTCTCTAGTTTCTTACTAATTAAGAAGTTTATGTTTTCAATCTGGTACTCCCCTCTGTCTACATAATCTCCTAAAAATATCATTTTATAACCTGCATTCTCATACTTACTGAAAGCTGAAAGTGTTGAACTTAAGTCACCATGGGTGTCTCCAACAAAAACTACTTTTTCGGCTTCAACTTCTATTAGGTTTTGCTCTTTTTCCAGAATTGCCGTTACTTCTTTTATATTTCTTTCAACCTCCTCTTTTGATTGATTCTTTATTTTTTCAGCAGTTTCCAAAGCAATCAAGTCTCAAAAGAAAGTAAATAAAAGCTTTATGTTGAAGAAAAGACTTTATTAAATTGTGCTTCATTAATTGCTAAACCCTAAAAAAGTTTAGCGAAAATCAATAAATTTTTAACATTTCAAGAGTTTTAAAGTACCACGTACAAAAGTAAGTTTTCTAACTACAAGACTACAAAAATGAATAGAAAATTAAAGCTAGTAAGGAAAAGTCGTTTTGAATCTTTTCAAAACTAATTTAGTCTCAGTATTTTCTATGCCTTTCATACTCCTTAGATTTCTAAGAAATTCACTTAGTTCTTCGATATCGATAAAGCTTCCCATGACAAAAATTAAGTTCTCTTCGAGAATAAAAATTTCTTCAACGTTCTTGTTCTTTTTTATATCTGAAACTAAACTTGGAGCATCCTTCTCATTTATCTTCAAAAAAATTATTGCTTGCATCTTTATTCCACTTGAACTCACACAAGCTATTTCTTACAAGAATCTGTCTCTATATAAGTTTTAACTTTATCGGCAAGTGGCATTCTTAGAGCGAAAAATATTTGATTGTCGTCTATACTAGAGTAAAAAAATATGAAGTAGAATATCTATTGCCTTCTAGATAAACTTCTTTAAAAATCCACACTTATAAATTAAAGCAAGAGACTCTCTAGATAGGGATAACAATTAACGATTGTGCTCTAGCCAACAACCTTCAAAACTCTAACTTCTTCAGCTTTGCCAGTTTCCCTTATCTTTTTTCTAACCCATTCTAAATTCTCGTCTGAACTAATGGAAAGAAGTAGTATTATGTCTTCTGGGCCTGTTACCATGTAAATTTCTTCAATTTCTTCTATTTCAAGCAATTTTTTTATTGTTTCTTCCCATCCTTCTCTATCCTTCAATGTAACAATGTATTTCATCTATCGTTAAACTTAATTATTGAGTTTAAAAATATTCTCCCTACTCTTTTAGTTTTATTTCGTATTTAAGTAAACTTCAACAACAGCTCCTCTTGGTGTTTTTTCCTTAAAAACCCTTGCAGAAAACGAATAAATCTTTGTTCTTGGGTCTAAGTATGCATCAGGGGGGAGATTGGCTTTTAAGCATGCATACTTAAGAAAAGTTTCAACATCCCAGTTTTCTTCAACTGGGACTTGAGGTAAAAGCAATCCTCTTCTTATTCCTCTTTCAACAATTAGTCCATCCCTTCCAATCTTTATCAAATTCAGTAGGTCTTCTCTTCTTTCTACGTTTATTAGTTTTGGTGAGGTTAAGACACTGACTTCAACTATTATTTTTTCCATCTCTTCCAACTCTACCGGAAGAAACCTGGGATCTTCAGTAGCTGCAGCTATAGCTGCTTCCACTAAAGCTTCAGAAAGTTTCATAATGGGTTCTGGATAACCAATACATCCTCTAAGCTCTTCTCTTTCGTTCTCTTGTTTGTTTAGTGTTACAAAAACTCCAGAAGGTACATCTATTTCTTTAGGTATTTTCGCTTCTACAATTTTACCACTTTTAAGGAATTCTTCAATAGCCCTTCTTGCTTCTCTAACTAATACTTCCCCTTGAAGCAAATTTAAGTCCATTGATTTTCTACCTCTTTTTTCATTGTAATTAAAATCTTTGTACATTATAGGTTAAATAAACATTTCGTAAACTCTTTAGATTTTAAGATAAGGTTTCTCTAGAATAAACTTAATTAACCTAAAGGCGATAAAGTTGTTGTGAGAGTGAGATGGAAGCGACGTATACAGCTTCAGCTGTAGGCAAAAATATTAGACTTCAACGTATCTTGGGTAAAGGAACAGGAAAAGCTGTAGTTTTAGCTATGGACCATGGTATAGAGCATGGTCCAAAAGATTTTATTCAACCTCATCTAGATCCTAGAGTAATCATAGACAAAGTCGTAAAAGCAGGTGTTGATGCAATAATGTTACCAAGAGGCTTAGCAAGATTAACCTGGAAAGTATGGGCAAATAAAACGGCCTTAATAGTTAAAGTTACTGGAAAGACAAGTCTTAGACCTTCAGATAAGCAGTTTACTCAAGACCCAATAGCAACCGTAAAGGATGCAGTTGCTTTGGGAGCAGATGGTGTTGCTGCTACCGTTTATTGGGGGGCCCCAGAAGAAGATGTAATGTTGAGACAATTTACAGAGATTGCAGCTGAATGTGAAACTTACGGTATGCCATTACTAAACTTAGCTTATCCGAGGGGTCCACATATAGCTAAAAAAGAAGACGTAGAGATAGTAAGATATGCTGCAAGAGCTGCTGCTGAAGTTGGTGCTGACATAATAAAAACATATTGGACTGGTTCTGAAGAAACTTTTAGAGAAGTTGTACGTGCAACTCCAATTCCAGTTATGATGTCTGGAGGTACAAAAACTGAAACTCCTGAGCAGTTTTTAAGAGTAGTTAAGGGCGTAATGAATGCTGGCGGGGCTGGAGTTGTAGTAGGACGAAACGTATTCCAAAGAGAAAAGGCTACAGAAATGATGAGAGCAATACTAAAAATCGTTCATGAGGACGCTTCGGTAGAAGAAGCTTTAAAGCTTACAGAGTGATTTTTTCTTTTTATTTTTTTATAGTCTAACTTTGTCAATAGGTAATAAGTTCTTAGTTTATGTTTATTTATTTTAGATTCATTAGTTTAAAATCGACATTTGAATTTGCTTAAATTTAAGCGAATTCTTTAGAAAAATATATAAGCATTAACTTACATATAGGTGATAAAGCAGGTTAAAGATGGCAAAAATAGCTCATCTTAGATGTACTAACTGCGGAGAAACTTATGATTTTGATATTAATCTTAAGTTGTGTAAGAAATGTGGAAGTGGGCTTTCAGTCGAGCTAAACTACAGCGATAAATTCGAATACTTAGACTCTCAAATCGGGTTATGGAAGTTTGCATCAATACTTCCAGAAGTTAAAGAAATTTTTAGAATTTCTCTTGGCGAAGGAAATACTGTGCTGCATAGGAGTAAAAGAATAGAAAATGAGTTAGGAATTAAAGAGTTATTTCTAAAAGATGAAACTGTGGAACCTACTGGTTCATATCTGGATAGAAGTTCTGCCCTCTTTATGTCGTTTGCGTTGATGTATGGTATAAAAAGAATAATTACCTATTCGACAGGAAACCTTGGTGCCTCTTTATCTGCCTATTCTTCGAAATCAGGAATCAGTTTACAAGCATATGTAAAGCAAGGTATTGATCTTGGGAAACTTTATCAAATGATTGCATATGGCGCCAACGTAAGTGTAGTTGAAGCTTTTAAAGAACTAAAAAGTAAAGAAGGAGCTGTTGTAGTAACAGAGTATGATCCTTTAGTTAATGAAGCGAAAAAAACTATAATGAGCGAAGTGTTTCACCAACTTAACTTCAGACTTCCAGATTATGTAATAGTTCCAATGGGTGAAGGAGGTCTTGCTTATGCTACTTATAAGGCGCTAAATGAACTTAAATTTTTTTTAAAAAATATAAAAAACCCTAAAACAAGGATAATAGGAGTCCAACCAGAAGGTTGTGCGCCGATCGTAAAAGCATATTTTAGAAGTTCAAGTGCAGTTGAACCAGAAATCACGCCTAAGACCAGAATTTTTGACTTAAACATTGCCGATCCAAAGTTCGGAAACGCTGCATTAAGAGTAATAAAAGAAACAGAAGGTATCGCAGTTTCAGTTAATGAGGAAGAAATTCTAGATGCTATAAGTTTCTTAGCAGAAAAAGAAGGACTACTTGCTGAACCAGCTGCAAGCTTAACAATAGCAGCACTAAAAAAATTAATTGAGCATAAAGAAATAAAAAAAGAATCTACTGTAGTGTGCTTTATAACTGGAAGTGGCCTAAAGGATCCAAGAATTCTAAAAGAACTCGCTCTCCGAAAGTCAAACTTAGGGACATTAATTGAAGAACTTAGTGGTGGAAAAACGTTAAGCTCTACAAAGGTGAAGATCTTAAAGATTCTATCTGAGAAGGATGCATATGGCTATCAAATTTGGAGAGAACTAAAAGAAAAGTACGAACTGAACATAAGGATTCCAACAGTTTATCAGCATTTACTTGATCTAATTAATGATGGCTATGTAAAAAAATCAGAGACAATCACAACTTCTGGAAGAAAAAGAATATACTACAAATTAACAGATAGAGGAAAAGCTCTTATATGAAATGAGTTCTATATAGAAAGAAATTTACAATAAAAATTGACAAGAAAGCCTAAAACTTTGGATCTAAGATGAAATGTTGAAGTCAATAGCTTATAATTGACATTCTCTTAAACTTTAGTCTGAGCTTCTAGGTTCTTGAGCTTAGCCTTTCATACAAGTTTTAAGCCATATAAAAGCAATCCTATACTAAGCATAGCTCACTTGCTAAAACTTCTGCTCTTCTTAGCAAGCCTTATTTCAATTTTTAGTACCTCGTTTAAAAAGAGATAATCAAAAACTAAAGTTCTAGGCTTTTTCGTCTACTTTTTGTAAGAGTTCTAAAATATAGCTCTCAATGCTCACTACAAGTATGAATAGAAGTTAAGAACTTAGAAGTCGATTCAGTCGCGAAGAATACTAGTAAAGTGAAAATAAACTAGTCTAAGTCAAAAAATTAGCTTATTAATCTCTTATTTGGCCATTCCCATAAACTACATACTTAGTAGTGGTAAGCTCTCTTAAGCCCATTGGTCCTCTTGCATGTAACTTTTGAGTACTTATTCCAACTTCGGCTCCAAAACCAAATTGATTTCCATCTGTAAATCTAGTAGAAGCATTAACATATACTGTAGAGGCATCAACTAGCTTAGTAAAAAGTTTTGCATCTTCAATGTTCGAAGTAATTATAGCTTCTGAGTGCTTAGTTCCATATTTGTTGATATGTTCTATTGCCTCTTCCATTGAATCAACTACTTTAATAGCTAATGTTAGGTCCATATACTCTTCATACCAATCTTCTTCTTTAGCTTCTTCAATGTCTTGTGCGATTTCAATTGTTTTAGGGCAGCCTTTAATTCTTACTTT
Source organism: Candidatus Brockarchaeota archaeon (assembly GCA_017601145.1). Classification (GTDB taxonomy): domain Archaea; phylum Thermoproteota; class EX4484-205; order EX4484-205; family JAAOZO01; genus JAAOZO01. Next base: position 7,513 of record JAFNIV010000015.1, read on the forward strand.
ATACTTCTCCAACGACTTAACTAAAAGTGGAATGAAACTTCTTGCAATTTTATTATGAACTAATACCTTTCTTACTGCGTTGCAAACTGTTGGTCTTTGTACTTTAGCATTTATTATTATTTTTATTGCCATATCAAAATCAGCATCATAATTAACAAATATATGGTTATTTCCTGCTCCTGTTTCAATTACCGGAATCTTTGAGTTTTCTCTAACATACCTTATGAAATTAGCACTTCCTCTTGGAACAATTATATCTATATAGTCTTGAAGACCAAGCATAGCTTTTACTGCTTCTCTACTTGTGTTTTCAATAATTTGTATTGATTCTTCTGGTAAAAAATCAGAAATTGCTTTTCTCATTACTTTTACTATGGCGATGTTTGAGTTTATTGCTTCTTGTCCTCCCTTTAATACAACAGCATTTCCAGATTTAATAGCTATTCCTGCAACGTCCGAGGTAACGTTTGGTCTTGCTTCATAGATTATTCCAATTACTCCAAATGGAACTCTAACTTTCAGTATTTCTAACCCATGCCTCGTTGTCCATCCTTCAATGACTTCTCCTACTGGATCGGGTAGGTTAGAAAGTTCCACTAAACTATTTGCCATTTCCCCAAGTCTTTCTTGGTTTAAAAGAAGCCTATCGATAAGAGGAACTTCTCCTAAAGTCATTCTTAACATTTTTACATCCTTCTCATTTTCTTTCAAAATGTATTCTTTGTTTTCAATTATAGCAGTCGCAGCACTTCTTAGTGCTTTGTTCTTTGTTTCACTATTTACTGCTGCTAAAAGCTTAGAAGCTTCCTTAGCCTTTTTAGCCTTTAAAAGAACCTCTTCATAAACACTATCTAAACTCATTTTAAGTTTCTAAGTTATACACAAATTTTTTAAGCTTTTCTAAACCTAATGTATTATTGTTCCTACTCTTTCACCCAAAAGTACCTTGCTTATCGTGTTTCTTTTTTTTCCATTAGCTATAACTACCTTCACTCCTGCTCTTTTCGCTATAATTGCTGCTTCTAGCTTTGTTTTCATTCCTCCCCTTCCAAATTTACTACCGCTTCCAATACTTGACTTTATTTTATTGTTTATTTTTTTTATTTCTTTAACTAATGTAGCTTTCCCATTTTTGTTAAAAGTCATGAAACCATCAACATTGGTTAGTATGATAAGCAAATCTGCTCTAATTTTTGACGCAATTATCGCCGAAAGCCTATCATTATCGCCAAACCTAACTTCTTCCGGAACATAAGGATTAACTGGAACAAGTTCTTTGACAGATAAAGTATCGTTTTCATTCAATATTGGAATTATGCCTCTTGAGAAAAATGTTTTTAAAGTCTTCCATAAGTTTTCATATCTATATTTGTTTGCTAGATCTTCTTCTGTTAATAATACTTGAGCCACTAAAATACCATGACGCTCAAAGTACCTTGAGTAGTAGTTCATTAATATTGGCTGCCCAACTGCAGCGCACATTTGCTTATAATTTAAACTTAGCTTATCTGGAGTCACGTTCAATTTTAGTTTTGAAATACCACATGCTATGGCTCCTGAAGTCACTATAACGAAATTTTTTGCCTTTTCTCTGTTTTTGGCTATTTGTTCAACTATGGAATGAATAACTTTCGTATTTATTTTTCCATTTTCGTCTGTTACTACAGACGTACCAATTTTTATGACAACAGTATCTAGTTGTTTTTTACTCAATCTTCATTTTTTTGGCCAAAAAATAGGAAATAAAAACCTTTTTTCATGGATTTTTTAAGGTTTTGCTCGAATGTCTTCACAAAGGTTTATAATCGGTTTTTTAATATAGTTAAGCAGGATGAAGCCCCTCTGGTACATAGGCCCAGGAGAAAAAGTGCCAGATGAGCTCAATGTAATTATAGAAATTCCTAAAGGCGGGCATGTTAAGTATGAAGTAGATGAAAAAACAGGTATGTTAACCGTAGACAGATTCCTTTTCGCTTCTTTTATGTATCCCTTTAACTATGGTTTTATTCCATTGAGCTTAGCAGAAGATGGTGACGCACTAGACGCAGTAGTCTTGTGTGACGCTGAACTTGTTCCAGGCTCGGTAATTAGAGTAAGGCCTATTGGAGCATTGCTAACAAAAGATGAAAGAGGCAAAGACGTTAAGGTTATTACAGTTCCAACAAAAAATATAGACCCTCAAACTAGCTTAATAGATGACATTAATGACCTCTCCGAATCTACAAAGAAGCAAATAGAATACTTCTTTAGGCATTACAAAGAGCTTGAACCTGGAAAGTTTGTAGAGATAGTTGGATGGGCTGACTCTAAAGTTGCTAAAGAAATAGTAACTAAGGCAGTAGAAAACTTCAAAGAAAAAGAATACTCAGAAGTTTAGTAACTAATTTTTAGCTTTCTTTGCTTCTTCAAGGATTTAAGTAAATTGGAATTAAGTAAAACGTCGTTCAAACTTGCTTTCATTTTAGAGAATGTTTCCTTTAGGGCGTCCTCTAATGTGGAAAAGCTCTTGAAGTTATCTTGTAAAGCTTTTCTTACTCCCTCTCTAACTATCCATACTCCAACTGGTATATAGTAAGATGGTAAGGCCTCTCTAACCACTATTGCACCGCCAGAACGCCTTATTTTACTAAAATATTCTAGTACAGCAAACCTTGAGGCATAGTAGCAACCTCCTATTGAAGCATACGTCGTTCTTCCATTTGGTCCTTCAAAATCACTAGCTATTGCTGGTGTTTCACTCCAGGTATTCCAAACTGATCCTTTATGAAATATTTCAATGAATTCATAACTCCAGTTTCCTGGCATTAATATTACTGAGAACACATTACCCATACTTCTTGAGAAGAACACTCTGTATTCGTCTATACTTGGAAAGTCCCTAATCTTTCTCATCAAAAACTTTGCCAAAGAATCGTCTACTGCTGTTATACTCCACCTTGTTGGAACAACTTTCCTTCTATTTTTTGAACCAAGCATCCCCAAGCTAAAAACTTGCTGTATAGTGTAAAGGTTTCTTTTTTGTTCATAAAGTTTCCAAATGGCTTCAGTCGCTTTTAAGTCCTTATCGTAATAAACTTTCTCTATTACTTTATCAGAAGAAGAAGGATTGTACTCCATTCTCTCTAAGTATCCATATGGCCCAAAAGGCTGTACATCTTCGCTTAAGTAAACTTTTGATATGATCTTACCTTTAAAATCCATGCGTGTATCAACAGGTTTGCTTGAAAGTACTAAATCATGCAAGTTTAAGAGAAAGTTATAGTTTTCTGGTAGTTTGTCTGCTCTTACTGGGTACATTCCCCTTACTAAAGATGTAACTTTTTGGACGTATTCTTCTATTTGTTCACTATACCAATAGTCAAATTTAGACAAGTAAGAAGTATCTCCTTGAAACGGAGGCACCATGGGCCCAACCATAACTTTTGGGTACCCAAATCTTCCAACGAATACGGATGGTGGGCTTGATCCGAAGATTTCTTTTTTATTCGCGATTTCAAGCCTAGTAATACTTGAAGTTCTAACAAGTATTGGACATGCTGGTTTTCCACAAAGAAGTTTTGTGCCTCTACATAATAAACAAATATTTACCTCTCTTTGCTTTCTTTCTGAAGAGTTACTATAAAGTTTTTGTTGAAGCATCTTACTCTACTTTTATTGTAAAACCTTTGCCTATCTTCCTTAAATTTATGATTAATACTCCATTCTTAAACTTAGCTCTTACGTTTTTAACATCTATCTCTTCTGGTAAGCTTACTTCTAGGACATAGTTCAATGGCTTATTGGAAGCTCTTCTTCTAGTAACTATTGAGCTGCAAGGAGCCTTAACGTACATTTTTCTTTCACTTATTCTTAAGTCTATTTTCTCTTTTTCAACTCCAGGTAAGTCTACTGTTACTATGTACTCTTCTGGGGTTTCATTTACTTCATAAAGCGGAACTATGCAATTTTCTCTTTCTTCAAATTGCTTAATTTCTCTCATAATCTCTTCTTCTTCCTCTCTAGCCTTTCTAATGAGGCTTCTTAGTTCTTTCATAAAATCATAAAAGAAATCTTCGCTCATCTTCACCACCTCAAACAAGCAAAGATGGCATTTCAAATTCCTTCGATTTTCCGGCTTTGGCCATCTCACTCGAAGTTCTTCTCATTAAGTCTCTAAATCTTACTCTCATTTCCTCACCAGACTTAATTAATTCTGAGATATCAGACCTTATTTCTTCTATTCCAACTAGCATGTTTAATGCTACAGCTGCTGCTCCAGGGTCTGGGTAGTTTGGAAAGGCTTCTACAAAAATTCCTAAAGTAGGAATATTATATTTAAAGCAGTAGTACAAAAAAACTGCTTTTGTACCTGCTAAGAAGGCAGAATCTAAAGGCTTCATATTTTTAAAGTTAATCTTACCCTCCAATTTTTCTTTTATATTCGTTATATAGTATGCTGCCGGTGTTTCAGTTTCAAGTCTGTTAGGGTCTGCTAATCCTCCTATTGAAACAACTAGAGAAAAGTTCCTCTTATTCAACCAACTACATAAAGACCTTGAGAACACTTTACTGATTTCTGCTGAAATTGGGACCTCTGAAGTTAGTACTGAGAGAGAAGAACTTGAGTGAATTAAGATTGGGCTATAAAGCTTATTCTGTCTTACAACAACAATTGGTGATATTAGATCTGATTCTATACTAACAGAAGGCTCTAAAGATTTCTGTTTAACTAAATGAACTGCCGCTATCGTGCCAAGCAAGCCCGTATCTGGTAAGCCCTCTAGTAAAACTTGGTTTTGAGGAATTGGTTTTATTTCCTCAAAATTAAACTCTTCTAACTCGCTCAATTCTTGGTTTAAACGTTACTTCAGTAATATTTAAAACTTTTACTTTTTCTACCTAAGCTAGCTTAAGAATGGAAACTAGTATTTCTTTCTATGGAGGTGTTGAAGAAGTTGGAGGCAACAAAATTCTCGTTAGTACAAGAGAAACTTCAATAATGCTTGACTTTGGATTATCTTATCAATCTAGAAGAAAATTTTTTTCAGATCCATTTATTATTCCAAGGGACGTTGAAACATTGATGAAGTTGGGAATAGTCCCAAATATCCCAGAGATGTACAGTGAAACGATTAAGAAACCATTTAGTGTACTTTTTCTTTCGCATGCGCATCGTGATCATACAGGACATATAGGTCTCTTAAGGAAAGACATACCTATCTATGCGGGCGAAGCTTCAATAAACATACTAAAAGCTCTTAATGAAGTTTCAAGAAAAAGTATCGAAAGTGATATTCATGGGAAAACACTGAAATCGTTTCATACTGGAGATGTGATAAAACTTGACGACCTAGAAATAACTCCAATTCACGTTGACCATTCTATACCAGGTTCTTATGGTTTCATAATCAAAACCCCTGAAGGAAGTATTGCCTATACAGGCGACTTTAGAATGCATGGACCAAAATTTGGCATGACTGAAGATTTCATAAGAAAAATGAAAGATCAACAAATAGATGTGCTTATAACCGAGCACACAAATATGCTAGATGGTATTGTTTCTTCAGAAAAGGAAGTAGAGGAAAAGATAAGTGAAATAACTCGTTCGTGCGAAGGGTTGGTGATCGGAGACTTCGCCATAGCAGATATCGATAGGTATAATTCTTTCTACAATGCTGCTATGGAAAATGGAAGACAACTCGTAATTACTCCAAAGAGGGCTGTAGTGCTAAGTTCACTAAAAAATGATAAGAAAATTAACGTTAGAGTTGAAGATACATTAGTTTTAATGAAAGAGAAATCAAGAGTATATAGTTGGGAAAAAAAGGTCTTTAAAGAATGGAAATCAATAGAGCCTGAGGAAGTATCAAAAAAGCAAAAAGAATTCTTAGTTTTAATTCCTCAAGTTGAAATGCAACAAATTTTTAAAATTTCTCCAATTCCAGGTAGTGTATTTATTTTTTCTTCTTCTGAACCATTCAATGAGGAACTAGAAATAGATTATGATAAATTAATCAATTGGCTGGATGCTATGGGTGTCCCAATGTATACTGTTCACGTATCTGGCCACATAATGCCAATCCATTTAAAAAAGGTCATAAGAGAAATACGGCCAAAGAAAGTAATCCCAATTCATGGAGAGAATCCAGAGCTTCTGAAGAAATACGTCGGCGACTTTAATGTACAGGTAGAAATTCCTAAAGTTGGATCAAAAGTTTTTTTGGGTTAAAGAAAATGATTCCAATTGGCGATGAAAATCCAAAAACTATAAAACCTTTTGTTAACTATGCCATAATCTTAGTTAACATAGTAGTTTATTTTTACGAGTACATTGTTCCTAGCAAAGTATACGATGAAATAATTCTTGAGTATGGCTTTATCCCACTAAGATTTTTGAAATCTTTCAATTTTCTCCCAATTTTTACTTCTATGTTTATTCATGCTGATTTGTTGCATTTACTTGGAAACATGCTATACCTTTACATTTTTGGGGACAACGTAGAAGATGCTTTAGGTCATTCTGGTTATCTCCTTTTTTACTTTCTCTCTGGACTTGGCGCTAGTATTTTTCATTTTTTAAGCAATCCTCTCTCACCATACCCTGCAATAGGCGCTTCAGGTGCAATTTCTGGAGTTCTTGGAGCTTATTTCGTTCTTTACCCTCTTTCTAGAGTTAGAACTTTGGTTGTATTAGGTTTTTTTATAACATTTATTCGAATACCTGCGTTTGTTTATTTGTTCGTTTGGTTTGTCTTTCAAATTTTTTATGCTTCTTTACCTGAAGTGTCTGGAGTGGCATATTGGGCTCATATAGGCGGTTTTATCGTTGGCATATTCTTGGTTAAGGTGTTCCCAAAAAGGAAAAAAAGATTTTCGTACTTCTTTACCTTTGAAACAAGCTTTCTTTAAGTTTAATTCTTAGTAAAAAATTCATTTAAATGTTGTTTAATTCAAATAATGAGATAGCTTTAATTTCATTGTCTTAAGATTCTAAAAAGAAAAAGTTAAAAATATGTTCTTAAGAATATGCTAGATAGAAAAAGAGAAGTGGCAATAAGATGTTGCCTAAAGTAGAGTTAGGAGAAGTTAGTGGTTTAATAAAAGAAGTTAGAAGTTATGAAAATCAAATTGACATAGCTACTGTTGCTGATGAGCTTGTATACGATATAGATGAACTTTTTCCAGTAATAGATACCGCAGAGGCTTTAGGATTCATTGAAGTTAAAGATGGTAAGCTGAAGTTGACGGAAGTTGGAAATAAGTTTTTGGATTGTAAATACGATGAAAGAAGTAAAATAGTTAGGCAGCAACTCCTAAATAATAAGCAATACAAAAGTATACTTGATGAAATAAAGAAAAGAGGAGAAGTAACTAAAGAGGAACTTAAAGAGATTATCAGAACAATCGAAACTTCAGATGAAGAAACTTTAACTTCTATAACCGAAAAGTTTATTTACTATGGTGTATATTCAGATCTTCTTGAATATAACTCTAGAAGCAATATTATTAGACTATATGAAAATAGCAAGTAATAACCTTTCTAAAGGTTTGCATCATTTTTAATTCATCGATGTCATGAAATAAGTGAGATTATCCTATCAACATACTTGAAGAAACTTCTTGTTTTTGTATTTCTTGGTCTTGGAAGGTCTATCTTCACTTCTTCAATTACTTTTGCTGGTCTTCCTGAGAGCACAATTGCCTTATCAACTAAGTACACTACTTCTTCAACATTATGTGAAACTATTATTCCAGCTTCTACAGGAGTCTCTGTTGATTTTACCAACCTTATAAGAAGATCTCTAAGTCCTCTTGCAGTTAATTCATCTAATGATGAGAGTGGTTCATCCATTAACAAAAGAGAAGGCTCTCTAGCAAGAGCTCTTGCAAGCCCTACTCTTTGTTTCATACCTCCAGAAATTTCACGAGGGAAAAACTTCTCAAATCCATCTAAACCAACGAACTTTATGTATTTACTTACTCTTTCCTTTTTTTCCTTCTCTGGTATGTTTAAGCTATCTAAACCCAATTCAACGTTTTGCTCAACAGTTAGCCAAGGCACCAATGCAAAGGTTTGAAAAACAAAGCTCATTCCATCTGAAGGTTGTAGTACTTCTTTCCCTTTAAAGAGAACTTTTCCTCCTGAAGGACGTATCATACCATCAATTATCCTTAATAGCGTACTCTTTCCACAGCCAGAAGGGCCAATAATGCCAACAAATTCTCCTTCGTTAACTGAAAAACTTATGTTTTGTATTACTTGAAATTCTTTATTTTCAACAATGAATACCTTTTCTACATTCCTTACTTCTAGTATTGGAATTGGTTTTTTACTTTCCATTTTAATCACCAAATCTAAACCTCTTTATTCTATTTAAAATTGGAACCCAAACAAGCCTATCAAAAGTTGCAACAAAAACAATAAAAACAAATAAACCTACAGTTAAAGCAACAACATTTCCAGCATTTGAATATTTATTTAGAAAAGATCCTATTCCTCTTACTGTAAGTACTTGAGATCCAAAAGTTATATATTCTGATACAACTAGAGCATTATAACCTCCCCCAAATGCTTGTATTGTGCCATAGAATATTCCTCCAGCTGCAGCTGGTAAGTATATTCTTAGTATTTTAGTGGATGTTTTTGCTTTGAAAGATTTCAGCATTTCTTCTATATCTTCAGGTATGTTACTAAGAGAAATTACTACGTTAAAGAGAAGATACCAAATCATACCAGTCATAGTTAAAACTAAGCTTATCAGATTAATAGAGAACTGATTTATGCCCATAATTGAAGAAATGAAAACTATCAAAAATGGAAAGAATGCTATTGCAGGAGTTGACTGCATAATATCAAAAATTGGAAGAAGTAGTTTCCTCAATACTGTTCTTGCAGCTATTATTCCTAGAGGAATTACTAAGAAAAGAGTTACAATATAAGCTGTAAAAACTCTAAAAAATGAGTAGATCATGCATATTGATGCCTCAACTATTATTAGCAAAGATGCTTGTAACTGTGTAAAACTAAAATTGGTAGGTTGGATTGAGTAAAGAGAAAATGCAAGATAAATAACTATTAAAAAGATTAAGACAATTTTAGTAAATTTAACAAAAGTATCAAATGTGTTTCTTACTCTTTGTCTAGAAGTTAAAACAGAATTAAAGAAAAAATAAACTTTTTCTAAAGTTCTAAGAATAACTTTTGTAAAACTAAATATGAGCTTTATTGTTAGAGCTGGTTTATGAGTTACTTCGCCAGAAGTAAACTCGTACCTAAAATTTTTACTAAACTCACTCAAAGGTGACCAAAATATCTCATGTATAAATACAACAATCAATAAAAGAACTAACAAACCAAGAAGGTATTCTTTTAGGTTTCCAGTGTAAGCTGAATAAAACAAAAATGTACCTAATCCAGGTAAGTTTACTTGTTCGTTACCTAAACTAAAACTTTCAGCTGCCATCAAAAAATACCATCCTCCTCCAAAGGCCAAAATGCTTCCGCTCACTAAAAAAGGAAAGGTGTAAGGAAGCAATATCTTGATTATAAAGCTAGATTCCCTTTGGTTAAATGCTTTTTTAAGCTCTAGTAGATCTGAAGGAATTGTTGTAAATCCTTCGAGCGCAGAATACATTAAAGCCCATGCTTGGCTAGTAAATATCAGGAATATCGAAACTAACTCAGTCCCAAGCCTTCCAGGAGCAAGTTGCCTTATTACGAGCAAGCCTGCTGGTAAAAAACCAAGTATAGGAACAGATTGTAGAACATCTAACACAGGAAAAATATACTTCACTAAATGTTCTGATCTTGAGACCCAAATTTCAAGAAGTATCGCAGAAATTAGTCCAAGAAGATAAGCAGTAGTCATTCTTCCAAGTGAAAAAAGAGAAAGAATAGCTAAGTTTCCCAGAGAAGCTTCAAGTAAATTAGCTCTAATAGTAACTAGTCTTGCTGGTACCCAAGTTAGCAAAATGGTAGCAAGCAAAGTAAAAAAATAAAGCTTTTTTCTTGTAAGTACTATTAGCATAATACATCGCCGCTTCAAGTGCTTTATTGAAATTAGTAATTGATAAACTTTTCTTTTTCTAATGAATTATTTTTAATTCTTCTTTTATATTTCCTAAGAACTTCTCAAAATATGGAAGCATTATTTCTAATAGCGCAGCATCTATAGCAATTTCAAGAAACGCTTTAATGTTAATAAGTACGATTATAGGAACTAGGATATTAATTTGAATCCCAAGTACTAGGCCTGACCATATAATTACCGTTAACCAAATAAAGGGAGTTTCAACAATTTCCCCAAGTATACAAGAAGGAATCACTGAAATCTTTTTTCTCACAAAAGTATGTCTATAAAAGTAACCTGTTGCGAAAGCTAATATAAAGTTTCCAAAAGGAACAAATGGGTTTTTGATGAAAAGTACGGTCGAAGCTATAGTACTCAAAAATCCAACTATGCCTCCTTCTAGAGAGCCAACGTAGATTGCAGTAAACAGCGCTGGTAATTGAGACAACGTAAAGGCTACGTTTACTAATGGTATTGGTAGGGGTATCGAATAAAATCCAAGTATATTGCCAGCAACTCCCATTAGAACAATAAAAACTAGGGGCTTTGCTTTTATTTTCATGGGCTATGTTTCTTCTTACTTATATAAATGTTTTTCTCAAAAATAAGTAAGCTAGTCCTTAGTGGCTTATGCTTGACGCTTATGCATTATGTTGTACCTATTAGATAAATTTTCTAAGATTAAAAAGTTTATGATCTTAGCTCAAAAAAGTGTTCACTATGAACTTAGCTAGATTAACGCTATCTGATTTTCTTTGAATCATTATGTTGCGAGTAAAAACTTTAATTCCTTTTTCTTCAATTTCTCCTTTTAGTCTTGCATCAACTTTATCTATTATAATTGCATCTATTAATCCTGAATAAATCTTTGAAATAGTTACTGGAGAAATTTCTAGTTTTAAGTCTTTCAACATCTTTGCTAACGGCCCCTTAACAACTTTACCGCCAATTATTGGAGAAACTGCAACAGAATAAGACGCTCTCCTTTCTATAGCTTCTCTTACCTTTTTTATATGAAGTATCGGTCCAATACTAACTAACGGATTACTTGGTGGAATGATTATAATATCTGATTTTTCTATGGCCTCAACAACTCCTTCAGATGGAGTTAATTTCCTATGTATAAACTTTATCTTGTTTACTTTTGGTTTCATCTTAAGTTTTACTAGATACTCCTGAAAATGCATCTCTCCAAGGTTAGTTACGATATGAGTTTCAAATGGTTCATCTGTCATTGGTATGACCTTTACTTTTACTTTAAGTTTTTCACATATCAGTGAAGTAACTTCAGACAAGCTTTTACCTTGGTTCATTAAACTAGTTCTAAAGATATGGGTTGCAAGGTCTTTATCTCCTAAGTTAAACCAAGTAAGCTTTTTATCGTACTTAGCTAGTTGTGATATCATATTAAATGTATCTTTAGCTATTCCCCAACCTCTTGATTTTTCAACTAATCCTGCTAATGAATAAGTTATTATATCCAAATCTGGAGATATATGAAAGCCTAATAAATTTATGTCATCACCAGTATTAACTATAGCGTAGATATTCTCAGGCTTTATAACTTCAGCTAAACCAACTAATAGTCTTGAAGCTCCAACTCCACCGCATAAAACAGTTGCTTTAACGTTCCTCATCCCAAATTACGACCTCGTCAATATTCTTTCTTTTTGGTGCTTGAGGCACTTCTTCAGGATATCCTATCGAAATAGCCGCTATTGGCTCCCAGTTTAAGTTTACTTTAAGAACTTTCTTTACTTCTTCCTGAGCGAATAAAGGAGCACATCTCCAATTTGAACCAAGACCAAAAGCATGAGCCATTAGAATAAGATTTTGAATTGCTGCAGACACACTTTGTATTGCCATTACTTTTTCATAGTTGTTTCTTTTTTCATCATGGTATCTTTGCATCTCGCTCATATCTACAAAAACAACTATAATAACTGGAGAGAAAATAAATCTTTCATGTGAATCTTCTGTAAGTTCTCTTATGGTTTTTTCATCGACCTTATCTTGCCTTAGATCCTTTTCCCATTTTCTTGCCATTGACAACGAGAAGGCTTCTTTTGTTTTTTTACTAGTTATTACAAAAAATCTCCAGGGTTGGCTGTTATGCGCAGAAGGTGCCCACATTGCAGCTTTTATTAGGTCTTTTATTTTTTCTCTTTCTACTTCTTTCTGTAAAAATTTTCTAACAGTTCTCCTTGTCTTAATTAGTTCCTTAACTTGAAGTGGATCTATCTTCATTTCAAGGAATATTAAAAGAGTTAAGCTTAAATTGTTTATGTTGCTAAAAACTTATAAAAGCTTTCTTAACAATTAAAAACTATGAATAAACTTGGAGTTGCACTTGTAGGGTGTGGATTCATAGGAAACGTACACCTTCAACAATGGAAATCTATGGAAGACGTAGATTTAAAGGTGTGTGTTGATATAGAAGAAGAAAGAGCAAAAGAGCTAAGTCAAAAATATAAAGTTCAAAAGTATTATACTGACATTGAAGGAATTTTAAAAGACAACTCAATAGATTTAGTTGATGTTTGCACTCCAACGTATACACATAGAGAAATAGTTGAAAGATTACTTGAAAGTGGAAAGAATGTAATAGTAGAAAAACCGATTTCTCTTAAATTGAGAGATGCTAAAGCTATGGTAGAAAAAGCAAAGAAAAGTGGGAGAAAGCTTATGGTTGCTCATGTTCTTCGATTTTGGAATGAATATACAATAGCGCATGAATTAATAAAAGAAGGAAAAATTGGAACTCCGATATTTACGAGAGCACATAGACTCTCTACGTTTCCTTCTTGGGTTTGGAGAAACTGGCATGACTTCATAGATAAAGGGGGAGGTGTTTTAATAGACATGAGCATACATGATCTTGACTTCTTGCGCTGGACCTTTGGAGAAGTTCAAGAAGTTTTTGCAAGAGGCGGTACATTTCTAAGAGAAGGTGCTACTTCGCATGACTTTACTGATGTTTTCATTAAGTTTAAGAGTGGTACATTTGCATACGTAGAAGGAAGCTGGATAATGCCAAATAGTTTTCCCTTTTCTACGGAATTAGAAGTAATTGGTAGTGGCGGTTCAATAAGCTTCACTAGTAATATGCCAAATGAAGTAGTGCTTTATCTGAAAGATAAATCAGCTCAAAAAATTTCAAGAAAAACAGAAGATCCTTACTTGCTAGAACTTAAAGCTTTTAAAGACGCAGTAAAAAATGATAAAGAAGTTCCAGTTCCTGGAGAAGAAGGACTAAAAACGCTTGAAGTTGCAATTGCAGGCTTGCTTTCGGTGATAAAAGGAAAGTTGATTAGGTTACCTCTAGAAGATGATTTTCCTTTCTAAAACTATTCTGTAGAATATTTGTCATATTAAACTTAGGTTTTTAATCTTTATATTTTTGTTCTGGGCTAGCCTTTAAGTTTAACTTTATCGGCAGAAAGTCTTGTGAGCGTGAAGATGGAAGCAGGGAAATACTCATAAAGTTGCAATCTACTTCTAAAATAAAGTAAGAAAAATGGGATACATTAACTCTCTACTAAGATAAACTCATTATAGAAATACCGCAACACCACTTTTTAATGTTTATATTTGCCACTTTGTTAAAGTAATTAAAAATGGTCTCTCTTTCAAAGAAAGCTATTAGAGTCCTTGGAATCGCAGAAAGCTTTCGTGAAACTTCAAAGAAATCAATCCTTGCTGGAGTTGTTATGCGAGGGGATTTTTTAATAGATGGTTTTTCTTTTTCGTTTGTAACTTTACGTGGGAATGATGCTACTGATTCTTTAATCAAACTTTACACCAAGCTTAACAGAAAAGATATAAATGTTCTTATGATTGGTGGCATTGTGATAAGTTTGTATAACATCATAGACATAGACGAGGTTTACAAAAGTTTGAAAATTCCAATAATTACTGTAACTTACAATGAGTCTGAAGGCTTAGAAGAGCACATAATTAGAAACTTTCCAAACGATTATCAAGAAAGGCTAGAAGTTTATAGAAGGCTTGGAAAAAGAGAAAAACTAATGCTTAAAACAAACAAGGAAGTTTTTGTTAGAGCGGAAGGAATCAGCATAGAAAGTTGTAAAGCTTTACTTAATAGGTTTACCTTAAATGGAAAGATACCTGAACCTATTAGAGTAGCAAGACTCCTTGCAAGGTCTCTGTTAAAGACATTTATTGAGTTTTAATCTAAAGTGTTCAAAAATTCATGTTAACTTTGAAATGGAGTGGATATCAGATAAAAAAGATAACGAATACCTGAAGACAGAGGCATACATTACTTAGGTAGAGGTATAAGAAAAGCTAAAATACTTGAAAGATGTAACCTATGAGAAAGGGGTCGTCGTCTAGCTTGGTCTAGGACACCAGCCTGGGGCGCTGGAAATCTCGGGTTCAAATCCCGACGACCCCACCTTCCTCTAAATTACAAATTAGTTAAAGTCCTAAATTCGCGGTCTTACTTTTGCGTAATAGTTGTGCAAACTTATCTTTGCCACATAAAGAGGTTTGTTCAAAGTACTTCCTGTATCGTCTTGTTTTGTAGAGTTGGCTGCAAAGAGGCTTTTGTTTTAACTAAACGCGAAACTAAATAAATTGCTATGTTTAACATGTGAACTACCCCTCGCTATTGCAAGGAGCTTCCTGCTTCCACGGACAGACTCGCTCTCCACTCACCCACAGCGGAGGCCTCGGCAAGTGAGGCCGTTTCGAGGAACCCGTGTGGAAGGTGGGTTACGGAGGTCTTGCCCTCAGCAGGCGTCTCTTTCGGCCTGTCCCATGCCTACTAGGTCTGCCAGCCCTTCCAGCCAAGCAGACAATGATAGATATAATGAGAAAAATATAAGCTTTTCGGCTTTCATCCCCCTGCGAAAGCTGGGGGACTTCCCGCCATCAAAGTTAAAAACAAGAAACTCAAGAAATTTACAAGAAAACCTAGAGTAACTCTGAGATGAATTTGAAGAATTCGAAATCTAAGGGTAACGTAATTTAAGGCTCTTCATACCGTATTATTGAATGAAATAAATGGCAGAAGTATAATTCAGTATAGCTTGTACGTTATCCAAGGTTTTAATAAGCCTAAGGCAAACAATAGCAACTCTTCAGAAGTAGCGTTTGAAGAATTACCCAGAAAAATTGTGCTTTCCGGTTATGTTAAAGGAAGACGATCTTAAAAATTTTTTGTTTAAAGTTACAGCTGAACTAAAGTTAAACAATCTTAGAATAAGAACTAACTCTTAACTTTGGCGGTGATAAACTTTTGCCAATGAACACCTTAGAAATGAGAATCTTTTAGCTTTAACTTGAATAGTGTCAACTAGCGCCAGTAATGGAAAGCAACGAAAGTACTCATAGTGTTAAAAATTTCATAGCTTTGGTTATAGGAAAACTTTTAAAGTAATACTTTCTAACTCATATCTAGTATGACGTTACGAATCTACAACACTCTTAGCAATTCTATAGAAGAATTTCATCCAATTCAAGAAGGAAAAGTAAAGATGTTTGTCTGCGGACCAACTGTCTATGACGATCCTCATCTTGGGCATGCTAGAACTTATTCTTTCTTCGATGTCCTAGTAAGGTTCCTTAAGTTTTCAGGTTATGAAGTTTTCTATGTTATGAATGTGACAGACGTTGGCCACTTGACAGAAGAAGGTGAAGATAAAATCATCAAAAGAGCTGGTTCTTTAGGAAAGCATCCAATGGAGATTGCGGACTACTACTTATGGCGCTTTCTGGAAGCAATGGACAAGTTAAGAATAGCTAGACCGAGCATGATGCCAAGAGCAACTGGGCATATTCCAGAAATAATAGAGCAAGTTTCAACTTTGATAAATAAAGGTTATGCCTACATTTCAAATGGTTCAGTTTACTTTGATGTTTCTAAGTTTAAGGACTATGGAAAGCTTTCTCATAAGAAAATTGAAGAGCTATTACCAGGAGCAAGAGTGGAAATAAATCCTGAAAAGAAAGATCCAAGAGATTTTGCTCTTTGGATAAAAGCAGAAAAAAGTCATATCATGAAGTGGAATTCTCCTTGGTCTGTTGGTTATCCTGGATGGCATATTGAAGATACTGCGATTGCTCTAAAATACCTTGGAAGTCAGTATGATATACATGGAGGTGGTATCGACTTAGTTTTTCCGCATCATGAAGCTGAGATTGCTCAGGCTGAAGCCACAACAGGAATTAAGCCTTATGTAAAGTATTGGATCCATACTGGTTTTTTAACGATAAGAGGTGAAAAAATGGCAAAGTCTCTTGGAAACTTCATTGTCATTTTTGACCTCTTAGAAAAATATAGAGCTGAAGCAATACGATTATATCTTTCTTCGACTCATTTCAGAAAGCCATTAGATTTCGATGAAAAAGAACTAGATCGCGCAGAAAACAGAATAAATGATTTGGTCAACAATATTTTAGCAATCGACGACGCTATAAAAGATGGAGGTGGTAATTCTAGTGACATATCTTTTGTTTATGATTTAAAAAATAAGTTTGTTGATGCTATGGAAGATAACATGAACACTCCTCTTGCGCTTCAAGTTTTCTTTAAGCTACTTGAGAATTTGGCCTCAAAAAGCTCAGGGATAACACTCAATAAACTTATTGAGGCAAAACAAGAGACGACAAAACTTTCAGATATTTTTCAAATAGTACCGAAGGAGTCAACCATCGTTCTAAGCGAGGAGATTCTTTCCATATTAATTGAAATAAGGAATAAACTAAGAGCAATGGGAAATTACCAGCTTGCTGACGAAATTAGAGAAAAATTAAAAAATGTTGGGATTGCACTCGAAGACACAAAAAGTGGGACGAAATGGAAAATTGTAAGAGGTTAATTCCTGAAGATTATGAACCAAATTCTTTTAGATGAATCCATACCTTTAATTCTATTCTTCTAACTAAAGTTAAAGGCTTTATTAGCTGTCCTCTAACATTCCCTGAGAGTTAGGAGCTTTTGCTTTTAGTTGTAACTCGCAACTAAATAACTCGTTGATAATTATCTTGTCCTCCACGACAACTCAAAGAAATGATTAGCAATGAAGAGAAATTGAGGTTTAAAGCTTAAATGTTGCTTAACGCTTTTTGGAGATACAACTGTATAAACATCAGTATGCGAATGGAATACTCAAAAGCTCTAATAAAGTTTCATTAAGATTATGAAGAAATTATAGTTGCTACTCCTAAAAGGCATGAATCTTTTTTCTCTTCATGATAAACTTTTGTTTCTGTAATTAAAAATAGGAGTTTTTTGTCGAAATCCATGTAAAGATTGACAAGAAAGCTTACCGTTTAACCATGGTATGAATTGTCGATAAGTATGGATATGTCTTAGACAGAGCAATATTTGAGTAACTTGCTCAAATTCAGATGGGTGTTCAAAAGTTGGAATAAGGCTCCATCTAAGGTAAGGGGGAGAAGTTTCAGCAAACGGGCTATATACTTATAGTAGGGGCTGAATTGATGCAGCCTAACTCAGTATGGTGAAAGGCTCATCCTTGAAAAACCGAGAATCTCCAGACTTTAGTTATAGAGAGCGTCAATGCTTGTAGTAGCATTTTTAAAAACTTAAATAAGTTTAAAGTATTAAAATTTTAATTATGAGCTCGAATGATGTAAAAACTGCATTCACATTTCTAGGTCCAGTGGAATCTGTCCGCAGAGAAGGTAATGTGTTAAATGTATTTTGTAAATCAGAAAAACTTGTAAAAGTCTATGTGTTAGATAACAACATAATTAGAGTAAGATTCGATCCAAAAGGAGCTTATAGTGTAGATGATAGTTATGTAATCGTGAAAAAAGAGTGGCCAGAAACTAACTTTTATCTAAGAGATAATAAAGACTATTGGGAAATTGAAACAGCTGAGCTTAAAGTGAGGCTTTTTAAGGAAAAGTTCAGGTTATCTTTCTATAATAAGAATAACAAGTTAGTAAATGAAGATTACGAAAAATATAGCATAGGTTGGGATGAGAAAAGTGATAAAGTTAAATGTTGTAAAAGTCTTTTTGCTGACGAGCATTTTTATGGCTTTGGCGAAAAAGCAGACCGATTAGATAAAAGAAGAAAAAAACTTGTAATGTGGAATACTGATGCTTTTGGTTATTCTTTTGGTTCAGATCCTTTGTATTTAAGTGTACCATTTTTTATTGGTCTAAGGAAAGGTGAAGCTTATGGTATATTTTTTGATAATTCTTATAGAACAACATTCGATATGGGTTTTTCTTCCGAAGAATACTATTCCTTTGAAGCTGATGGTGGTGAACTAAATTACTATTTTATCTATGGCCCATTGATAAAAAAAGTTTTAAAGTCTTATTCAGAGCTAACAGGCAAACCTTTTTTGCCTCCAAAGTGGTCGCTTGGATATCAACAAAGTAGGTATAGCTATTATCCAGAGGATAAAGTTTTGGAAATAGCAAAAAAATTCAGAGAATTAAACATACCTTGTGATGTGCTATATCTCGACATTCACTACATGGATAATTATAAAGTTTTTACATGGGACAAAGAAAGATTTCCAGATCCAAAAGGTTTTTTAGATTCTCTCTCAAAATTGGGCTTTAAAGTTATTACCATAGTCAATCCTGGCATTAAAGCTGATTCAAATTATAATGCTTTTAGAGAAGGTGTGTTGAACGACTACTTCTGTAAGTATTCAAACAATGAGATTTACTTTGGTAAAGTGTGGCCTGGAACCTGCGCATTTCCAGATTTTACTAAGGAAGAAGTAAGAAATTGGTGGGGTAACAACCACAAAATCTTAGTAGATGTAGGTGTAAAAGGAATTTGGAATGACATGAATGAGCCTTCTGTTTTTTCTTCTTCCAATAAAACAATGGACTTAGAAGTTGTTCACTTTGACAATGGTAAGCTTAGTCCTCATTCAAAAGTTCATAATCTTTATGGTTTTCTGATGTCAAAAGCAACTTATGAAGGTCTTTTGAAAATTAATTCGAATGAAAGACCATTTGTTTTATCAAGATCCGGATTCGCTGGTATTCAAAGGTACGCTGCTATATGGACTGGAGATAATACCTCAAGTTGGGAACATCTTTACTTACAGGTCCCAATGCTTCTCAGCTTAGGACTATCTGGAATACCTTTTATTGGAGCTGATGTTGGTGGGTTTGCAGGAAACACAGAAATGGAGCTTTTGATTAGGTGGTATCAGGTATCCATGTTTATGCCTCTATTCAGAAACCATACATCAATTGGAACTACTGATCAAGAACCGTGGAACTTTGGTTACTATGCTCTTGACGTTATTCGTGAAATAATAAAGTTAAGGTATACGTTTCTACCGTTAATGTATACCTTAGTTAAGGAGTCGCATGACACTGGACTACCAGTAGTTAGACCATTGCTCTTAGAGTTTCAAGATGATGAAAATACTTATTGCATAGATGACGAATTTTTGCTTGGAAGTAGTATTTTGGTAGCACCAATAGTTAAACAAGGAATAAATAGGAGACTAATATATTTGCCAATGGGGAATTGGTACGATTTTTGGACTAATAAAGAAATAAGTGGTCCTCGCTATATTGAATATGAAGTACCTTTAAATAAAATCCCGATTTTTGTAAAGCATGGTTCGGTAATTCCAGTTCAAGATAGTACTGAGTATATTAAGGATGAAGACTTAAGCAATTTAACCTTGAACATTTACATTTCCAATGAGAGATTTAATTTCGAACTTTATGAGGATGATGGCCATACTTTCAATTACTTGAGTGGTGACTTTAAAGTTACAAAGGTTTTCTTCACTCCAAAGGAAAATGAAATTGAACTTTTTGTTGTACAAGAAGGAAAAACTAAGGCAACTTCAAAACGAAAATTTTCAGTAAGGCTAATCGGAGTTCATAGTCCTCCCAAAAAAATAGAAACTAACGGAAAGAAAATTAGAAGTATTAAGAGAAGTGAAGAATTAAAAATTGGATTTTGGTTTTATGATAGCATGCGCAATACAGTTGAAATTCCTTTAGAAGAAAAAGAACGGATAAACATTAAAGTCTTCTTTTAGATTGTTATAATTCATGATCCAATCTATATCTATGCTCAACATTTTCTCTGAATAAACCTGCTTCATAAATTTCATTAATGGCTCTATAAATTTTTTCAGTAACTTCTGCAATTTTTTTCTTACTCATGTTTTTTGTTTCGTGTGCTACCCAATCTATCCACTTTAAGCTTGAAGTAGCTTTATAGTAATCCTCAAAGTTTTTATACAATTTTTTTATTCCATATTGTTCTGGGTTAAGAGCCATAGGTGCATTAGGATCTAACGTATAAGGAAATGGTGGTATAACTACAGCATTCTTGTATAATCTCATTAAGTCAGAACTTTTTGAAATTATTTTTAGTGCACTTTCTTCTGTTTCTCCAGGAAGTCCTATGGTCCAGTATATATCGATTCCAATCCTTTTATCATTCAAGTAATCTCGTGCTTTTATAAACTCTTCTATTGTATACTTTCTTCCAACCTTAAACCTAACTTCATCTAACGTTGATTCTAAGGAAATTCCAACAATTATGTTACTAAATGTTTTTAAGGCCTCATCTACAAATTCTTTCTTAGGAATTCCAAAGCTATCCCAATATGCAACGATATCTTGTTTTTTTCCTCTTATGTTTTCAAAAAGTTTTTTGTAGTATTTTTCTCCAAATGCTTCAGGGTCATGACTAAAGTTTATCAGCTTCACGCCATACTTTGAGCTTAAAATGTCTATGTCTTCAGAAATTTTTTCTGCTTCTCTTAAGTGTAATAAGTTGCCCATTCTTGCTGCTTTGAACCCTTCTATACCTCCTCCACAGTAACCACAATTTCTCATACATCCTCTTCCAAGTAATACCCAAAATGAAGGTTTTCTTGAACTATCGTATCCTGCTGGACCACATTTTAAATATTCTCTCCAGTTATCCATCTTTTCCACTCTAACAAAGTTATATTCATTTATTTTATTCTCGCTTTCATACTTTCCATAGTTTACTATTGTTTTATCTCCTTCTCTTATTGCAAAACTTGGGACTTCATTAACATTTATTTCTTTATGCACATATTTAGCATATTTTACTATGCTTTCCTCAGCAAGTCCTAATGCTATTCCATCTATAAACTTAAACTTTTTCATTATCTCTTCGTAAAAGAATGAAGAGGTATACCCTCCAATAACTACTTTTGAATCATTCTTTAGAAATTTTAGCAACTTTGCAAGCTCAATCGCGCCATAACTATGAGTAAACCAATGAAGGTCTACTCCAAAAATTGTTGCATCTAATCCTTCAATTAACTCTTCAACTTTCTTTTCTGGATTAAGTAATTTAAGTAAGCTAACGTTAACTATTTTTGTTTCAAATCCTTCTTCTTCTAATCTAGAAGCCATTGAGAAAAGCCCCATTGGTACTAATGGATATTCAGAAACATTACCTTTAGCTTTATTTAGTTCTTCAGATAGCTTCCTTAAAGTTACGGGAGGGTGCAAAAAAATGAAAGACTTTTTCATCTTAACCTTCCGTTAAAAGTTTTATTTCAAGAAATTTTCTTACTATTTTTCCTGACAAAATTACTAAGTCAAATAGTTCATTGATTGTTCTTCCTAAATTTGGAGAAGAAATTATCGAAGATGCTGTTATAAAGAACCTTAGTCTTCTTGGATTGTAGAAATAGTCAACAATTACCTCTTTTTTTACTTCTGGACTTAAGTTTTGAACAGCATACTCATCTGGAAAAGAGTCTAATGCAACTTTAAATTTAGCTGGTCTAATCCTTTTGAACTTCCCTATGAATTCTTTGTTTTCTCTAAAAAGATTAACTAATTCTTCAGATCTATTGAGCTCTAGCCTTTTTTTGAGAAAAACTAATTCTTCTGTTGGCTGAAAGTTTGGTTTTGCAAAAACTAAACTAGGAGCCGCATCAAATTCCATTGTCTTTAGTTTTCTAAACATGTCTTTCATATCTTCATTCATTCTTTCTTCTGAGCAAACATTCAAAACTCCTGTCATCTCCCAATTTGGATCCATTGAAAGCATATTTTCCAAGTATTTTCTTATTAAAATTTCGTCAACGCTATCTTCATATACAGGTAAGACTCTGATGAAAATAGGCGTAACTTGAGCATTTTTTATTTTTTTTCTAAGGATTTTGGTTACACTATTGTAATCTAGAAACATGATTATTTTGCTTTCTAAGATACTTTATAAGTATTTCTATGCACTTAGAGTTAATTTTAAATATTGTAATTTATAAAAGCTTATATTTAAATTTTTTTCTTTTTTTTATTTATCACTTTTAGTAGTATTTTAAAAGAAAGATTTATAAATATCTTTATTCCTATAAATTAAGACAAGGTGAAAAGAATGTCTACTGAAGTAAGCGTAACAAAAAAAGGTTTATCCACAAGAGTTCTAATACTTAGTTTGCTGGTTATACTTATAGGAATTCCTTATAGCGTAATAGTAGAAGTTGTTGGAATAGGAACTGATTCCATATTCTTTCCATTTATACTCATAGTTCTTTTTAATGCAATCTTACCAAAACGTATTAGGCTAACTCCACAAGAACTTGCAATTTTATTCATACCGCTCTTTGCTATGGCTGGAAAAGCTTTCATAGTTAATGGCGATGGTCGAGAGCGGTTAGGTGCTACTGCTGTTCAATACACATTAGGCTCCTTGATTTATGCTTTTAACAATCCTCCTTATGCAGATTTTTACAAAAAAGTTATTCCTTCTTGGATATTTCCTTCTGGACTTGAGACAATCCAAGCCTGGACTGGTAGAGCTGCTGTTAATTGGGGTCCTTGGATAGTCCCAATCATATATTGGACAATTTTCTCCACGTCATGGATGATCTTTGTAATATTTCTGGTATGGGGCCTTATAGGACCTCAATGGACTGAAGTTGAACGTCTGACGTTTCCAATGGCAATTCCTTCCACTTACTTAATTAATTCGCTCGAAGAGCAAGAAGGTAAAGTAAAGCTTTTTAATATTAGAACTAACGAAATGAAACTATTTTGGGGAACTTTTGTTATAGGATTTGTAGTAAGTGCAGTCGTAAGCCTTGGAGATATACTGCCTGCTTTTGGTATGTATACAGAGGTTTGGGAAAAGCATATGAACTTTATGTTCATTCAAAGTGTGTTTGGAAATGGTGCTATGGTCAATGGTGTATTAATACCACATCAAGTAATGTTATCCCTCCTTTTACCCTTTGATGTACTTTGGACTGGTGTACTTACTTGGGTGGTCGTTGGATTAATTTATCAACCTTTGGGTGTACGTTTAGGTTTCTTACCATATACGCCCGGAGTTGAAACTTATGCAGATTGGTATTTTGGAGAACTACCTCCTTGGCCTTATCAGTATATGGCTCTTAGTGGATTATCGATGAGCGTTGCTATATATGCATTATGGGCAGCAAGAGATAGGATAAGGAAGATATACAATGCAATGGTAAAAGAAGATATTAATGAGAGTGGTCTCTCTCTAAAGTTGATGGGATGGGGTATGGTACTTTCAGCGATATTTCTATTTGTTTTCTGGGCAATAAGTGGAGTTCCAGTGATAATGAGCTTTATAGTGCTATTTCTTTATATTCTTTGGGTAATAGCGGACGCGAGGGTCATGTCTGAAGTTTGGTGGCATGATCCCGTTCTATGGTTCTACTCATTTTACCTAACGCAACCAGCAGGAGCTTTTCTTGGGTTGTGGCCTTCTACAGTTCCAACTTATAACTCCGGTAACCTAATGACTGAGCAAGTTGTAGCAGGTATTGGAAATTGGATTCCAAGACATTCTCCCATGGGTGCAGGTTTTACAACCCAATACTATTCTTTAGCTAAAAGAACAAATACAGACGTTAAAGAAGCTTTTTACATGTATGTGTTAACAGCAATAATCGGGACATTTGTAGCTATCGTAACTTTTGTATGGATCACCACATTTTTTGGTTACCAAAACAATCCTGGTACTGGTAGCTATGCAATTAGCTATCTAACTTCAAAAGGTCCTATAACTGGCAGTTCACTTACACTTACTGCTAGCCAGGCTTACTTATGGGCTATAGTTGGGTTACTTTTAGGATTCGGATTATACTACATTAGAATGGTGTTTCCAGGATTTGTGATAAATCCAGTTGCTTTAATACCTTCCCTTTGGCTAATGGAATTTATGTGGCTTGCATGTCTCATTGCTTTAATAGTAAAGTATGCGTTGGTAAAAGCAGTTGGACCTGCAAGGTTTCAGAATATTGTAGTTCCAATCGCTGCAGGTTTAGCAATAGGTAGCGGTTTCTTTGTATGGATAGGTCCACTATACAAACTCTTTACAGTTGTAATTCCAAAATTAGCTGCTGTATAAAGTTTTTTTATTTTTTATGTTTTTATCTTTTTGTTAAAGGGTGGTTAGAGTGTCTTTTTCTAATTCTGACCAAGAGATTATTTTTAAGAAAGGTCTAACTTGGAAAGTTGTTACAGCAATAGTTGTAAGTTCATTGCTGTTTGTCCCTGCATCTATATATCTCTCAATGGTAGCTGGTGGAACTTTGTCTTTTGCAGCTACTTTATTAATGGTTATAACTTTTAGTGAACTTTCAAGATTGTTAGGCGAAAAATTATCTAGACAAGAAACTCTTGCCATGTATGAAGCTCTTAATCTTGTATCTTCATTAGGTGCAGGCGGAATAGGAGCATATTGGATAATCTTTAGACTATTTTTCATAGAGAGTCCAATCAGCTGGGCTTACAAAATAAATAATATCCCTCTACCTCTTCTTGTTCCCTCTTGGCTTGCTCCCTCTAAAGTTGAAATTAGAACTTTGTTTCAACCTTCCATGGTTATTCCAATCTTGGTTTACTTAACATTTTCTGCATGCTATTTATTAGCAGAATTCTCACTAACGATGATGTTTGCTCCTCTCTTTTTAGAAACTGAAAAACTTCCATTCCCTTTTGCTAAGATAGACGTTGGAATAGTTGATACTCTATCTTCTCGAGACTTTGAACAAACGAGAATCTTTATTACTTTTTTGTATCCTGGAGCTCTTTATGGAATTTTTGTAATAATGCTACCAATATTAGTAAACATAACATTTATTCCGTTACCTTGGGTTGATCTTACTTCGATTACTGATGCAATAATTCCTGGAGCAATAATTGGTGTTGCTACAGATTTAATGCCATGGGCAACTGGTCTAATAGTTCCACTTAACGCTGCTATTTCAATTTTTATAGGCTCAATTTTAATTTGGATTTTCGGTAATAACATTTTCTTAACTTCATTCCCAAACGTGTTTCCAAAATGGGTAGCAGAGTATAGAAGAGGCATGAATATCTCACTAATATGGCAGAGGTCTTTATATAGAGTATGGTTTGCTCCACAAATTGGATTTGGTTTAGGAATCTCATTCATGGTATTCATTCTTACTTTTAAAAATATATTAAAAGTTATGAAGGTAATGATAACAGAAAAGAAAAAAACAAGTCTTTATCCCAACTTCTTGATGTTGCTTGCTCTCTTTGTGTTTGGAACTTCATTTTCTGCCCTTGTTCATAGCATGCTTACCTCTTTTCCTTTATATATCTCACTAATATACTCTGTTGGGTTAAGCTTTTTGTTTGCTTTAGCAAACAGTACTACATTAGGTATGACTGGTTATAGTATCTCTATACCTTACTTATGGGCTACTTTAGTTTACTATAGTGATTATAGAAGTTACTCAGGTTGGGTAATTTCGCCAGTGTTAGCCGGAAGCTCGACTCCTGGTATGCTTAACACACTAAAAGCGGCATATCTTACTGAAACATATCCTATGGATGTAATTAAAGCACTTGTTCTTGGTGTTATTGCTTCAACTATCATAGGAACTCTATCTCTAGACCTATTTTGGAGGATGGCTCCAATACCTTCTTCTATGTTTCCTTTTACTACTATCGATTGGGCAAGAACTGCAATAGGCGATTCTCTTTTAATTACAAGACAAATAGACATTAACCCAAAAGTTATACTTTTCTCCGCGCTTAGTAGTGGGATTTTATCAGGCTTATTTGAGATTTCCAATAGACTTTTCTCTTTACCTTTATCTGGGCCTGGGCTTATAGCCGGATTCTTTACTTTGCCTCCTTATGCTATAGCAACGTTAATTAGTTCGATAATTGGAAACTTACTAATTCCTAAAGTAGTTAAAAAAGAAAGTTGGGATAAAGTAAAGGGAACAGTGGTAGCTGGACTTGCTGCTGGGTATGGTCTAGTTATAGGATTTACGATTGCGTTGTTCTTTGTACTTAACTCAGGGTGGATTTGGCCATGGTGATCACAAAAAATAAATTAAAATCATTATCGATATTAACTCTCTTTTTGCTTCTTATAAGTTCTTCTGTTTTTTCATCCACTTTTGGAGAAGTACAAGCAAACTTGGGTGACATAGTAACTCAAGCTATAAATTTTGTTAACTTAACAAATATTGAAAGCAACGTAAGAATTTTTTCATCTTTTGGTTCTAGAGTACCTGGTTATCCAGGATATTATGAGGCCAAAAACTACATTATCGATTACCTTAGGGGATTGGGTTATGAGGTTGCTTTATATAACTTTACTACTGTTTCTCCTATAGATGAAGAATCATTTATTGCTTTGCCAAATGGCACAACACTTAAGGCTTATGCACTTTGGCCCAATGGATTAATTCAAACATCTAGCACACCAAATCAAGGATATTATGGTAAGTTAATTTATGTTGGAAAAGGAAACTTAAGTGATTTTGATGGAAAAGATGTTTTTGGCTCTATTGTGCTTATGGATTATGATTCTGGATCAAATTGGTTAAATGCCGCTAAACTTGGTGCAAAAGCAGTTATATTTATTGAATCAAAAGAGTTTAGTAGGTATGAAGCTTTGGATAAGTTCTTGATGACTCCAATAAAATTCACAAAGTTATACGTTAATTTTTCAGTGGGTCAAATACTGAAAAATATTGCTGCTCTAAACGAAGATGTAAAAGTATTTTCTAAGGTGACTTTAAAAGAAGTAAACGCATCTATTATAATAGCCCGACTTGATGGTACTAAGATGAAAGATCAGGTTATAGTAGTTTCGGCAAGATATGACTCTTGGTCAATAGTTCCGTCAATATCTCCTGCAGCTGGAGAGGCTATAGGCATCTCTTCACTTCTTGAAATTGCTAGATACTTTTCCTATAATAGGCCAGAAAGAAGTATTTGGATAGTTGCTTTTTCAGGACATTGGAATGCATTAGATGGTCCAAGAAAGTTTGCAGAAGATGAAATGTTTAAGCCGGAAATCCAAAATGGAACTTATAAAATATACACTTGGATAGGAATAGATATTGGTTATGAGTCTCAAAAAATTTCTACTTTGTATTCAGGATATGCTATTAGATTTTCTAGTGATATAATGGCTTCTAGTTACTCTCCTATTCAAAAAGTGTTTAACTCATACTTACTTTATAAAAATAGTGAAGGAGTTTTTCCCATTAATTTATTAAATAGTTTAACTAGAAACAACAATTATAGTATAGATAATTATATAAGTTGGGATATACAATCAAGTGATTGGTGGGGAAACCAGCGTAGTCCATATATGCTTGATACTGAGCCTCTTGCATTACTTAACATGCTTGCTTTTACAATCAGGACTTCTGATCAAATTGATTATTATTGGGGAAACCCACAAAATGATTATGGAAAAATTAATTTCGCTAATGTTTATACTCAAACCTTAACTATAATTGCTAATTTAGCAGGATTAACTAATGATGAAAGTTTCTCAGTTGATTGGAAATCTCATAAACCAACAACTTTTACTACTCTTTATGGTTATATGGTAGGACTAACTACGTTAACAGGAGAAGTTATGAAGCTAAACTTAACTAGTGGCTGGTACACTCCTGTATCGCATGCATTAGTAAGAGTATATCCAGAAGGTCCACCTGGAACAGCTGGTTATCCATTTTCGTATCTCTTACTTTATGCAGATAAAGAAGGAAAGTTCAATGTATCAATAGGCCCAATTTATTCCACGCCTGCTTGGAGGTACGACGCTTGGGTTTTTAATGAAAATAACAGCGAAATTGTTGCAGCTCCAGACATGGGCCCTCTTTACGGTCAACAGGTTACTAAACCTTCAGTTAGTCCAGTTTATGGGCATGAGTCCACTATAATTCCTCTTTTTGATTGCGAACCAATAACGTTATTCGATGTTTATGATCCAGGTTACTTTAGAGTACCTTGGAAACTTGACCCAAGAATGCCATTCAATTTGTTGTTGCAAGAAAACTTTAGAGTTTCTGTTTTGGACTTTAAGTCTGAGGCCATACCATACTTTTTTGGCACTCTGTATGTTCCATGGGAACCTGTAGTAATGTTTTTTGTTAGGCCTAATTCAAGAGTTTCTTTCACTTTTTATTTTGGAATTGAATCTTCAGGAAGACCCTCCCTGTTTTTAATCAATTCAAGTAAAAACTATATGGAAGGTTATGGAATATTTGTTAACAAACCTATAATATTTAACTTAACTTCGCTACTTTATGCAAGTGACCTAATAAACGTAGTGAATGACAGATATTCGAAGTTGAATAAGTTTAACATAAGAAATCCAAGTATAGATGAAGCCTTATCACAAGCTATTGCTCTACTAGATATTGCAAGAGATGCTTTAGGTAAAAAAAATTATTCAGCTGCATACGATAGCTTGATGCAGTCAATAGCATATGTTTCTAGCGCATATAAGCAAGACTTAATGCCAATATACTCTGACTCTGGCTTAACTTCAGTTTTACTCCTACTCATTTCAGTTCCATCTATAGTAATTATGGAAAGGTTATTTATACACGAAGAAGGTAAAAAAAGATTTATTTACACAATGGCAATAGGTGTTGGTACTTTCTCTATTTTCTTGTTTATTCATCCTGCATTTTCTGTTACGTCCAATTCGCTCATGGGTATTATGGGCTCTTTACTTACTTTATTATTTTTATTAACTTTATTTGTTTTATTTTCAGAAACTAGCTGGGTGTTGACAGAAACAGCAGAATCCCTCTTAGGGAAACATAGAGTTGCAAGAGAAGAGATTAACGTTTTACAAGTTGCAGTTCCTACATCATTGGAATTCATGAGGCGTAGAAAATTAAGGTCTATACTTACTGCAGTAACTATGATGGTTGTGGTAATTGGTTTAACTTCTCTTACGTCTTCTTCATATTATACTACTGTAAATTACTTTAATTATGGTACTGTTCAGATTCCTCCTAAGAATCCAACAGCTTTAGTTAAAATGGGTTATGGTGTACCTCCTTATGAACTTCTCGATAAGCAAACTATTAAGTACGTAAAAAGTGTTATAGGCAACTCTGGAGATGTCTTTCCAAGAGCATGGCTTTATCCAATATATAGCAATAGACTTGGGCATAGTTTTTCGGTAACAAGCAAAACTGGAAAAATTGTAAAGCCAGTGGCTCTTCTTGGACTTTCAAATCCTGAATTAGTCAATTTATTTAATCAATTGAATTCGACTTTACTTACTTTAAACTCTTCTAATTTGTACTGTGTATTAACATCGTCTCAAGCAAATAGTCTTGGAGTATCTGTTGGAGACACTGTAGAGTTACTTGGCTTACAACTTAAAGTTGCTGGGATACTTCCTTCAGAAAAGCTTCAAAATATTTTAGATATAACAAATAGTTTTCCAACTCCAGTAGATCCAATTGGGAACTCTCAACTAGCAATTCAAATTCCTGGGCAACCAACTAGTAATCCTCCACCGCTTAGTTGGGAAAATATAATAATACTGCCATTCGATTTAGCAATGAATCTTGGGGGATATGTTGGTTCTATAAAAATTGTTTTTAAAGTAAAAGAGGACGCTGCTTTTAACATTATAAAAGCTCTTTCTTTTCAAAGTTCGCTTCCTTCTTACTTCACTTTAGGAAACAAGGTAGTGCAAACTTATAAAACAAAAACTTACTTACTACTTGGAATGGAGGCTCTTCCATTATTAATTGCAATAGCGGCGCTAAATATAACAGTTGCTCTTTTAGGTAGTATAAAAGAGCGCACGAGAGAAATTTACATTTTTGCTTCTGTTGGTCTATCCCCTAGAGGATCTGCAGTTATGTTTATAACCGAGGCTGTTACTTTTTCACTTATTTCTTCAATTGTAGGTTACATAATTGGCTTTATTATGAACAAGTTACTTATATCATTTGGATTTTTACCATCAAACTTCGTAATAAATGCCGCTTCATTGTTTGTAGGTGTCTCCTTGGTTGTGGTTTTCTTATCTTCTATTCTTGCTTCAATATACCCAAGTATAGTATCAGCCAAATTGATAACCCCCTCTCTAGAAAGACGATGGACACCACCAACAAAGCCGAAAGGAGATTTATGGGAAATGCCGCTACCAATCGAATTTCCATCACTAGATGAAGCAAAAGGTTTCATGAGGTTTCTAGCTGAGTACTATTCTGGAGAAGGAAAAGAAAAAGCATACTTTATAGTTCGTAATTTTTCGATCGATTTAAGCAACCTTACGTTGTTAGCTGAAGTGCATTTAGCTCCTTTTGAAGCCAATATAAGTCAGCATGTAACGATAAGTATAAATTACGATAAAAATATAGCGAAGGGATTTACAACGTTGTCTATAAAAAGAACAGGAGGTGTGCGAAGCACCTGGATTACTTCAAGCTACAATTTCATAGATGATATAAGAAAGCAAGTGCTGCTTTGGAGATCTTTACCTCCAGAAGAACACGAAGCATATATTAAAGGTGTAAGGTAACGAGTTGGATTCTGTAGTTAATTATAATCCATCTCAAAGAGATAGCCTTGTTGAACGCCTAATGAATCTAGGCTTAACTCTGTATGAGGCCAAATCTTACTTAGCACTGGTAAAATATGGTGAATTAACTTCAACCAATCTTGTGAAGTTAACTGGAATACCACAATCTAGGATTTACGATGTAGTTTCTTCATTGCAAAGGAAAGGCTTAATTTGGGTACAATCTGGTAGACCTATGAAGTTTCGTGTAGTTGAACCATCGATTGCTATAAAACGTTTAACAGAAGAAATTACTAAAGATTCTGAAGAATTAATTGATGAGCTTTCTAAGTATTTTCTAGAAAGAAAAGTTATTGCTGGGCCGTCATTGTGGATAGTTAAAGGTAAGAAGAGCATAGAAAACTGGATTAACAAATCTATAGGGGAAAGCAAGAAAGAGATACTTTTTGCTGCACCTTTATACTTGTTTGAAACAATGTACCAAACGCTATTAGATGCTTATGAAAGAAGAAATGTTTCATTAACTTTGGTAATTTACTATAAAGGAGGTCATGAAGAGTTGCAGCATAAGTTAACTAAAATAGCAAATGTAAGGATCAGAGAAATAGTTGGCCCCTACATTCTAATTTCTGACAATAACAGGTGCATAATAGGTTCTTCGTTGTTTCTTAATTCTGAAGATTGTTATGCTGATGTTATAGAAATGGAGGACGAATTACTTTATACATTGGCTTACTTCTTCAATCAATCATTATTCACAACAGCTAAACCAATTGAATCTCTTTTTGTCCCAACTAAGAAAATGACTTTCTTAAATATATGGTCTGCGATAGAAATAATAAGAAATATTTTTTCTGTTGGTCGTACTCCTTACGCAAAAGTTCTAGGAAAAAGTATAAAAACAAATGAGTCAGTTCAAGTTGAAGGAAAAGTTGTCTCTACCAACGTTATACCAGGCTTGATTTATTCCTTTACTTTAGAAGACAGCAGTGGGAAACAACTAACAGTAGGTGGTATGAGGGCGACGCTAGAGGATATCGAAGCGAAAGAAATTTACATTTGGGCATAATTTATAATATTCTTATTTTTTGAAGGCGTTTTATCTTCGTTTTATTTTTTAAATAAATGGCTTTAAGAGTTTTGCAATGTTTCAATATAACTTCTTTTATTTGACCTTTGTTCTGATCATTTAACAATAACATTATCAAGTAGCGAAACTTAGATTTGTAAAGCATTGTTAAATTAAAATCGACGAGGAAGCCTATAGTTTTAGCCATAAGCGATTTTTCGATAAGCTTAAAATAATTTTTGAGCAAGTCGTTCATGCTAACTAGAAGCTATCAAAGCTAAGATTCTTGAGCTCTGTAAAGGGTTCTGAGTTAAGTAGAGATAGATGATGTTTCATTCCTACTTAACCCTTCCCTCTCGATTATTTCATCGAGGGCTCTTTGGGGGACCCTTCTCCCCGCATCTGAAGGTTCAATACTGCTACAACGTCTCTATCTAAGATTATGTTACATTCTTCGCATTTCATTATCCTGCCCTCATAGGAAGCCATGCTTCCAGAACAGAGAGGGCAGGTTTTAGAAGAGTTTTTAGGATTAACATATTTTACAGGCAACCCGTTCCAGAGGAGCTTGTATTCAAGCATGAACTGAAACGTT
>JAFNIV010000016.1 GCA_017601145.1 Candidatus Brockarchaeota archaeon
GCAAGACCTCCGTAACCCACCTTCCACACGGGTTCTCGAAACGGTCTCACTTGCCGAGGCCTCCGCTGTGGGTGAGTGGAGAGCGAGTCTGTCCGTGGAAGCAGGAAGCTCCTTGCAATAGCGAGGGTAGTTCACTCATTACTACGGCATAAAACTAAGCGCTTTTCTTTTCGTAAAGAAATGATTAAAAAATGGTAGGCTTTAGTCCTTTAGTCTTAAAGTTGTACCTCGAACAAAAAGAAATTCATGAAGAATTGATGTTGGGTGACGAAGCAATAGCACGAGGTGCTGTTGAAGCAGGAGTTAGGTTTGTTGCTTCATATCCTGGGACGCCATCAACAGAAATAACTATAGCTTTAGTTGAGTACGCAAAGAAGTACAAGTTTCACGTTGAATGGTCTGCAAACGAAAAAGTTGCATTCGAAGCTGCTTATGGCGCCAGTTTAAGTGGCCTAAGAGCTTTGGTTGGTACTAAGCATCTTGGTATGAATGTTCTTTCTGATTCTTTACTTGTTGCGGCTTATGCTGGTGTAAGAGGCGGTCTAGTAATAACATGCATCGATGACTCTCATCCTTATAGCTCTCAAAATGCTATGGATTCGAGATACTACTGTTTGCTTGCTCACATTCCTTGTCTAGAACCTTCTACTCCCAATGATGCTAAAGAACTTACAAAGTTTGCTTTTGAGCTCTCAGAAGAGTTTTCCTTGCCTGTTGTTTTAAGAGCTACTCAAAGAATAGCTCATGCTAGAGGATTAGTAAAAACTGAGGATATAAATAGCTATAACTTCGATATATCGCCAAAGTTTGTAAAAGATAAGTCAAGACTTGTTCTACTTGCAAAAGAGGCTTATGAAAGGAAAAAATGGCTATTCAACCAAATGAAAGAAATTGAAAAAAAATTAGATGCTTTTGGTGCTGAAGTAATATATGATACTGGAAGTAAGCTTGGAATAGTTGGAGTTGGGATTGGTGCTGCTTATGCAAAGTATGTTGCAGAAGAACTTGGAATAAAAGGAGTAAAAATCCTCAAGCTAAATCTATCTAATCCGCTACCAAAAAGAGCTCTTATTGATTTTGCAGAAAGAGTTGATGAAATTCTTGTATTTGAAGATGGAGACCCAATCGTAGAACGAGCAATAAGAAACTTATTCGCTATAGAAGGTATTAAGAAACATGTAAGTGGTAAAGATGATTCTATAGTTAGTTCTTTTGGTGAACTTGATCCTGATAAAGTTTCTGAGTCATTTGTTCTAGTGGGACTAATTAAAAATAACGTTGAAGTCTTTGAACCAAAAGTAACCGTTACTCGATCTGGTGGTCTGTGTGCTGGATGCCCTCATATGGCTTCTTACTACGTTATTAAAGAAGTTCTAAGAGAAAGAGGTAGTGGGATCATTACAGGAGATCGTGGTTGTTATAATCAGGGGGCTAAGTTTCCACTTGAAGCTTTAGACACTTGTATGGATATGGGTGCTAGCATTGGGATTGCTTACGGTATATCTAAAGCTGGCGTGAAAGAACCAATTATAGCTGTTATTGGGGATTCTACTTTCTTTCATGCTGGCCTACCAGCTTTAGCAAATGCTACCTACAATCATGCTAAGTTTACTGTAACCATATTCGACAACGGATGGACTTCTATGACTGGGCAACAACCAAGCTTCTCAACTGGTTTAACAGCAGTAGGAATGCCAACAAATAGATTATTTCCAGAGTTTTTGGCGAGAGATCTTGGTTCTTCCTTTGTTGAAGTTGTTGACCCTTTTAATATAGATAAAGCTAAAGAAGTTCTTAATAAAGCTTTGGATCATAATGGAGTTAGTGTTGTAGTGTTTAGACATGAGTGCGCTTTACAGGAAGAAAGAAGGCTAAGAACTCAAGGAATAAAAAAGAAGCCTTATGTTGTAGACCCAAAGAAATGTACTGGGTGTAGATTGTGTTTGATAAAGACCGGTTGCCAAGCATTGATGTTTTCTAATGGGAAGATGAAAATAGATGAAGATTCTTGTACTGCTTGTGGGTTATGTGCGTATGTTTGTCCTTTTAATGCTATATTGCAACCTGGTGATCTAAATGAAAAATAGAAACATCAAAATAATAATCTCTGGAGTTGGAGGACAAGGTGTAATGCTTTTAACTAAGAGCATAATGCTGGCAGCGAAGTTATCTGGTCTTAATACAATAGGAAGCGAAATTCATGGGCACGCTGTGAGAGGAGGTTCTGCATATTCAGTAGTTATTTATGGTTCAAATAACGAGAGCCCAATACTAATGAGAAATTCAGTAGATTACATAATAAGCTTAGAACTAGTAGAAGCGCTAAGGATGGGCCCCTACTTGAAAAAGAGTGGACTCGTAATTTCTTCAAATACCAAGATAGTTCCTGTTGTTAGTGTTCTAAAAAATGAAAGATATCCCTCTGAAGATGATGTAAAAAATGCATTTGATGGATGGGCAAGAAATACAATTATTCTCGATACAAAAGCAATAACCAAGAAGCTAGGTAGTTCTAGAGTAACAAATTCTGTTCTTTATGGTGTTTTTTCCGTTTTTGAGCAGGACAATATACCCGTCGAAATTTTTAAAGAAACATTACTTGCGCAAGTTCCAAAAAAAAGTTTAGAAGAAAATCTAAAAGCTTTTGAAGAAGGTGTAAGTATCGCCGAAAAAGAATTAAGGATTAGCAGTTACAAAAATTATTAATTTTCTGAGTTCTATAAAACTTACTTCTTTTTATTTACCCAAGTTTGTTCTTAAAGTTGATAAATACAGAAGTAAATTAAATCAAAGTACCTTCATCAATTTTTAGAAATTTGCTTGAACTTTAGTTGATAGCCCGGGAGAGATTCGAACTCTCGTCAAGGGGTCTCTTCTTCGGAAGATCCAAAGCCCCCCATGCTTGACCGCTACACTCGGCCTTTTCGTCCACCGGGCTTCCCGGGCCGTTTCAAATACTTTAGAGAGCTTATTAAATTTTACACTTAAACGTTTATTATGTTAAGATTTAAAACTCATTTTTTCATTAAAAATGGTTTAAAGTAGCCAGCCATCAGGGCTTCGCGTATCCAAAAGGAATACACTACCACCCTGACCGCGACCGTGTTTAACTTCCGTGTTCGGAATGGGTACGGGTGGATCCACGGTCCTATGGCCGGCTTGAATTCAGGAGTAAGCAAAAGGATTTTTAAGCTTTACGCTCCAGCTCCACAGTAAGGGCAAATTGTAGATTCAGCAGAAATGATTTCGCCACAATTGCTGCACAATTTTCTTTTGGTAAATAAAACTAGATTTTCCACTTCTTCGTTAGTAGCTATTTCTCTTATGAGCTTATTTTCAACGTGGTCAACATTTAAACCTAAAAAAGTTGTCCCAATAAGCCTACTTTGAAGAGAAAGATCTTCCTTCATGGCACTGAACTGTTCAGAAACTGGAAGGCTACTTTCAAGTCCTATTAAAGGAAATTTCTCTTCTAAGTTAATGTAGTCATTTATCATTGGAGCTATAAGTAACTTAATTTTATCAGAAGCACCTCTTAATGTTGCTGCTCTTATACTATTAACAATTTTTTCGAGCATGCCTTCATAACCTCTTTGAGACTCGCCCCCAGACATTTCTTTTGCGCTACTTCTTATGTTTTTGAAGCTTACTATGCCTAAAAACTCTTTATCGTTGAAGAAGGTTCTACCATTTGCCCCAACGCTTGAAAGAATAGGTAAAAGTTTGTTTTCCAATCTTTCCTGAAGGAACTTATCCTTTATCTTAAAAGCCTCAGAAATTTTGTTCATAGTAGCTCTTAATTTATCAAAAAACAAAGCTTCCTTTCCTTTCGACTGAGACCAAATGTTTAAGAGGTTAACGTTGATTTCTCCTAAAACAACTTTCCCATGGAGTTCATCCTTATTACCAATGTTCTTTACTTGAACGTTGCTGTAAAGGGAGATCGCGTTTTGTTTTGTAATTTTGATTTGACATCCAAGAGAAGCTATTTTTACTGCACTTTCAGTCAAGCTAAGAGCTTCTTCAGCTTTCTCTATGTTAAAGACGGTTATTCTTAAATCATTTGTTAACATAGTTTTAGACAAAGCTACTATATTATCAAAAACTTTCGTCAGGTTGTCTTTTCCAACTTCTTTAAAATCTATGCATAAATTTAATTTAATACCGTTCTGAAGTGAAAGTAAGACAACTTTGCCTAAGTTGGTTATGTAGTTAAGAGTATCGTTCGTTAATAATATTGTTTGGTATCCGTCTACTTCTTTAGAAAGAAAGTAAGAAAACTCTCCAAGAATAATATCCTTTTCTTCTTTATTTGCCTTGCTATTTTTTAAATGGGAACCAGAAATTAAAGCACTCCACTTAGCATCTTCGTTTAGCAAGTGAATTACTTCCAATGGTCTAAGGGACCAACTTTCTAGAAACTTTATTGTAAC
Source organism: Candidatus Brockarchaeota archaeon (assembly GCA_017601145.1). Lineage (GTDB taxonomy): Archaea > Thermoproteota > EX4484-205 > EX4484-205 > JAAOZO01 > JAAOZO01. Next base: position 4,434 of record JAFNIV010000016.1, read on the forward strand.
AGTTTCTTCCATATGCATGTCTCCAATCTTTCTAGGAAGTACTTCTAAGAAAGAATATTGACGAAAGACTTCTTTTCCTGCCTCTAAAAAAGCAGCTTCTACACTTGGAATACTAAGTAACTTTTCTTTAACATCATAGACAGGCAAACCAAGTCTAGTAATTTTATGTCTTAGTCTCTCTTCACCTCTCTCAAGTAATGCATTTATTACTAGCTCTCTTACAAGAGGAGCTGTTAGATATTTAATTTTTAATCGGTTTATTCTTTCGCTTACTTCTAAAGCTATTTCGTTAGCTTCGTCTTCATCCATGCCAGTTTCCTTAACTAATGACTCAACTATTTTCCTAGTTTCAAATCTTTCAAATTTTAGTCTAGAAGTTCTAACTAAAGGCCTTTCTTCTGATTCAATGCTTTCTTCTTGCATCTCATATATCTTCTTTAAAACTGATTCTCCTCTTCTTGTTAGCTTGTATTTTTTCTCTTCTTCATCAATTTCTATAAGCCTTGTTCTCATAAGTTTTTTTACGTGAAATGAAAACTTTCCTGCATCAGTTTTTTGATCTAAACCAAGTTTTCTCATTAAATCATTGTACCTCAAAGGTCCTTTTTCAAGCAACTCAAGAATTGAAATTCTTACTGGTGAAGAAGTTGCTTGAAGCACTTCTACAATTTCACTTTCATGGCTTTCAGCATCATTGGTATCTCTCGCTTCCATAGTTAATTCTTTTTAAACAAAGTATTAAATTTAAACTTTATTATGAGAAACTAAACGTAACTAATGCTTTTCACCACTTTAGAACTCTTAGCTTTAAAGTAAGAAAACAAACATTGAGCTGCCTTAAACTTTAAATTAAATTACTTTTTAGTTAATTTGACTCTGCTCTTTTTAAAAGGCATTTTTCCATGTCAAACATTAAGTAAAGTTGGATTATACTTGTTTCTAGTTATGATTACCTTAAGATATCTTAAAGTACACGTATAGTTTTAACTTTGATGGCGGGAAGTCCCCCTGCGAAAGCTGAGGGATGAAAGCCGAAACCGAAAAGCTTATATTTTTCCTCATTATATCTATCATCGTCTGCTTGGCTGGAAGGGCTGGCAGACCTAGTAGGCATGGGACAGGCCGAAAGAGACGCCTGCTGAGGGCAAGACCTCCGTAACCCACCTTCCACACGGGTTCCTCGAAACGGCCTCACTTGCCGAGACCTCCGCTGTGGGTGAGTGGAGAGCGAGTCTGTCCGTGGAAGCAGGAAGCTCCTTGCGATAGCGAGGAGTAGTTCACGTCTTAAGTTGCAGTTCAATTGGTTAAAAAAAGTTTATTAACCTTTTACTTCTAGGTTGCTATTTATGGGCCGGTAGCTCAAAGGTAGAGCACTCGACTTGCACTCGAGAGGTTGAGGGTTCGAGTCCCTCCCGGTCCATCTTTATTTCAGAAAAATTTAGTTTATACTTCTCATTTTATTGGTCTATGACCTCATTAAAAGGAGAGTTACCCTTAATTGATCGGAGAATCTTTATTTACCCCTTCCTTGAAGTTGAGAGTGTGTAAAACAAATGCCAGGAAAAGCAAGAATAAAACTCTCTAGCACAAATTTAGAGAGTCTAAGAACATTAGAAAATGAGATACTGGGTGTTATAAAAGAAGCCAACGCGAATTTCTCAGGTCCAATTCCTTTACCGACAAAGGTCCTTAAAGTTGTTACGCAAAAGAATCCAAGTGGAGAAGGAACGATAACGTGGGATAAATTTGAAATGAGAATCCATAGAAGAGTTTTTTATGTTGATGCAAGTGATAAAGTTTTAAGATCCTTGCTAAGAGTTAGACTTCCAGAAGACGTAAAAGTTGCTATAGATCTCTTCTAGCGTACTTGCAAAAAGTTTTTATTTTTCAATTTTTAACTGAAGTTTAGTCTTGAGTTTAGATGCTAGTGTATTGAAAGTGGTTCTTCCTGTTGGAGGCGAAGCAAAAAGGCTACAGCCATTAACAGCTTTAGTTTCTAAAGCTTGCGTTAGGTTGCTGAACCGACCAATTGTTGAGTTTTCTATGGAAAGTTTAGCTAAGCAAGGTGTAAAAACCTTTATTTTTGGAGTAAAAGGCTATTTGAACTATAAATCTTTATACGATTATTTTAAGGAAGGTATTGGCTTTTCTGCAAGGCATAACATTTCGCCAAGAGTTCATATAAAGTATCAGCCAAATGTTATTGATGTTGGAAATGCTGATTCTGTTAGAATAAACTTTGAGTACTATAAGATTAGGGATCCTATTTTTGGTGTTCAAGGTGACAACATCTTTGACATAAGACTAAGAGAAATGATTGAGTTTCATAAGAGCAAAAATGCTCTAATGACTATAGCCCTAGCTAGTGTTGAGAAGCCTGAAGAATATGGCATTGTTAGCTTAGATAATGACCAAAGAATAAAAAGCTTCGTAGAAAAACCAAAAGAATTTAAGCACGAAGGTAGTAAACTAATAAATGCTGGTCTTTATTTAATGTCTCCTGAAATAAAAGAAGTTTTTGAAAAAGATGAAGTTAAAAAAATGATCTACGAAAATAAAAGACTTGACTTTGGTATGGACCTAATTCCTTATCTTGTTGAAAGAGACTATCCTGTCTATGGGTATTTCCTAGATGCCACATGGTTCGATATAGGCACACCACAAAGATATCTTGATGCTATGGTGAAAATTCTCTATGGAAAATTAAAAACAATAGATGAGTTCGAAGTTAGAATCGATAACAATAAACCAATTTACGTTCAAGGTCAAAGCGATGAATCTATAGCAAAAAGAGAAGAAATAAAAGCTCTTTACAAAAAAGGAAAGATAACAATAAACGGTGCTGCATTGATTGGAAGGCATGTCTTAATTGAAGAAAATATCTCAATAACAGACTCAAATATAGATAATTTTTCAATTATAAGAAAAGGCTCAATCGTCGAACACTCTGCTATACTGGATAGGAATTTGTTAGAAGAAGGTACTTTAGTAAGTAACAGCGTAGTTGGAAGGCATTGCTATATTAAGTCAAGCTTTTCTAACCCTACTAAGATTCATAATCTTTCTGTAATAGGTGATAATGTAACTATAGGCGAAGGCTGCGAAATCGTGGCAAGTAAAATATGGCCAAATCTTTCTATTCCAAGAGGTATTAAGGTAATAAATAGAGTATTAAAAACTCAGGAAGAAGTTGATGCTCTAGTTAAAGAAAATGCTTAAAACCTCTCTTTTTGAGATTTTCGAAATGTTACGGCAAAAATACTTTATTATCATGTTTTTATTTATAGTTTTGCTGTTTAATTTTATTAGTCAAGCAAGTCCTCAGCAAAGTACATCAAAGGCTACTGTAGTTTATATATTCAAAATATTCGATACCGGTAACGTAAACTCAACTCTCATAATAGATGATCCTTCTTATGGAAGAAATTCTTTATGGATATTAGTACCAAAAAACGACACTTATCAGATTTTTAAACTGATGGAAGGCCAATTACTTAACAAGACAATTTCTCAAGCTCTCTCTAGTGGTGGTACTCCTTATGCTTTTTATGACAACCTTTCATTAGTTTATGAAAGCCCATTTCTTCTTGAAGTAACATGGAACCTTTCCTATGGTGCTTTAATTGTTGAGCCAAATGCCTTATTTTTTTCTCCTGCCATTGGCTTTTCTAGAAACTTAAAAGCTACAGCAATAGTAGATCTTCCAAACATAACAAAGGGGGTAAAAGAATATTATCCTACACCCATTAAGAGAAATAGCAATGAGTTATACTTTGAGCCCTCTCCTGATGATAGGATTGCAGTAGCCTTTACTGTTAGCGGAAGCGCTGATCAAATAAACATGAGTTCTGGCTCATTTATGTTTAGAGTTCCAAGAAGATACAAGAGCATAGCAGAAAGAATTTTAAACTTTTACGTTAATCTTTCCTCAAAATTTAGTGAAATCTTTAACAAGAACATATCAAAAGTAGAAGTAAATTTCTTTGTACCTAATTCTTTAAATGATATTTCTTTAGGAGGATTTGTTCCAATAGAATCTGCAGTAAAACTAGGTAACATTAACTTAAATATATTTTATGTCAGAACTAAAAGTGGATACTTTGAAGCTATTGCTGCACATGAACTTGTTCACTACTATGCTTTTGAATCTGGGATATCCCCAAAAGTTTTGTGGTTTCACGAAGGTTTAGCTAACTATATTGGAATTTCTGCTGCAAAGCAACTTGGAAGTGGGGCCTACTCTATCGAAGAAGACTTAGACAGTGCAGCAAATGCACTGAATAACAACTTAATTTTTGTTTTTAACTGGACTCCAGAATATACTCAGCAAAATAGGACTCTTTTTGAATATTATGCTGCGTCTTATTATATAATTAAGTCTCTTCTTAATAATTTTTCGTCTCCATCAGATCGATTATTTAAAGGGGAACGTTTCTTATCTAGGTTTTTTCATCTAATTACTAAAAATAATATATCAATATCTTCAAATGATCAATTACTTAGATATCTTTATATCGCGAGCAATTATTCAAGTACTTTCATCATTTTTTTCTTAAAGTACGGTTTCGTTTACAACGTTTCTAATTATTTTGCGTTCACAAAATTAAATCTTCCCTCATTCTTTATGCCTTTTCTTGAAAGGTTAGAAAACTCTTCTTTAAGTTCATACTACCTAATTGAAAATATTAATCCTCTAGAAGCTGAGCAATTTATAGAAGAAGTATCTGCTCTTTTAAGTAACTTTGAGAAATTTTCCTTATTTTTATTTTTCTTTATGATTTCCATTTTAGTGACAGCTGTTACAGAAGTTAGCGAGAAAAAATAACTTAGACCTTCTAATATAAGTTTGTTTTGCATTTTTAACCCTTCTTGTTAAGCCTAGACGTCCTTGCTTTCAAGATGTTCAACAGTCTTTATTCATTTAACTTTTTGTTCTCGCTTTCTCTGTAAATCTTTTTTTGATTCATCTCCATTTTTATTTTTAGTATTTTTTTACTTAAAGTGTTATCATAAAAGTTTTACGCAAAACAATTTTAAAGTCTAATTAAACTAAATGGAATGTAAGCCCGTAATTGAGCAAGTTAAATGTACTCTTGAAAAATATGTGCCCTAATTGTGGAGGTGACATCTCTTCAGAAAGGTTACTAATGGTTGGCGTCTGCGAATCTTGCCTTCCTGAAGAGGTTACAGGCAAAATAAATGTAATTAAGTTATTAGAAGAAAGAGGAAACTTAAATGGATACAAAGAATTTGCAAAGTTGCATAAAGATCTTGCTAACTTTAGTAACATTTTCTTAGAAGCTACTAAGAGGCCAATGTGGAATATGCAGGAAGTATGGGCCAAAAGATTTTTAAAGAACGAGAGTTTTTCCATAATTGCACCAACTGGATCTGGCAAAACTGTATTTGGGTGTGTAGCTTGTATTTTTGAAGCGCTTAAAGGGAATAAAGCTTACTTCATAGTTCCTACGAGTCTTCTTGCTGAACAAGTGTATCAAAAAATGAAAAAATTTACGAAAAATATATTTCCAGAAGACATAGGAATTGTCTCCTACTATTCAGGCATGAAAGATAGAGATAAAAAGACTTCTTTAGAAAGAATTAAAGAAGGTAACTTTAATATACTTATAACTACTAATAGATTTTTTTCATCAAATTTTAATCTTCTATCTAATTTTGTTTTTTCATTAATTTTTATAGACGATATCGACTCTTTTCTAAAAACATCTAAGAACGTTGATCTAGTATTAAGGCTAATAGGTTTCGAAGAAGAATTTATTGAAAGCGCACTTAAAGTAATTGGTTCTAAGAAAGAAGAGTCACTGGAAGGAAGAGAAAAATTTAAGGAAGCTGTTTTTAAAATAAGAAACTCTGGTAAAATTGGAAAGCTTATAGTTTCTGGAGCTACAATAAGAGCAAAGAGAACAAAAAGAACTAAATTGTTTAATATTTTATTGGGGTTTGAAGAATCCTACGTTCCAACATTCGTAAGAAATGTAGAGGATCTATTCGTTCAACCTACAGAAGCGGTTGAAGAAATTGCGTTGAAGCTTATAAAGAAATTAGGTTCAGGTGGTCTTATTTTTGTACCATCGGAAAAAGGTATTCATTACGCTTTTCAACTGCATAAAAAATTAGTTGAAAATGGAGTACGTTCCTTCTTGTTTGACAAAATGCGTCCGGGAATACTAGATAAATTTGGTTCTGGAGAATACGATGTTTTAGTTGGTATAGTTAGCAGTAGGAGTCCCTTAGCAAGAGGTATAGACCTCCCTGAGACTGTACGTTATGCTCTGTTTGTGGGGGTTCCTCGTATTGAGATTTTGTTGTCTACTAATACATTTAATCCTAGGCATTTAATAACAATACTAAAGAACATAAGAGACCTTATAGAATCTGAAGACCTAAAGCAAAAAGCAGACTATTACATATCTCATCTCAAGAAATTTATCACAATTACTCACGACCAAATAGAGCTTTTATCTCGCTATAGAGGCTCAGAAGTAAAAGACAATCCAAACAATAACGGCTTTCTTAAGTTTGCATTTAATTCTATCTTAGAAGCACAAAAATTTCTTGAGAGTTTAATGAAAACCGAAAATATAGTAGAAAAGATAAAAAGTAGTAAAGAGTTAGCTCTTAAGGAAAAAGATGGCCTTCTTTACCTTATAGTATCAGATCCTGAAGGTTACATACAAGCTAGTGGAAGAACCTCTAGACTTTATATAGGTGGGGTAAGCAAAGGAATAGCAATAACGATAGTTGATGATGAAAAAGCATGGAATTCTATGAATAAACGCATAAAATGGTACGTTGAAGAAATAACTTGGAAAAATCTTGATGAAATTAACCTTGAACTTTTAGTAAAAAAGGTTGATGAGGATAGAGAGAAAATAAGAGCTATAAACGAAGGAAAAATTGCTTCCGAAGTAAGTAAAGAATTCATAAAGTCTGCTTTATTTATAGTCGAGTCTCCGAACAAAGCAAGAACTATAGCAAAAATGTTTGGCAAACCTGCAAAAAGAATTGTTGGAGATCTTACATTCTATGAAACAGCAACAGCTAAATATGTTTTAACAATAGTAGCTACAGGTGGCCACATATTTGATTTAATAACTCATGAGCTTACAGGCTTTCATGGTATAGTTATAAAAGGTGATGAGTATACTGCAATATATGGTCCATTAAATAAATGTGCAAAGTGTAATACGCAGTTTGTTTCTTCTTCTGATAAGTGTCCAGTATGCGGCTCGACTAATATAATATCTAAAAAGTCGGTTATTGACGCGATAAGACAAATAGCAACAGAAGCTAACCTCATTCTTATAGGTACAGATCCTGATATTGAAGGTGAAAAAATTGCATGGGATTTAAAAACTGTAGTTTCTCCGTTTAATGATTCAGTATATAGGGTAAGGTTTCATGAAGTTACTAGAAGAGGCATAGTAGAAAGTCTGCTAAATACTGAAGATGTTAACTTAAACCTTGTAAAAGCTCAATTAGTTAGAAGGATAGAAGACCGATGGATTGGTTTTGAATTAAGTAAAAGACTTTGGGCTCACTTCAATAATCAAAGTTTAAGTGCTGGAAGAGTTCAAACACCTGTACTAGGTTGGGTAATAAACAGATGGCAAGACTATAAGAAAAAACGGTACATGTTCAAAATATTTTTGCCAAACAATGTTTCATTTTCAATAGTTAAAGAAAAAGGTGCTATTAAGAATATGAAGGATTATTTAAACAATTTACATGATTATTGGAGCGTCGAAGATCTTGGTATTTATGAGGAAACGCTTTCTCCTTTTCCTCCATATACAACAAGTGACTTAATAAGAGATGCTAGTAAGTTTCTAGGTTTTAGTGCTGAAAAAGCAATGACCATGGCTCAGCAATTGTTCGAGCTTGGTCTGATTACCTATCATAGAACTGATTCTACGAGAGTCTCATCGTATGGTATTAGTATAGCTAAAGAGCTCATAGAGGGTTTGTACTCGCTTAATGTTTTCCAAGCTAGAAGTTGGGAAATAACGGCACCAGGTATACAAGCTGCGCATGAATGTATAAGACCTACAAGAGCTATCGACGATAAGACGTTACAGAACTTAGTAAGAACTGGAATTTATCATTTTCCAATGAAGCTAACAAACGATCACTTTAGACTCTATCAACTCATACTTAAGCGATTCATAGCGAGCCAAATGAAAAATGCAATTATACAAAAACAAAAAATTAGAGTCATAAATAATGCAGTTAATGAAAAAATAGAACTTTCAATTAATACTAAAGTTCAAGAACCAGGATATACTTTAGTAACAGGTGTTCACGTTGTACAACCAATTAGTGCAGGATTATTTAAACCAATCAAAGTTGAAAAGTATTTGGTGCCTTCTGCCTCTCTTTTTACTCAAGGTGAAATTGTCGAGGAGATGAGAAAAAATAGAATAGGAAGGCCTTCAACCTATTCTAAGATAGTAAATACCCTACTTAAGGAAGGATACATACGTGATTATAATGGTAAGCTAATTCCAACGAAGAGAGGTATATCAGTTTTTTCATTTCTTAAAGAAAGTTATGGTTCTTTTGTTTCAGAAGAATTAACCAAAAAGCTTGAAGAGACTCTAGATAAGATAATGAGTGGCGAAGTAAATTACATTGAAGTTGTTAACTCTTTATACAGTGAGATAAGAGCTCTTCCACCTTGAGTTTTGAAACTAAAATGTTTTTATTGTCAAAAGCATTAGCTAACGCATAAACTTTTAATCTGGCATTAAAAGTGTAACTATGGAAAGTTGGTTACTAATCTGCCTCCCCAAGCTCAAGCTCAATACAAGAAGGTAGTGGGATCTAAAACTAAGAAAGAAAGGCTTGAAAACCTAAAAATTTTTTTATCTATGATTCCTGAGCATAAAGGAACAGAGAAATTAAGAGCTCAAGTAAAAAAGCAGATTTCAAAGCTAGAGAGAGAGTTAGAAGAGGAAAAAGAAAGAAAGAAAAGAATAGGTCAAAGAAAGACTTCGATTGAAATCGAAAAATCTAGCAATGGTTTAGTTTTGCCTTTACTATACGTTAACCAAGAAGCTCTGAGTAAAGTTATGCTTTATTTTAATAAAAGGTTAGACTTATGGGCTTTTATAAGTAAGCCTATAACTTTAGAAGTTGAAGGAGTTAGACTGATCGTGGTTCCCATTCCATTACAGCTTATTCGAGATTCAATTTACCTTGAAGTATTGGCACAAGCTGACTTGGTTTCTCTCGTAATTTCTAGTCAGGATGAAATAAAAGATTTTTTTAAGGTAATATTTTTTCTAAGATCTCGCAACTTCTATCTGCTTAATAAAGATTCAGAAGCTGTTGTTGTTAAGTCTAGTGTAAAAGAAGTAATCTTTGAGGGAAAATCCAGATTCATTGAAAATATTAAAGAAATAAAGAAAGAGTTACTTGAAACAAAAGCCGGGGGTGTAATCATTAAACTGCAAGAATTTACGACGAGCTATGCGCTAGAAGCTTCAATTAAATCAAACTTAAAGAGATTAAGCTATTTAATAATAATAGATAGCAAGGCTTATGCAAGTTGCGACGCGATAAGAAATGAGTTTGCAGAAAAAATATCTTATCCAATTGTTATAAAACTGGAAGAATTGAATGAAAAAAATGCATTTTTAGAAAAAGTTCTTTCTATATGTGAAAAAATAAGAGTCTTTACAAAAGAGCCAAGAGAAAAAGAGTATTCTAATGATCCAATACTTTTGTCAAAAGGTTCTTCTGTTATAGATTTGGCACGTAAAATACATAAAGAGTTAGCTGAAAACTTCAAATATGCTGTCATAATTCGAGGAAAAGATCAAAGAAAGATGATAAAGGTTGGGAAAGATTTTAAGCTAGACGATGGTGATATTGTTGAGATACATTCACGTTAGCAAAGAGGAATTTAGTCTTATAAAAATAGATGATTACAAATTGTTTTTGCATTGTTCTGTTTATCCTCCATCAGAAGATACGTTTTTTGTTTTCGATAGTATCGATATTTTCTTTAGCTCATTAAAATTTAAACCCGTAGCAGAGCCTTGTACTGGTAGTGGATTTATATCGATAAAGTTAGCAATGCTTGGGGCTAATTTGTTAGCTTCAGACCTTAACTTTTTAGCGTGTTATGTTGCAAAAGAAAATTTAAAAAAGAATACGTTGTACTTTAACGTAAACGTTGTTTGTGGTAATGTTCTAGATTTTGTTAAGAAAGAAAGTTTATCTTATGTGATTTGTAATCCTCCATATTTTCCAGAAAAAGTAAAAGGCATAGATCGCTTTCTTTGGTGGGATGGTGGCGAAGATGGAGTTGGACTTATAAAAAAATTAATTAGTTCAGCAAAATATGTGCTAAAAAAGGATGGAGTCCTCTTATTTTTAGCTTCAAGCTTTACAAATCTAATTCAGATAAAGATAGCTCTAGCTGAAAATGGTTTTTTACTAAAACAAACGATAACTAAGGATTTAGGTGAAGAAGAACTTATTCTTTTTTATGCAACTAAGGAAATTTAGAACTTAACGACTCTTGAAATGTCTAAAAGTTCTTCTGGTGTTAACTGGAAAACTCTTTTTTCCATTATTTCTTGAAACTTCTTAACTACTTCTTCTTTGTTCTTAATATTTGAAAATCTAATCGCCTTCTTGAGGAGTTTTTGTCTATATTTAAATAATTCTTTTAATGTACCTTCTAGAGCATGAAAGTTTGATTTTACAGTAGTTTCCTCCTTTGGGATTATCTTAACTAGTGCTATATCTACTTTTGGAGAGGGAAAAAAGCTCAGTCGATCTACAGTTTTTATTATTCTAACTTCTGCAAAGAAATAAGAAATGATTGAAAGCTTTCCATAGTCTTGTGTTCCTGGTTTAGCCACAAGTCTATTTGCGAATTCTTTTTGAAACGTTAAAATAGCTATACGTGGACGTTCTTGTAACACTTTTAAAAAGATCTTAGAAGAAATTGAGAATGGAGGATTTGAAATATTTACTTGATAACGTGGTGTTTGGCTTTTTAAGTAATCTTCGTTCATCAGAACTACATTTTGTTTACCCTTTAATTTGCTTAATAAAAAATTAAAAAGTCTTCTATCTGGCTCATATATAAAAAGCTTTTTAGGATTAAATTCCAATATTTTTTCTGAAAGAAATCCCATTCCTCCTCCAATTTCTACTACTTCATCTTCGTTTGTTATTCGAGCCTCTTTCGGCATTAGTTCTAGAAGTTCTTCATCTAGAACAAAATTCTGCCCTTTTTTCTTATTTGGCCTAACTCTTATCTTTCTTAGTATTCTTTGAATTTCTAACTTGTCCAACCTATTTTCACGTTTATCTTACAAAAAGCTTGTATTTTTGTTTAGTTGATAGTTCTTCTTTAATTCTCTCAGCTATTATTTCCTTTATGTTGTTTACTCCTGTCCTTTCCTCAAATTCTTCAAACGACTTAAATGCATTTTTCTCTCTTTCTTCTATTATTTTTTTAGTAATATTTTTTCCAATTCCAGAAAGTAACTCATAGCTGTGTAGCTTAGGTGTTATCAACCCCATTGAGTTCATTATCCCTAAAAATCTTTGTTCATTCGATTCTATAATTTTTATTAGCACCTGTTTTAAATTGTCTCTAGCTTCCATCGTTAAGTCCTCATAGTAAATTCTAGAAAGAACAACAACCGTTCGCTGTTGTTCTTGCAAAAAAAGTGGTATTCTTTGACCTATAGGTAGTTTCCTTCCTCCAAAAACTTGAAGTTCTAAAAGAAAGAAATACTCTTCCCCTATTGCTTGCGCATATGGAATTGGTTCCTTCCTCCAAAATCGCCTAGGTACGCCTCTATCCATGTAATCTAAAATCCAAGCAAAACTCTCTCTTTGTCTTTTCTCCATTTTTGGTCTCACTTTCTTTTAAGGATTAAGATATGATGACATTGTAAACAGAGAGCAATAATTTTTAAAGTAATTCTTTAGATAAGCTACTTTTAAGATCTTCAAAAGTTTGTAAAGCATTTTAAGGTACATCTCTACAGCTTACTACTTATGCTCCTCTGGGTTTCTTTAAAAACTTTAGCTTTTTCTTTATCTGCTTTTTATAATGTTGCTGAAAATTTCAAAACTTTAAGTTTAGGCCTAAATTTAAAGTTTAAATACTGAACCGAAAGCCTATTCGTTGAAAAACAATGGCAAAAATCCTCGATATGCTATATTTAATTGATCAGCTATTAGACTATGTGGTAAATGAGCTTAACCAATGGGTAAGCTCAGGATCTACTAGGCTAAAGGAGTTTCTCTATGTTGCTCTTATAGCTTTTGTTTCTCTTCTGCTTGCAGGAGCTCCTTACATCTTAGTTTACCGTCCTCCATTAGTTTTTCCAGCTTCTAATGCTATGGGCCTGACTTTCATAGATCCGGATAGTTACGGAGAAGGTGTTTTAGAATGCTTTATTGTCGCTGCTCTTTACTTTTCTGGTCTTTATGGTATGAAATTTTTATATGATCGGCTTGATAAAATAACACCTTCAAATAAGTCAGAAGTTGCCTTAGTATTTATATCTGTAATTCTTGTTGTTGGTTTGCTTTACTTGATAAGCACATGGAAGTAAGTACTCTTCACTCTTTATTATTTTTACCATGGGACTCTTTTTATCTTAATAATATATCCTACAACATTAGTAAATAGATGAATCAAAGGAACTGTAAAAAGGAATGCTATCGTTGCATATATATCTAACTGACTTATTGGGTAGGAAAATATAAGAGCGCCAAAAACAAAATCATATTGGTCGAGTAGTGGGAATGGTTGACCTGGCTTTATTTTTAGTCTTCGTTTAATAAATGCTCCTATGAGGTCTCCAGTTAAGGCTCCGAATGATAGTGCGACACTAAGTATTATGCTTCTATTAATTAATACTCCAATTAAAAATCCTGTTAATCCCCCGCCAATAAATCCTCCTATAGTCTTGTTCTTACCAAAAATTGGCTCAGAGTCTATAAATTTCTTTCCAAGATCTATCGGATAAATTCCTTTGAAAATAACGGCACTAGCATTTGCGACTAAGGCTGGAGCCATAAATATGTATCCTTTTATTAAAGCGTTAATTAGTGTGTAAAAGTTTATTCCTATCATTTTTATGTCCTTTGCTCTAGCTCTATTTTTCCTTCTTTCTCTTTAAAAATTAATTTAAACTTATTTCTGTTACCACCATAAAGGAAGTTCAAGTAAATTTCTTTATTCACTTCAACCTCAATTATAACATCTGGCCAAATTTCAAGCAAATCTCTTAATATGGGTTGTTCAGTTTTTAGCGTACCTTGCTCTACAATACTATAAGATTCAAAAACAGATAAATTGTTTTTTTTAGAGATCTCTTTTAAGAAAGCTCTCTCCCATAGAAACATTTTTGTGCTGTTCCTAAATTTTTCTTCATCCATCGCATCTTTGGATATGTAGTAATAGTAGTTCTCAGAGGGTTCATCAAAAAATAAAAAGTCAATCTTGTTGCGTAATAAAAAGATCGGTAGTTTTTTAAAGAAAGCAAGCTCTTGGTTTAAGTCAGTTAACGAAACAACTAATAGTTTTGAAAGTTGTTCTTTTGTGTTTAAAAATTTTTCTATCAGTATTTCAATTGGAATTGTCCTATTTGGGGTTACAACTATTCCTTTTTTTCCTCTCTTTAGTTCACTTGAAACGAAGTGGAATGTAACCAATGTTTTATAGAATTTAAGCTTGCTTAAGATCACTAAGTAACGAGAATTTGCCTGTATTAATTTGTTTTTTTCAAGTTCTTCCTTGTCTAGTAATATAGTAGTCAAACTTAAAAGTATCCTAAAAAAGTTGGTTGTTAAAAATGTTTTTAGTCCCTTTGTAAGTTAAAAATGCTAAAGTCAATAAGAGAAATCTTTCCTTACGAACCGCATCCTGGCCAAATTAGTCTTGCTCAAGCCGTTCTTGAAACTTCCTTAAATAATGAGCATTTGATTGTTAATGCTCCCACTGGTTTTGGGAAAACAATTTCTGTCTTATCTGGTCTTTTTATTGCTCTAAAGCTTAATGACGCTAGCGTGTTCTACTTAGTTAGAACACATAGAGAAGCTGAAGAAGTGGTAAAAGAGTCAAGAAAATTGGCCGAAATATCCAATTCTGACTTTACTGTACTAGAAATAAGAGGCAAACAAAGTCTTTGTCTCAGGTATGGAGAGGTACTTCCCTCAATTAGTTTAGAGACATTCTGTAAACTTAGCAAGAACAATTGTCCTTTGTTTATAAAATTGCCAAATTTTAATCCAAAACTTGAAGGAGTAATAAGCAGTAAAGACCTGCTTAACATGGGGGGCAAATTTAATGTATGCCCGTATTTTCTTGCAAGGAAGTTGATTAGCTCTGCAAAAGTAGTTATTCTACCGTATCCTTACATGTTTAATTTTAAATTAAGAGATGAATTGCTAGATTTAGTGTTCCATAGAGAAAAAATAGGATTAGTAATAGATGAGTGCGTATCTGGAGACTCCCTGATTGAAACAAGTGAAGGTCTCATTCCTGCTAAGCACCTTTATCGTGATGTTTTAGAATTTCCCAAGTATATAACATTGACTTCTGTAAATTTTTATAAGAACAATTCTATATCTATTAGTAAAGTTAAAACTGCATACGCCACATTTAGCAAAGGGATTGTGATTAAGCTAAAGAGTTCTCATAAATTGATAGTAACTCCAAGTACAAAGCTTTTTGCTAAGTGCGAGCGTGGCGAAGAATGGCTGCAAGCGAAGATTTTATCGCCTAATTGTAAAGTTTTAGTAAAAGATGAAGAGAACAATTTGTTTTTTGAAGAAATAGAAGACATTAAATTTGGAAATACTGAAATGTTTTTTGATTTTTCAGTTATTCCCTATCACAATTTTTTTGCAAACAGTATATTAGTTCATAACTCCCACAACTTTCCGTACTCAATGTATAGTGAGCAGACGAGAAAAATAAGTCTAAGTGATCTGAAAGAACTTCTGCTCTTTTCAAGAAGATGTAGACTTAGAGTACTAGAGAAAGTTGTCATATTATTTTTAAAAGCTTCAGAACAAGTCATTGAAAGTAAAGAAGTTCCTCTAGGAACCTTTCTTTATCTTATCAAAAAAGAGCTTCCAGAAGTAGAACTTGGTAAGTTCTTTCAATTGGCAATAGAAGATTTGAAAAAACTTGAAAAACTTGTCATAAAGAACAAGCTTCCAATAGATGAATCGCTAAAAAATTTTAATGAGCTATTGGAATTCATAAACTCCAAACAAACAAAAAATTTATTTATTCAGTTTGACGATGAAGAAAAGTCTTTTGGTGCTGTAAAACCAGAAATAATGGAAGAAGCAAGAAAACTCATTAACAACTTTGATTTTTCTATACACTTATCTGGGACTCTTGAGTGGTTTAGCGATTATGCAAAAATAATTGGCTTTTCGAGAAGTCATTACAAGATTTTTAATGTTGAGTTAAGAGATTACGGTAGAGTATTTCTTGGAATTTTAACTAACCTCACAACGAAGTTTAATGAAAGAAACGATACTATGTATTATTCTTCTGTAGAAAAAATAGCTAAAGTAATTAACTCAACTTATGGTAAAAGTATCCTCTATGTACCCAGTTATGAAATACTATCTGAGCTTTTAGCCCGAAATTTAAAAAATCTAGTAGATAAGGAAATATTTTACGAATCAAAGGAGATAAGTGGCGAAGAGCATAGTCTATTGGTTAAAGATTTTGAAGAAAGTTCACCAAATTCTGTTTTTATCGCTGTACTTGGTGGTAGAACAAGTGAAGGCATAAATTTTGAAAAGAAGGATGTAAAGAATGCAATAGTTTTTGGTGTTCCATTTCAAGAACCTACACCTAGATTAGAGCGATTCTCAAAGATCATAGAAGACATAGATAAAGGAAAAGGTATAGACTTCGCTTATGTCTATCCTGCAGTAATAAAAGTTTCTCAAGCTTTAGGTCGAGTTATAAGAGGCCCAAGCGATTTTGGAATCATGGTTCTTATTGATGAAAGGTATTTAGACCAAAGAATTTTTGGTAAATTACCAAGCTGGATACGGAAGCAACTAAAAGGTTTTTACAATAACGAAGACCTACTAATAGCTGACATGAAAAACTTTATGAGTACAACATTCAACATGTTTGGTTATGTCAAGTAATAGGCTTAAGGACTTTGTTAAGGGTTTGCCATCATTAAAGCTAGTGAAAGGGCCGTTTTCAAGCGATTCTGAAGTTTCTAAGCTTATCTTTAATAACATGAATACACCGATATGGATTGATGAACCTTTTGGCGAAAAGAATACGTTAGTTTCCAACATTTTTTCAAGTAAACAAATACTTTCTTATGCGTTAAAATGCAGTGAAAAGGACCTTCTTGACACTTTTTCAAAAGCAATAAAAGAAACGTTGGCCGAAAGAAGCAAACTTCATATTAAGAAGCAAAACGTAAAGAACAATTTTTTAGAAATTAACGAACTTAACAGAAAAATAATGCCTTTCTTTCAATACTTTGAAGGAGACAAGGGGCCATATATTACAAGTTCAATTGTTATAGCAAAAAATGATGAACTAGATTACATAAATGCATCAATTCATAGATTATTAGTCGTAAATAAAAAAAATCTTGTAATTAGAATGGTCGAAGGAAGACATCTACACAAAATATACGAAAAAAATAGAAGAGATGGAAAGGATACAGAAGTTGCAATATTAATCGGTACTTCTCCTTCACTTCTTTTATCTGCTGCAACAACTCTTCCACTTGGAGTATCAGAACTAGTTTTAGCTTCAAAACTTAAGTCGGCAGAAATCGAAGTGACGGAAGATATAACAGAAAATTTTATAGTTCCTACAGAAACTGAATACATAATTTTAGCAGAAATATCAAAAGATGAGTTTGCAGAAGAACGAATGGCTGATATCCTTTTAACTTACGATGCTCTACGCAAGCAACCAGTTGTAAAAATTAAAAGAATTTACATAAGAGATGACTCGATTTATCATGCTATTTTGCCTGGTGGCTTAGAACATAAACTTTTAATGGGCTTCCCAAGAATGGCTGCAATCAAGCATGCTTTAACTGAAAAGGGAATAAAAGTAAGGGATGTAACTCTTACTCCTGGCTCTGGTGGGTGGCTTCATGCTGTTGTTAGTATAGAAAAAATAAATGAGAGCGATGGAAAAGAAACAATAATAACTATTTTAAATGAACATAGGTCTGTGAAAGGTGTTATAGTTGTTGATGATGATATAGATGTAAGTAGTTACGAAGATATCGATTTTGCTATAGCTACTAGACTTAAAGGAAGAAATCAAATAGTTTGGATAGACGGCTTACGTGGTTCGACTTTAGATCCTTCTGCGAACCAAGTTGATCAAACAACAATAAAATGGGGTTTGGATTTGACATTAAAGGATATCGATAAGACTAAGTATAAAAAGGCGAGAATTAATTGATCGATAAGAAAGACTTACTAGAATTAATTTCAGTTCCATTCAAGCTTGAAGGTTTAAAACCAAGATTCATAAGAATAAGTAGTGCACATATTTCAGGAATTTCTTACAACAACATAGGAGAAGAGGGGTTAGAACTTCTCAAAGAACTTCTGAGTTCTGGCTTAAAGATTACAGTTTCTACAACAATAAACCCTGGATTTTGTGAGCTGGAAAAAAAAGATTGTGATAGTGAAACTTGTAAAAAACAACTGGAAATTGTAGAAATTTTTAAAAAGCTTGGAGCAAAGCCAACTTTATCTTGTATTCCTTACTTGCTTGGTAACATACCTAAAAAAGGTGATCATGTTGCTTGGGCTGAATCTAATGCCGTTCTTTATACTAATTCTGTAATAGGTGCTTGGAGTAATAAAGAAAGTGGTTTAACTGCTTTAGCTTCTGCCATTCTAGGCATTACTTCTTATTATGGAGTTCACTTAGAAGAGAATAGAATTCCAAAAGTTAAAGTTAATTTTAACTTTAAATTAAGGGACGAAGTAGATGCTGGTCTGGCTGGATTTGTTTTAGGAAAAGTTGTGAAGGATAGTATTCCGTTGGTTCCTAACTTATTCAAAAGTAGATACAACTTAATTGAGTTTTTAGCTTCAGTGGGTACCAGTGGAGTTATTCCTTTAGTTGTAGTTGAAGATGTAACGCCTATTTCTGTTAGTAAAGAACATATAAGCCAAATGCAAAGTCTATCCATTGATGAAGAAGAAATAAACACAGCAAAAAGCAGTCTTGAAAATCTAAAAAACGAAGAAGATGCAATTTTATTAGGCTGTCCTCATTTCAGTTTTAAAGAAGTAGAAGATTTGTTAAAGCTCAATAGAAAAAGAGATAAGTTCATTTTTGTTTTTGTGCCAAAAGAAGTAAAAGTTGAAGCAGAGAAAAGATATTCAAAGGAACTAAATGATAAGAATATAAAATTAGTATCTGATTCATGTATCTTATGGTGTGGAATTATTTCAAGAAATTATAGAAAAGTGATAACAAACTCAATTAAAGGTGCTTATTATCTAAGAAATGTTTTAAAGGTTGAAGTTGGTATAAGACGAAAAAGTGAAATTATGGATGTCTGAAGTAAAAAAGTTTAAAGTTAAGTGGGTTTCTTTTAAAAAATTTAGCGGAGAAACTTTAAAGAGTTCTGTTCCAATTTCATTTCTTGGTGGAGTAGACCCAAAAACTGGTGTAATAATAGATTCATCAAATAGTTTATACGGAAAGTCTATAAAAGATAAAGTCCTATTAATGCCATTTGGAGTCGGAAGCACTGTTGGAAGCTACATAATATATGCACTCAAGAAAAATCTTGCTGCGCCAATTGCTATACTCACTTACAAGCCAGACATTATTGTTCCTAGTGGTTGCGCTATTTCGAGAATACCTTATGGTTTACTATCTTATAATGATTGGCTGAAAATTGAAGATCATATTCTTATAAGAGCTGAGGAAGAAAACGAAATAGTAGTAAGCCTTTAAAAAGAAACCTTCGTAAGGTATGTCCCCTCTTCAAAAATTGTTTTCGCTGCTTCTGCTACTTGTTCTCTGTAGCTTGAGGTTGTGTAAACTCTTACTATGTCTACAAAACCTCTAAGATTTTCAACAATTGGAGAAACGTCAAGCAAAGACTTTACGGATATAGATTGCCCTTTTTTTATTACAACGGGGATGTACTCTGCTCCAGTTCTTTCTCTTTTTTCAAAAAATGGTCTAAATGGTAAAGAAGGAACTGTAGACAGGTCGAGAATAACATAGTTATCGTCTATCTTTGCTTTTTCCGCAATTTCTTTTTCAATGCTATGTCTAACTTTTGGATTTCCAACTAGTGATGAGAAGTGTTTATTTTCATGGTGCATTATTGCTTCTAAAGCTGTTTTGAATAAGTTTCTGTTGTTTAGGCCTAATATTAGCTCTTTAGCTAGCTTTATTTCCTTTGATTCATCTTTTAGCCTCAGTATTTCATTAGTAACATAGTCATCAACAAGCTTAAGATATTCCTCAGGATTCTTGAAAGAAGTTAATCCTATTCTGTCATCAGAAAGGAACATAGCTTTAGATATCATTACATCGGCTGCTCTTACTGTTTTATGAAAATAAACTGCTTTAAACATCATGTATCTCGCAAAATAAAATGATTCTAGAGCATAAAGTGCTGCATAATCTACAGCTAGGTTATTATCTAAAACTTCTAAGGAATCTATTATTCTGTCAATATCTACAATTCCATATTCAACTCCGGTATGCAAGGAATCTCTCAGTAAAAAATCCATTACATCAGCATCAAAATATCCTGAAACTATTTGATTCATATAAGGCTGGTTCTTATCGCTTTTTCCAATCGACAATTTAGAAATTTCACTAACTTCAAAGCCATTTTCTTTCAATATGTCTGAGATTTCAGTATTTTCGATAAGCCATATAGTTAAGTCTTCATGGGTTAAATTCCTTCTTTCACTCAATATTTCTTCAAACATATGAGAAAATGGTCCATGCCCTAAGTCATGTAACATAGCTGCGACTCTGATCTTTTGAATTTCTTCTTCGTTTATCAATTTCTTCTGTTTAAGCTTTTCAGCCATTTTCCAGGCTATATGCATAACGCCTATTGAATGCGGAAATCTTGAGTAGTTTGCGCAAGGATACGTTAAATCAGCAAAAGCTAGTTGTTTTATCCTTCTTAACCTTTGGAAATATGGTGTGTCTATTATCTTTTTTTCCAATTCCGTAAACTTTACATACTTATGTACAGTGTCTCTTATTTCCCCTATAAAGTCTAGCATTTTACTTTCGGTTACAAAGTTAATGTTTATGAACTTTTCCTCTTATTACTAGCGTAAAGCCTTGACGTCTAAGAAAAGAGGTAAGATAATAGCCATAGAAGGTATAGATGGAAGTGGAAAGACTACAGTTTCAACAGAGATTTATTCATTTCTTTCTTCAAAGGGTGTCCCAATCTACTACTCTTTTGAACCTACCTACACAAAAATTGGTAGCATAATCCATAGGTTTCTTAGAGGAGAAATACCCTTAGATTCACACTCTCAAGCGTTACTCTTTGCAGCAGATAGGCTAGAACATTTATCAAGAGAAATAATTCCGTATATTAAACAAGGAAAAAACGTAATACTTGATAGGTACGTTCATTCTTCTTATGCTTATCAAGGTGCGTTGTTAAATGATTTAAAATGGATTATGACAATCAATAAGTTTGCTCTTGCTCCAGATTTAGCAATTTACATAGACGTCCCGCCTTCTGTAGCAATTAGAAGAATAAGAAAAAAAGGAAGGTCAAATATAAGTGTGTATGAAAGTGTTCGCTTTTTAGGAAGAGTACGAAATATTTACAAGTCGTTTGTAAAAAAAGGTGAACTTATTGAAATAGATGGAACAAAAGAAAAAGATCAAGTTGTAAAAAGTGCTTTGGCAATAGTATGTAAGAGCTTAAAAATAAAGCTACTCTAAGTCTTGTTCCATGGTTGGGTTAAAACTTCTTTTATTTTCGTTGCTTTTGTTTTTCCTATTCCTTCAACAGTCATAAGCTCTTCTATATTTGCATTAAACACATTTATCGGACTGTTAAATTTGTTCAATAGTCTTTCAGCGAGAGTTCTCTCGATGTATGGTAAACCCGATAAAAGGTATATCTGAAATTCTCTTATATCCATTGGTTTTTTATGCTCCCTTACTCTCACCGCCTTTTTATTTTTTAACTGTTCTCTTTCAGCTATTTTTAGTATAATTTGTGCAGTATTTCTTTGTGAGTTAGAGAATAAAACTGGAATATAAAAATCTACAGCCAGTGAGATCAACGCTCCTGTAACTGCATTTGGACGTAAGTTAGAATCTTCATACACATCTTCTCCTTCTATTACTATAAGTGGTTGAGGATAGCTTTCTTTTAGATTTTTTGCTTGGTTAAATAGCCTACCATCTACTATGGAACTTGAAAAATCTTTAGTAGTTTTTCTTTCTATTACAACATTTTCTGATACAACATAGTCCCCAACGTCAAGCATTGCATACTTAATGTTGGCTTTTAGTAGTTTAAGTTCTTCTACTACTCCCGAGCCTTTTTCTCTTTCATCAACTATTACTCTTATTCCTTGGTTTTCTTCTGATGAAAAAAAGCTGCTAAGGGTTTTCACATCTTTTCTTGTCATATTTTGGTAGTTCAGATCGTTCATTATTTAATAATTCTTTTTTATTTACATAATTCTTATAAACTTATTTTTATGTTTCTTTAATCAGTTCATGAATAATCCTTATTGCTTCTAAAATTGTTCTAATCTCATTTACATCTTGCGATTTTTCAAGGCTCTGAAGTAGCAACTCAAGTTTCTTAGCTAAAATTTCTTTTTCTGTTCCTATCGTATTTTTTGGCTTGATTTCTTTCTTTTCTGTTTTTGTATAACCACAAGAAGGGCACTTTATGGTGTTATCTTTAAGTCTGAATAATGGTGCCCCGCACACAGGGCATTGTTCAGCAAGCATAATTGCTCCAGAAAGTAGTAGCTTTGCCATTTCTTTTACCTTATCTTCGTTCATCGAGGACAATCTTTAATTATGCCTCTATTTTGTGGTTGTAGCAAGAAATAAGCATTTTGCTGAGGTGGTGTGTAAAAATGAGTGTAAAAACTAAGAAAAAAGCAGAGTTAAATGAAGAAAAAGTAATTAAAGCAATTGAAATTTTAAAGTTAATTCAAACGGATGTTGCAACACCAAAGAGTGTTAGGAAGCTTATTAAGGAAGCGCAAGACTATTTACTTAAAAAAGACTTAAGTCCAGGTGTTAGAGCTGCTTCTGCTATCCAGTTACTAGAAGAAGCTAATCAGGATCCAAATCTTCCAATGCTTTCTCGTACAAGAATTTGGAATGCATTATCTATGTTAGAAACTGTTAAAGATTGATTCTACTTTTTATTCTAAATGATCTTTTTTTAATACTTATTAAACGAATGAAAATCTTTCTCGAAAGTTTCTTTCTTTTTCCTACCTTATTATAATTTACTATTAGAAGTTTTTTACAAGTTTAAGTCTACTCATTATCGAGTTTAATTTTTTAATTTAACTAATAGGTGGCCTTTTCAACATCTTGGCCTCTAAATACAATTAGGATTTTCTAATCTCTTCACTTAAGGACTCGTATCTCCTTAGTATTGGGTTCTGAGTTAAGTAGAGATAGATGATGTTTCATTCCTACTCAACCCTTCCCTCTCTATTATTTCATCGAGGGCTCTTTGGGGGAACCCTTCTCCCCGCATCTGAAGGTTCAATACTACTACAACGTCTCTATCCATTGCTAATCCGCATTCTTCGCATTTCATTATCCTGCCCAGATAGGAAGCCATGCTTCCAGAACAGAGAGGGCAGGTTTTAGATGAGTTTTTAGGATTAACATATTTTGTTGGTAAGTTAAGCCATTTAAGTTTGTATTCAAGCATGAACTGGAATGTTCTTGCATTCCACTTTGATAGCTTTCGGTTCATTTTCTTTGAGTGGTTTAGAATTTTATACTTCACGCTCTTAAGTCTCTCCATGATTGCTCCACAGTTCTTCTCCTTGAGCTCCCTCGCAATCTGTGTGGTTAGTTTGTGCATGAAGTCCTTGGCTCTATTCTTCTCACGTTTAGAATATTTCTCTAGCAACCTCTTTGATGTTTCTGGCTTAAGCCTTGATAACCTCTGTATTCTCCTCCGCTTGTTCTCACAGACTCTGTGGATGTGGTAAAGCTCTTTTAGGTCATAGCGCTTAATCTCGCCATCTATGAAGTCCGTTACATTCGTTAAGTTAACATCAAATGAAGCCCACTTCTCAGCTTTGGGCTCAACGCTCTTCTTAACTGTGATTGTCAGCTCCTTCTCAGTCATAAGTAGTCCACCAACTCTATCAAAATCACTCGGGATCCAGTCGTACTTTGTTAAGTCAACCTCAAGATACCGCTTATTAGGCTCTATGCTTATCTTCAGTATACCATTTCTGAAGCTGAAGAGAGTACTCTTGATGTAGACTGTTCTCTTAGTTATCTTAGGCTTACTTTCAGCTCTCCCCCTATTATATAATGTTATCCAGCTCTTAACAAGCCCTATGACAGAGTTTATTGCTGAATCAACATAATGCTTTGAAAACCTCCAGTTTTTTAGTAACTCATCTCTAAGCTTCTTCCTATCCTCTCTACTGAGGCTTAGGTGAGCCTTCTTAGAAATTTTAACATATAAGAATATCGCGTCTAAAGCTCTTTGCTTAACTTGAAAGTATTCTTCGATTAAATCCTTTGGAGCTTCTACTGGGATTCTGTAGCTTTTAACTGCTTCCATAATCTTTCGACCTCACTCTTAGTGTTGGAAGCCTAATAGCCTTAATAATCCCCTTCTTTTGCCATTTTCAAAGAGTCTTAACTGAGATGTTAAATATCTTTGCAACATCCTTTGGTCTAAGCAGTTCTTCAGACATCATTAAGAATAAAGTAATCAACCTCTATTTAAACCTACCTGTCTCGAAACTGCTGACAACGGCAAATGAGATAAAATTTTTACAATACTTAAAAAAGGTTCGGTAATGAAATAAAAAATAAATATTTAAAACTTAGGCCTCCAACATAAAAGCCTGTAACAACTAAATGTTACTAGAAATTAAAAACTTATTTGTAAATGTAGGAGAAAGAGAAATACTTTCAGGTATTAACTTATTTCTAGAAGAAGGAGAGCTCTCTTTCTTAACAGGCCCAAATGGGTCTGGTAAAAGCTCTTTACTAAATACAATAATTGGCATCCCAAAATACGAAGTTAAAAATGGAAGTATCCTGTTTAACAAAAGGGATTTGTTAAGGCTTTCGTTGACAGAAAGAGCAAAGATTGGAGTTGGAATAGCTTTTCAGTATTTGCCAAAAATAAAGGGTCTTTTGCTTAAGGATTTGCTGACTTTAATCAGTCAGAAATATGGAACTCCTAAAGAAACCTTAGAATATTACATTGACTTCCTTCGCGTAAGAGAACTCCTAGAAAGAGATGTAAACGTTAACTTTAGTGGAGGTGAAATGAAACGAGTTGAATTGTTAACGTTACTTGTACAAAGACCAAAACTAGCTCTTATTGACGAACCCGACTCTGGAGTTGATGTTGAAAATGTAAAAATAGTAAGTTATGCAATTAAAGAACTTCTCTCTGAAGGTTCTTCTGCACTGGTTGTAACTCATACTGGAAACGTAATAAAGTATATACCTGATGCAAGGGCTTATGTCATGTTAAATGGAAAAATTATGTGTTATGGTAATGCAGTTGATGTTTTCAAAGATATATCAACTTTGGGTTTTGATGGGTGTGTTCAATGCAAAAGAAAGAAGAATTAATTGAAAGAGCAAAGAAAGCATTAAATAAACTAAGCCTTTATGGCCCAGATATAGACCTATCACAGTTTAGATCCTTTAAGGCATTGGAGGAAAAAATAGGATTTGAAAACCTTGATGAAAAAATAATTAAAAAGGCAGAAGAAGTTGGTTTTTCATATGATCAATCTAGTAGATCTGGTTCGTACTTTCAATTAAACAATTCCTCAATATACACTAAGTCAAGGACAAAGGGGCTGGAAATATATTCTCTTGAAGATGCATTGAAAATGGAAGAAGTTAAAGAAAAGTTGTGGAGCCTTCTTTCAGTTGATTCAGACAAATTCACTGCTTTTGCTTCATTGGTTGAAAAAGCTGGCTATGTTATTATTGTAAGAAAGGGTACAAAGGTTGATTACCCTGTTCAATCGTGTTTGTTTATGAACAACGTTGAGGTTCAAGCTCCACACAACATAATAATTGCAGAGGAAGATTCAAGTGTTAACATAATAACTGGTTGTACAATAATGCCTGAAGTTGTAGGTTTACACATAGGCATTTCTGAGTTCTTCATTGGAAGAAACGCTAGAGTAACTTTTACGATGGTACATTCGTGGAACAAAGAAACGCATGTAAGACCAAGAACAGCTGCAATTGTTGAAGAAGGAGGTGAATTCATAAATTATTACATTAACGTTAGAAGTGTTTTAACCTTACAGACTTTTCCAAGAATCTATTTAGAAGGGAAAAATGCAAGAGCCTTTTCTTACTCTACAGTAGTGGCTTCAAAAAATTCTATAGTTGATATTGGGACTGAAGTTGTACTTAATGGAGAAAATTCAAGAGGCGAAATAGTATCAAAATCAATTTCAAAGGATAATGCAAAGATAGTAACAAGAGGAAAGTTAATAGCAAATTCAAAGTATACTAAAGGACATCTTGAATGTAATGGCTTAATTCTAAGTCCAAGTTCAAAAATATATGCTGTTCCTGAATTAGAAAGCAATATAGACAGCACAGAACTAACTCATGAAGCTGCCATTGGAAAAATAGGCGAAGACGAAGTTAACTATTTAATGAGCAAAGGTTTTTCAAAAGAAGAAGCCACTTCAATATTAATTAAAGGATTTGTTTCTACGAGAACTAAAGGTCTACCTGATTATCTTCAAAAAATGTTAAAGAATATAGATGAAATGATAGTTAAGGTTCTTTAGTGAAGCAATTTTTATAAGTATTAACAACTTAAATATGTGGAAAGCAAAGATGTTAAAGAAGTCAACAAGTAAGTTTGTGTTTGAGTTTACAAAAAATCACTTTGAAATATTTTCTTTACTCTTTTTATTCCTTTACACATTTTTATCTGTCAAAACTATATTTTTAAAAGGTATGATTCCAGGCTGGGATAATCCTGTTCATTACGTTAATGCCTATTTAACAGCACTTTACATGTTTCCAAAACTAAATATTCTGGAATGGGATCCATTTAACGAGTTTGGTTGGGTATTCAACCTATACTACAATCCAGGCATGAGTGTCTTCGTTTCTTTTATTTACTATTTGTTTTTTAGGTCAATAGACTTTTTGTTGGCTTACAAGATAGCTTTTTTCCTTGCATACTTTCTTCTTGCTCCAGCTGTTTATATGTTTGTTCATGCATTAACAGAAGATAAAATTGCAGCAATAGTATCTTCACTGCTTTCTATTACAACTTTTGTTGAAGAATCAACATGGTTTGATGCTGGTTTAAAACAAATGTATTACATAGGAATGTGGCCTGAAAGATTAGGAATGGTATTTGCATTTTTTAGTGTTGCTTTCTTAGCGTACTCTTTTGCCTCAAAATCTTTACCAAAAGTTCTCTTATTAACTGGGATGTCTGCCTTAATGTTTTTCATGGCTGTATTAACACATGTTATGATGGGGATTTCTGCAGCATATATGGCAACATTGTTGTGGTTCTTTTTATCGATCAAGCTACTGAAAGAAGTTTTTTCAATTAAACAGAAAGGTCTTTTAAAAAATTTCATTGTACTAGAAACTCCTCCTTTGTTAAAGTTTGCTTCAGCTGGTTTTCTTTCTTTGGGTATGGCTGCGTTTTGGATGTTACCATTGTTTCAAACTTTGTCAACTTACCATAGCTTTCCGGCCATTACGTGGTCTACTGGTCCTTCAATTTTTGGAGAAATTTTTACTAGCTTCCCTTGGTATCTCCTAATTTTCTATTGTATAGGAGCTTTTTCATATGTTTTTGTCCAAGGCAAGATTTCTTACCCTTCTATTACTTCTTCTACTGTTATTCTTTTTCTACAAGTTATAACTCTTGCAAGTTTAAATGATGGCTACGTTGGGTTAAGACTTATAATTGCGGTTATTGTTTCATTGATCTTACTACTTTCTTCGGATGACTTGTTTGTTTCTTTTTCTTTAGCTTTGATTTCTCTTCTTGGTTTCTTGGCAACTGGTCCAGACACTTATGTTGTTTTTTTAGGACCAATACAATTAAATCTCCTTAACATACTCCCATTTGCAAGGAACTTTGGTTATTCTAAGTTCAGCGCACCTGCTAGAATACTAGTACTTAGTTTGTCTGCATTAGGTTTCTCAAGATTATCCCGTAAGCTATACTCTTTGTCAAAAGCATCAAGTTTTTCAGTTGTATACTCTGTTGTCGTTGGACTACTTGCTTTTTTAATAATAAATTCCTCATTGAACGCTCAACTACAAACTACTGACCTTTTATATCCTTGGAACAAAGAGAAAGTTTTCAAATTAACTTCTGATTATCCTGGCTTTAATAAAGTAGATGACCTTATAAATTGGACAAAGTTAAATGTTCCAAACAATACTTATATTCTTTTTCAGGATACCTTGGATTTAGGAGATAACGTAAACTTTCAAACTTCTCACTATATTTATGTAGCTACTATTACGTTAGATCGTCCTTCAATAGGTGGTTGCTTTGGAACAAACTATATAACAAACCCATACGCAAATTCTGAAGGCGGTTACCTTCTTGGCTTTGAAATTAATAAGTTTATAGAAGATAAAAATTTGTTGCTAAATCTAATGAATGAGTTAGGTATCAGTTACGTAGCAATTTTTGACTCTAATTTAATTAATGTACTAAATACCTCAAACGATTTTAGACTAGAATACTACAATGGTCTGTATGCTGTATTTAGAAAAGTTAATCTTTCGGACATTGTTTTTATTGAAGGTCAAGGAAAAGTTGACTTTGTAAACTTTTCTATAGATCATATTAAAATTAAAGTTAGTCAAGTTTTGAGTAACGATTCCTACTTAATAATTAGGCAAGTTAACTTTCCAGGGTTTATGGCTGAAGTTAATGGTAAGCCTGTTCCAATAAGTACGTACTATCCTAAGCTACCAAACGCTATCATAAACTGGCATTGGGTTCAACCAGTATACAACTGGAGAATACCATTTATTAAAATAAAGCTTCCTATAAACTCTTCTGAAGTTATGCTCGATTTTGAAATTAGCACGCCAGGAACAAACATTTCTAGAATATCTTGGGTCATATTAATAATTATATTTGCTTCTGCTATTGTTTTGTTATTAGTAAGGAGGTTTGTTAAGAAGTGAAGATAAAATATTACATGCTTGAGTTAAGAGTTCATGATTGGTATAAGAACTTATTAATATTTGCTGGCATATTTTTTAGTAGAAATCTTTTCAATTTCAACTATTACCCTAAACTATTTCTTGGTTTTTTATTACTTTCTTTAGTATCTAGTTCAGGATACATAATTAATGATATCAAAGATGCTCCATTTGATGTTTTTCACCCAAGGAAAAAAAATAGACCGGTTGCAAGTGGTAAAATAAGCAAAACTTCAGCTCTTCTTTTTTCTCTTATTTTGTTGGTATTTTCTCTTTTTGCCTCATACTTTGTTAGTATTCAGTTCCTTACTCTAGCGTTATTTCTTTTTATAAATTCTCTTATTTATTCTTTCTTCTTAAAGGACTTCGTATGGCTAGACGTTACTAGTGTGTCTCTAAACTACATTTTAAGATCATTAGCTGGATGTGAAATCATTGGGGTTTATATCTCCCCTTGGCTAATTATGGGGGTCTTTTATGTTGCTATGCTTTTTGCTCTAGCGAAACGAAGAGAAGAATTAGTTGTCATTAACAGTCCAAGTCTCCATAGAACATCTTTAAAGTCTTATAACTTAAGTACCGTAGATCATGGAATTTCTATTTTCTCAACTTTAATAATAATATCATATTCACTTTATACAATTAACTCTCCATACTCAAATATTCTCCTTTTCTTCACTATCCCTATTGTAGCACTGGTTGTTTTAGAATTTACTTCTATTTCGAGGGAAGAGAAAGAAATAGGAATAATAAGAAAAACTATTTCTAACCCAATTATACTTACAAGTCTAGTTGTTTGGATCTCAGTTGTTTTTTACTCGATATACCTAAGGTAGTAACTTACTACTTCAATAATGTTTAAAAATATCAATCGACTAGACTTCTTATGAGATGTTTGCTAAGGTGAATTAAATGAAAAAAGGATTAAGTACGGAAGATATTGCGATTTCGATTTTAGAAAGTTTAGGTTATTCCGTTTTAGAAAGAAGAAAGCAAGTTGTTGTTAACAATGTAAAGGTTGCAGAAATTGATATCGTTGCAAGAGATCAGGAAGGCAATCTGTTAGCTGTAGAAGTAAAATCTGGGAAAGCTTCGGTAACAGACATTAGACAAGTTTTTAGTAATTCAAAACTGATTAATGCAAAGCCACTTCTAATCTGTAAAGGTTTTTCAGATTCTTCAGCAATTAGTTTAGCTAGCGAGCTTGGGATTTCCTATCTTCTCCTACCTGAGTATTACTTGTTTACTTTCGAAGATTTTAAGGAAATAGCTAAAGAAATTATATACGAAGTCCTCTCGATTTACTTATCTTTAGAAGTCAATAGTATTTCAGAAGAAGATAAAAAAATTGTTGATGCAATTGCCAACTCCAATACTTTTACTGAAGCTGCCTTAAAGCTAAATACTTCTGAGGAAAACTTAAGAAGAGCAATAGTTAACTCAGGTATTTTTAACCTTAAAGAAAAATTTAACTTTAGTTACTTAAGGTTACAAGCTTTAATTATAATCAAAAAGTTAAACGAGTTTAAAAGATTTGAAAACATTGAACATAAACTTAATGAGATAAAAAAGAATATAGATAGTTTTAAAGAATCAAACTAAGTCTGCATATACTATTTCTTCTTCATTAGGATTGCTTGCTTTCGTTATATATCCTGATTTATCTTTTGTTTTTTCAACTTTTGATACTATTGAAGAAATTCCTTCAAAACTTAAGTCAAATAGATTTCCTACCATCATTGGATTTATTCCATACTTTAGTTCATTATACTTTTGGACCATGCTCCAACAACCCTTTTTCCAGTCTTCTTCTTGAGCACTAGTCCACTTTTCTGGATTAGCTGAAGGCTGAATTAAAATTTCTGCATCATTTTTTACTAATCTTTCAACAACATCATTGTGAAAGGCATCAAAGCAAATAGCTATCCCAATTTTCGCAAACTCTGTTTCTATAACTTTGATTGACTCTAAATCTCCGCTGCTTATATCTAATCCCTTTGGGCCCTCTATGTCTATTAGGTGTACCTTTCTTTGAACCCCAATTATCTTTCCACTAGGGTCAAAAACTAGTGAAGTATTAAAAATTTTATTTTCCCTTAAAAGCTTAACTTCATTGTTGTTTATTTCTATCCTCGGAATGGTTATGCTTCCTGCCACTACATAAGTACTGTATTCTATTGCCATCTCTCTAAATGTTTCCACATAGTTTCGAAAAATTTCTTCTGAGTTTGCTAAGAAGATGCTTCTAACTAAACTTGCCCTAAGCAAAAAGCTTTTAATAAAAATATAGGGAAGCTTTCTCATTATAGTTTTTTCCATAGCTTCTTTAAGAGTCCTAAAGTTTTCAACGTTTACCTTTTCAGAAGCTATTACTAAAGGTGTTCCATAATCTTCTGGAAACACCACCAAATTCGGAGCATCCTTTCTGACTAAGCTTTTTATTCTTTCGAAAAGGCTTGCCGTCTTGCGCCTAAAGTTTTCGAATGTCATGTAATCTCTCGCATTACATTTTACTTGAACAGCTATTGCTCTAAACTCTTTCACAACTTCTTTATTTCTAACTGTAACTATAAATTCGTTGCTAATCCTTATAAGATTTTTATTATATAAACTAAGTAAAAGAAGAGAAAACCTTAATTAAGTAAGTTGAAGAGTGTGTGGTGAATTGAGCAAAAAAACAACTGAGTTACGGGAAATTGCGAAAATAGAATCAGAAAGAATGCGAGAAGCCAACCCCGCACAATACTTTGAAAGAAACCTTCACCAGCTTGGCTTCAGTGATCCTGAACATGCATTACTTCAAACCATAAAGGAAATGACCGACAACTCGCTAGATGCTACTGAAGTTGGAAGTATACTTCCTGAAATAATAATTGAAGTTGAAGAAACTAGTGAAGAAATCACTCTTCCACCCCAAGCTGGAAAGGTGAGAAAAGCAAACATGTACAGGATAAGAGTAGAAGATAATGGCATAGGTATTATTTCAAACAAGATCGCACTTTCAATGGGTAAAGTACTTTTTGGGTCAAAACTATTTACTATGAAACAAATGAGAGGGCAACAGGGAGTTGGTATTTCTGCCGTGATTCTGTATTCTCAGTTAACAAGTCTAAGACCCGCAACAATAATAAGTAAGATAGAAGGCGAAGAAAAGGCAACAAGAGTTGTTTTAAAAATAGATGTTGATAAAAATGAACCAATAGTACTTGAAGAACAAAAGATAGATTGGAATAAAGAACATGGAACATCAGTTGAAGTTTTCATCCCTGCAAGATACACTGATAAAATAGATAGATATATATTAGAGTTGTCAATAGGAAATCCTCATGCTTCGTTTATCTTAAGAAAAAAAATTGAAGGTAAAAAGTCTGAGTTGGCAATAAGTAGGACAACCGAAAAAATTCCTCCTCCTGCAAAGGAAATAAAACCACATCTTTCTTCAATTGACCCTGGAATACTGCAAAGGATGGCTGAAGTCGATAAGGATTGCAAAAACTTAGTGTCTTTCCTTTCAAAACATTTTACCTCCATTTCTCCAGAAACTGCAAAAAAGATCTTAAAGGCTGCCAGGTTAAGTTATAGCTTACCTCCGAATCAAATAAAGGCCGATAAGGTTCTAGAGGTTGCCAGAAACATAAAACTAAGAAGGCCAAAACTAGAGGTCTTAAGCAACATAGGGGAAGAAGCTATAGTTGCAGCATTAAAAAATAGGTTTAAAGATGCAGAATTCGTTGCAGCCGTTTCTAGACCTCCTTGGACCTATCAAGGAATTCCGTTTCAAGTTGAAGTTGGAGTTGCAATAGGCGGGCAAGAAATAGCAAACTATGCTAATCCAAAAAGAATAACCGTAATAAGATTAGCAAACAAAGTTCCATTACCATATGATCTTTCTGATTGTTTGTTGTATAAAACAGTTAATGAAATTGATTGGAAAAATTATGGGTTGGAATTAAATGAGAAAGGTGTTCCTGTTATACCAACTGTTTTTGTTACTTCTCTTGTAGCAAGCAAAGTCCCATACACAAGTCCTGGAAAGTTTGCAGTAGCTTCTGTTGAAGAAATACACGATGAACTCGTACTTGCGCTTCAAGAACTTGGAAGAAAGATCAGAGAGTACATGTACAAGAAAAGGAAACAAGAATCAGTTGTAAAAAGGTATGAATTCTTTAAAGGCTATTATGAAGTTTTAGCTGAAGAAGTTGGATTAATTACGGGTGGTAGTAAAGTGAATGTAAATGGTATTTTAAGAAAATTGTTTAAGGAGGTGAAAAATACAGAAAATGTCGAATGAAAATCAAACCATAGAGTCTGTTTTTAATAAACTAAAGGCATTTGGTCAAAACTTAAAAGAAAAAATAGAAAAAGAAGAAGTCCCTGTAGTTCAACATAGAAAACTAACAAAGACAAACGTTAAGTTTGACCTTGACCTTCATTCCTACGAATTAGGAGATAGTTTAGTTGATATAAGAGGTGATAGAAAAACAAGCCTTAAGAAGCTTGTTGCATTAACTTTCCTTTCAAGAGTAGCTGCTGAAAGATTAACAATTGGACTCTCTACTACGAAGAGAGACTATTACTATCTACAGAAGTCAAGACATCCTTTACTTATTCCAGCTAATCAAGCAGAATCGGATGAAATAATAAAAATAGCTGAAGTCTACTACAACTTAAGTAGAGAAAGCCTTGGGATTGTTGCTCAATCAAAGGGATATTTATACGGAGATATTACTTTAAAAGAACCAAAAATGACAATAAATTGTTTAAAGACAGGAGGTGATGGCTACTCAGTTCCAGGGAATGTTGAATTCATACAAATTAAGGAAGCCAACATAAAAGTATTAGTAGCAATAGAGAAGGAAGGTATCTACAGGAACTTAATGGAACTCGGAATACCAGAAAAGTTGAAGATTGGAATAGCCATGCTAGGTGGTCAACCTTCTAGAGGGATGAGAAGAATGCTTAGAAAGTTTAGCGACTATGGAATTCCTATAGCAATACTTACAGACTTAAATCCTTATAGTTTAAGAATAGCCGCAAACATAATATATGGTTCAATTCAGTCTGCACATATTTCAATGCTTTCAGCTCCAAATGCTAAGTTTATTGGTCTTGAGGTTTCTGACGTGGATAAGTTCTTTGGTAAGGTAAAGAAAATTGCACTGGAACCAATGACCGAAGAGGATTTAAAAGCGGCTCAAGATAACATGAACCTTCCTTACATGCAGGGCGACAACAATTACTGGTTAAATGAAAACGACTGGTTCATTAAGAACAAAAAGAAAACAGAGCTTGAGGCTTTTAATGCGTTAACAAAACATGCTACCGACTTAGAAGAGGTTTACACTAACTACTTAAAAGTAAAAATAAAGGAAAAAATGGGAGTGAAGCTATGAAAACAAAAACTCAAAAAACAACTAAAAATATCTTTTAAACTAAATCTCTTCTTTTAATACCTAGGCCTGCCTCTAAACCTTCCCCTTGGTCTAAAAGATGCAGATCTACCGAAGTCTTTTTCTGACATTTTATTTTCTTCATTTACTGATTCTATCTTTGTGTCTGAAGGAATAACTTGTCCTTGTCTACCTATGTTTAACCTCATACTTCCTTTAAAGAAACCAACGTATCCATTTTTAATTTCTATGGTATCCCCTTGCTTTACTTTATCTATATTCTCATTCCACAATGTTAACAGTACAGTTCCTGTTTCATCACCAACTAGGGCTTCTGCAATTTTGTTCGTTTTTCCACTCATTCTGTCTGTCACTTCTCTTGTTTCTCCAACGTTTACTACCTTTACTGCTATGTTTACACTTTTAGACGAAGGTGAAAGGTCGGCGACCTTAACCCTCTTCTCTTCCAATGCCTTTTTACCTCGTCTAAGGCAATGAGTACCCATTTATTAACGTTTTCTAGCTGTTAAAACTCT
This sequence comes from Candidatus Brockarchaeota archaeon, assembly GCA_017601145.1. GTDB lineage: Archaea > Thermoproteota > EX4484-205 > EX4484-205 > JAAOZO01 > JAAOZO01. The sequence goes on from JAFNIV010000016.1 coordinate 38,825, forward strand.
GTTACCTTAGCTACATAAAAACATTACATGAAATAAACGAAAAAGTCTAGAACTTCACAGTTCTAGGGCGAATCGCCAAAAGTTTAATTATATGTTTAGGTTTGTGTTTTGATGAGTCGCTCAGGCAGAGGGTCAGGCTATACAAATTAGCATCTTCAAGAAGCTTATAGGGTTCTGAACTAAGTATGGAATCCATACTTAGTCCTTGAGCCTCAACGCTCTTTTCCTCCTCAGGGTTCATTGGAGGAATCATTGAGCTTTGCTCCTTTCGGGGGGAACCCATAACTCCCCACA